>JBOGGT010000040.1:0-7890 GCA_050744225.1 Acidimicrobiales bacterium | reverse complement strand
AGCAGCGCTTTGGAGGCTGACGCTGTAGCCCAGCGCCTCCAGTTGGGACACTGCACGCTGGCGAGAGCGCTCGGCGTCGCGCTTGACGAAGTAGTCGCCCCCAAGGTCGTCGTAGTCGCAGTCGTTGTCTCATCGTTCGTGGCGGCCGTCAGGCCATGGGTGTCTGAGGAGCGTACCGAGGATCGCATTGCCCCCATAGGCTGCGGGCATGCCCAGGACAAGAGGTGGCCACGCGGGGACAGCCGGTGGCCCTCTCGACAAGTTCCGCCGGCTCAACTTGACCATGCTGGTGCTCCTGCTGGTGCAGTTCGGGTTCGGCATAGGCACCAACCTCTACGTGAAGATACCCAGTCAGCACCCCGGCGCCCAAGCCAGCAACTACTTCACCGGCTTGATGAAGGGGATCGGGTGGGTAATCCCCAACGGAGCGATCGTGCTGGCCGCCCACGCAGCACTGGGCTTGGCCCTCATCCTGGTTGGGCTCGCGGTCCTGGTGAGGTCCTTCTCCGCTCACCGCGGAGGGATCCTGGCCGCCAGCCTCATCGGCTGGCTGGCCATCATCGGCGCTGGGTTCAACGGGGCGAGCTTTCTCAACTACAACAACGACATCAGCTCGCTCATCATGTCCCTGCTGTTCGCCCTCGCGGTCCTGTGCTACGGCGTCACCTTGTACCTGCTGGCAGCTGGGACCGTGAGCGCCAAGTAGCGCCCGTGCCAGGCCCGAGGATTGACCTGCTGGTGCTCGGTGGGGGGGCCGGCGGTATCGCTGCTGCCCGAGCAGGGGTCCGCAAGGGTGCAAACGTAAGCCTGGTCCAGCATGGCCCAGTCGGCGGGGAGTGCACCTTCAGCGGGTGCGTCCCCTCCAAGGCATTGATCGAGGCCGCGGCCGCCGGAGCCAGCTTTGAAACCGCTATCGCGAGGGTACACCGGGCTATCACTACCATCGCTGCCGCCGAGTCTGCCGAGGTGCTCGCAGGCGAGGGCATCGAAGTGGTTGGCGGATACGGCAGCCTTACTTCGCCTCGAACCATCGAGGTGGGTGGCCGGAGCCTGAGCGCAGACCGGATGATCATCGCCACCGGAGCTGGACCAGTCGTGCCCCCAATCGAGGGCCTGAGCGACATCGACTACCTCACCAACGAGAACCTGTGGGACCTGCGCTCCCTGCCAGCATCGCTGGCCATCCTCGGCGGAGGGGCCATCGGGGTGGAGTTGGCCCAGGCCTTCGCCCGCCTCGGTTCCGAGGTGACCTTGATCGAGGGTCAGGATCGGCTCCTGCCCCGGGAGGAGCCAGAGGCCTCGGCGGTGCTGGCGCAGGTCTTCAGGGAGGAGGGCATCGACCTTCAGCTCGGCCAGTTGGTCACCCGCGTCGAGGCCACCGGCGGGTCGGGGGCGGGCGCAGCCGGCGGGTCGGGGGCGGGCGGGGTCCGGCTGCACTTGAGTGGAGGTGGCACGGTCGAGGCCGCCAGAATCGTGGTGGCCGTGGGGCGCAAACCGAGGACCACTGGTTTCGGGCTGGAGGTGGCTCGCGTGGTAACCGACGCCAAGGGCTTCGTGGTCACCGACGACCACCTGGCCACCACAACAAAGGGCATCTGGGCAGTCGGCGACGTCACCGGCAAGCTCGCCTTCACCCACGCCGCGGACGAGATGGGCCGGATCGCGGCCGCCAACGCGCTGTCCCGCTACTCCCGGCGCAAGTTCCGCCCCGCGTCGATCCCCTGGGTAACCTTCACCTCACCGGAGGTTGCAAGGGTCGGGGCCACCGAAGCCGACGCGGCCAGCGACCGACCCGGCGCAAGGGTAGCGTGGCTGCCCATGACCGCGCTCGACCGGGCGGTCGCGGCCAACCAAACCGCGGGCTTTGTCAAGCTGGTGGTCGGACCCCGACCACTGCTCCGCAACCTCGCGGGGGGCCGGGTGCTCGGCGCCACGGTCATGGCGGAAAGGGGGGGCGAGATGATGGCCGAGGTGGCCCTGGCCATGCGCACCAAGATGTTCCCCGCCCGCCTGGCCCTCACCCCGCACGCCTACCCGACCTGGTCGGTGGCAATCCAGGAGGCTGCCGCCCAGCTGTTCATCGAGGTGAACGGCCGCCGAGCCCGCCCGGCGGCGCCTGTAGAACCGGCGGCGCCTGTAGAACCGAAGGGCTGAAGGCCCTCAGGCCTTGGATTGGCGAACCGCCTCCAGCAGATCCGAGCTGGGCCGGAAAGTGAGACCGGCCATCGCCCGGTGGGCGTAGCGGATCACCCCCCCCGAGTCGATGACAAAAACCGAGCGGCGGTAGAACCCGGCCGGGCCCAGGACCCCGTAGGCACGACCTGCGGCCTTGTCGGTGTCGGCCAACAGGGGCATGGTGAGCCCGGACTTGGCGACAAATCCCTCGTGGCTGGCCACGTCTTGGGGGCTGATCGCCCACAGGGCCGCCCCCAGGCCCTCGAACTGGGAGAGGTCGGCCGAGTAAGAGCACAGCTGGCGGGTACACACCGCAGTGTTGTCGCCCGGGTAGAACGCCAGGACCACGGGCTGGCCCCGGAACTCCGACAGGGTGTAGGTCCGCCCGCCCGTAGCTGGCAGGCTGATCTCAGGGGCCAGGTCCCCAACTCCGGGAGCGGACCCGGCCATCAGGCCTCCACCAGCTCTGCTATGTCGTCGTCAACTTCAAAGTTTGCCCAGATATTCTGCACGTCATCGTGATCCTCCAGCGCATCCATGACCCTAAGCACCTTGCGCGCATCCTCCTCGGTAGACAGCGGTACAACGGTCGAAGACACCATGGCCAGCTCAGCCGATTCCACTGTGAAGCCCGCCTCCTCCAGTGCGGTCCGCACCTGGGCCAAGTCTCCGGGTGCGCTGGTTACCCGCCAGTACTCCCCCTCGTCCGCCAGATCCTCTGCCCCCGCCTCCAGTGCAGCCAGAGTCATCGCATCCTCCTCTGTCCCCTCGGATGCAGCGGCCCCCGACCCTCCGGATGCGGAGCGAGCCAGCAGGAGCACCCCCTTGCGCTCGAACTGCCATGACACCGCACCGGGCTCGGCCATCGAACCGCCAGACCGGTTGAAGATCATGCGCACCTCGGCCCCGGTGCGGTTGCGGTTGTCTGTGAGGCACTCCACGATCACCGCCACCCCGGCGGGGGCGTAGCCCTCGTAAGACACCGCTTCGTAGCGGACACCTTCCAGGTCGCCGGACCCCCGCTTGATCGCCTTCTCGATGGTGTCAAGGGGCACCGAGGCATCCCGGGCCTTGGCGAACATGGTGCGCAGGGTGGCGTTCGCGGTCATGTCCGCTCCGCCTTCGCGCGCCGCCACTTCGACCTGGCGGATCAGCTTGGCGAAGAGCTTGGACCGAACCTTGTCGGTGGCGGCCTTCTTGTGCTTGGTCGTGGCCCACTTGGAGTGACCGGACATTCAGCTGTCCCTTCCTCTGGCGTAACGCAAAAACAGCTCGTGCAGCCGCCCATCGCCCGAGCACTCCGGATGGAAAGCCGCGACCAGCACCGGCCCCTGCCGGCACAGCACCGGCCGCTCGGGGGCGTCGGGTCCCGCACCCACCGCGACGCTGGCGAGCACCTCTACACCGGGTCCCACCCGCTCCACCACCGGCGCCCGGATGAACACAGCCCTCATCGGGCCACCGCCGAGGCTGGCGCCGCTCGCGCCCGACCCGGCAAGCGCAGGCACCTCCAGGTCGCACTCGAAGGACTGGGCCTGCGTCCCGAAAGCGTTGCGCCGCACGGAGATGTCGATCACCCCGAAGCAGCGCTGATCCGCCCGGCCATCCAGTACCTCCGCCCCCAGCAGGATCATCCCGGCGCAGGTTCCGAGAGCGGGCATCCCCTCCGCCAGGCAGCGCCCCAGAGCCTCGCCCAGCCCGGAGGACTCCAATAACATCGACATGGTGGTCGACTCGCCCCCGGGGAGCACCATCGCATCGAGACCGCCGAGCTGGTCAGGACGGCGCACCTCAAGGGGGTGGGCACCGAGCTCGGCCAGCACGGTGGCATGTCCTTTAAAGTCTCCCTGGAGCGCGAGTATGCCTACCTTCACCGAGCTGCTACCAGCCCCTGTCGGCCAGCTTCAAACTCACCTGGTCGCCCGGAGTCCCGGCCATCGGCTCGCCCAAGCCGCGGCTGACCTTGGCCAAGATCTGGGGATCGCGGAAGTGGGTGGTCGCCTCGACGATTGCCCTGGCACGCCGCGCCGGGTCGGCCGACTTGAAGATCCCTGAGCCCACAAAGCATGCCTCGGCTCCCAACTGCATCACCAGCGCGGCATCCGCCGGGGTGGCGATCCCTCCAGCACAGAAAAGCGGCACCGGCAGGCGCCCACCCTCTGCCACCTCGTTGACCAGGCCGATAGGGGCCCCAAGGGCCTTTGCCCACCCGTAGAGCTCGGCGGGGTCTGCTGCGCCCAGCCGGCGGATATCGCCCAGGATCGAACGCAGGTGGGTGACCGCCTGGCTCACGTCCCCAGTTCCTGCCTCGCCCTTGGAGCGGATCATCGCCGCCCCCTCCGATATCCGCCGCAGGGCCTCGCCCAGCCCGGTGGCCCCGCACACGAAGGGGATCGAAAAGGCCCACTTGTCGATGTGGTAGGCATTGTCGGCCGGGGTCAGCACCTCGGATTCGTCGATGTAGTCCACCCCGAGCGCCTCGAGCACCTGCGCCTCGACAAAGTGCCCTATGCGGGCCTTGGCCATCACCGGAATGGTCACCGCCGATCGGATCGCATCCACCAGGACCGGGTCACTCATACGTGCCACCCCGCCCTGCGCCCGGATGTCGGCCGGCACCCGCTCCAGCGCCATCACCGCCACCGCCCCTGCCTCTTCGGCGATCCGGGCCTGGTCGGCGGTCACCACGTCCATGATCACCCCGCCGCGGAGCATCTCGGCGAGGCCCCGCTTCACCCTGGGCGTGGCGGTCTGACGGGACGGAGACGGAGAGGGATCGGACACGGCTCCACTGTACCCGCCTTGTGCGCCGTCAGTTCAAGGGGAATTAATTTGAGCCCCTGCTCCAGCCCGCCGTGTCCACTCCGGACCCGCGTTCGGGCTCAGAGCTCCCTGAGTGCCGCCGCCCGCGGCCCTGGCGGGGTACCGGGCGATGCCAGCCACAGCCGCGCGGTAAGCCGGGCGGCCATCCCGTCCACCGGCAACTCTCCACTCAGGCGTTCCAAGGAGGCGGCCAGGCCCCGGGGGTAGCAGGTGAGCGACGAGGCGGCCAGGTCAGCGGCCTCCTCACGACCTCGTGAGGTACGGTCCGCAAACCACGCTCGGCCGGTTGCCACGGCGATGGTCGCCGGCACGGCGTCACCGGACCGAAGGTGCATCAACAGCTGTGCCAACACCCCCTCCAGCTCCACCCTGTTGAGGAGGTCGAGCAGCCCGGTGGTCAAGATCAGGCGCGCCCTGGCTGGGTTGGCAGCGACCACCATGGCGTTGGGGACCTGGTGGTCGAGCACCCACACCTGCGGGCGGGTGACACCCGCGCTGGGGCAGAGCCCATCCAAGAGGTTGTGGGTCCTTGGCTGGGCTTCGGACCCCGCTGGGACGGCGCCGACCAGGCGCATGACCAGGCGAACCGCGAGGAGTCGAGCCGCTGCCGCCACCAGCCCCCCGACCACCAACCCCACAACCAGTCCGGGCACAACAGAGGTGGCGGCCCAGGCGGCGGCTAGGGCGGCGAACCCGACCAGCACGCCCGGGGTCGCCGCGAAGAGAGCCGCGCGGCGGCAGTTCGCCCGCATCTGATCTGCCCGGAGGGCCTCCACCCTGACCTGCTCGACACGGCGTGTTTCCGCCCTGCGTGCCGCGTAGCGCCCAGCCTCTGCCCGGTGGGCCTCCGAGACTGGTGCTCGGGTCCTCACTGCTCGGCTCCGGGCTCAGCTCCGGGTTCGGGCTGCGAGGCCGCACTCGGTCCCGCTCCGGGCTGCGAGGCCGCACTCGGTCCCGCTCCGGGCTGCGAGGCCGCGCTCGGTCCCGCTCCGGGCTGCGAGGCCGCGCTCGGTCCCGGCTCGGGGTGACGGCGAAGCAATCTGATTGTCTTGAGGCGCGTCGGCACCAGACGGTCAGGGCGGAGCCGACTTAGGTGCGACGCCCCGCCCGCTCCCGAGGCCAGCAGCTGTTCGTATAGTTCGACGTAGCTCAGAGCGGCACGCTGCATCGAAAACTCCGCGGCCCGCGCCCGACCTGCACCCGCCAGCTTTTCAGCAAAGATCTGGTTGTCGAGCACCCTGGCCAATCCCTCAGCAAGAGAGACCGCGTCACCGGGGGCAATCAGCAGGGCGTCGATCCCTGCCCTGGCCACCAGCCGGTAGCCACGCAGATCGCTTGCCACGATTGGGGTACCAGCGGCCATCGCCTCCAAAAGCACCACACCAAAGGACTCCCCGTGCTCGGAGGGGGCGGCGTACACATCGGCACCCCGGAGCCGGGCCGCCTTCTCCGCATCGCTGATCTGCCCCAGCCACTCGATCCTGGAGTTGCGCGCACTCTTGCGCATGAGCTCCGCAGTCTCCGGGCCGCTGCCCGCCACCCACAGACGAGCCTCTGGTTCCAAATGGTCGAACGCCTCCAACAGAGTGGCCAAGCCCTTGCGGGGCTCGTGACGACCCAGGAACATGATCGTGGGTCCCTTGGTTGGCCAAGGATCAGCAGACGCGAAGCGATCCAGCTCGACCCCGTTGGGGACCAGGGCGTATTCCCCCCCAAGTCCAGCAGTGGCGCTGGCGCGGGCGTCCTCGGAGACCGCACAGCGCTGGTCTATGCGGTCCGCCACCCAGCGGACCAGTGGTCGAAGCGCCCGGTAAGCGCCGCTGTTCCCACCGCGGTGGAAGGTGCCCACCACGGCCAGCCTGGTGGTGAGCAGAGCGGTCAGGCTGGGGCCGGGAACCAGTGGCTCGTGCACATGCACCAGGTCGAAGTCACCTTCTTCCAAGCGGCGCACCGTCCTGCGGAAGCAGGCCGGATCGGGTGCCACCGGAGCCACGGAGCCATTGGCGGCGAAGGGTATCGACAGGCCGAGGGGGACGACATCGGCGTCTGGCACCGGTCCGTCGCACGGCGCAAGCACCTTGACCTCGTGGCCGAGGCGCCGCAGTGCGCTCGCCAACCCCAGGACCTGGCACTGCACTCCGCCGGGGAAGGTCAGGCTGTAGGGGCAGACCTGAGCGATTCGCACCCGCACAGAGTACGCCCCAGCGCGACTGATCCCTCCCCCGACCGCTTGCTATGCGAGGTCGCTGGTTCGCAGGATGACCAGCCACGGGCTTTCGGCTCGGAAGCCGCCATCGGGCAGTGCCAAAATCTCCTCGACGGTGGGCGCAAACCTTAGGACCACCCGGCTCAGCTTAGATCACGACTGCCCCGCGAAGGGGTGCCACGGGGCGCCCGACTGGAGAGCGCACCAGATGAGCGGGATCTGCAGAGGCATACGGACCCAGTCCTCGACCTGGTGGGCGAGGACGTTCCCAGACTGGGCGTTGAGCGCCATCTGCAGGTTTGCCGGCCAGATCA
Organism: Acidimicrobiales bacterium; assembly: GCA_050744225.1. GTDB lineage: Bacteria > Actinomycetota > Acidimicrobiia > Acidimicrobiales > JAJPHD01 > JAVKSL01. The sequence goes on along the minus strand of JBOGGT010000040.1, from coordinate 372 downwards.
TCACCAGCAAGACGGCCGAGGCGATCCCAGCCCAGCGGTCTCGACGCCAGAGACCGACAGCACAGACGAGCTCCGCCACGCCGCTGACGTACACGATTGCAGTCTTGTGGGGCAGGAAACCGGGCACGATCGGGGTAAACGACACTGGGTGGAACAAGTGGACAACGCAGCTGATGCTGAAGGCAATCGCCACCACCCAAGGCGCCCACCGTCGCCACGCCCAAGTCTTGCTTATGACAGGAACTGGGGCGTCCATTGTGAAAACCTTACCTCGTAGAGCCCCGAACGCCCGGCGGGATTCCATGCCGACCAGCAGGCGCGGAACTGAGGAGAGTTACCCGAACTGAGGAGCGCTACCCGTCACCCTGACGG
>JBOGGT010000039.1:0-3519 GCA_050744225.1 Acidimicrobiales bacterium | reverse complement strand
CTTGCGGTGGTTTGGGATCTCCGCCTGCTCGGCGAACCCGGAGGGCCATCCCCCATCACCGGCACAGCACGGTTCGTGCTGGCGACCTTCTACATCACCTTCACTCTCCTTTCAGGACACACTCGTCACCGTATCGCACGGGATGCTCTCCTCATCGAGATACGCATCGACCAGATGTGGAGTCTGGTCGGCATCGCTGTGGAGGACGCTGCCGAGACTTCGCTCAGGTGGCCGAGCGCGGGTAGGGCACCAAGACTGGCCTGGCGAGCTGGCCTGGGTACACTGTCTGGCGTGCCCGCCACTGTCGTTGTCGGGACCCAGTGGGGGGACGAGGGCAAGGGCAAGCTCACCGACCTGCTGGCCAAAGAGATGCAGATGGTGGTGCGCTACCAGGGTGGCCACAATGCAGGACACACCATCGTCGTGGACGACGAGACCTTCGCTCTCCAGTTGGTGCCCAGCGGGATCCTCTACCCGCACATCACCGCGGTGATCGGCAACGGGGTGGTGGTGGAGCCGGGCGTGCTGCTGGACGAGGTTGACACCCTCACCGCCAAGGGGGTGGACTGCTCGGGACTGAAGGTCAGCGGCAATGCCCACCTGATCATGCCGTGGCACACAGAGATCGACCGGATGACCGAGCGCTACCTGGGCAAGAACAAGCTCGGCACCACCCGCCGGGGCATTGGCCCTGCATATGCGGACAAGGCGGCGCGGGTGGGCCTGAGGGTGCAGGACCTGTTCGACCCCAAGATCTTCCGCCAGAAGTTGGAAGTGGTGCTCAAAGAGAAGAATGCGATCCTCGCGAAGGTCTACAACCAGCTCCCGCTCTCGGCCGAGGACATCTCCGAGCGATTCCTGGACACCTACGCGCCACGGGTCGAGCCTATGATCGCCGACACCGTGGCGCTATTGCACGACGCACTCGACGCCCGCCAGAACGTCTTGCTGGAGGGAGCGCAGGCGACTTTTTTGGACCTGGACCACGGGACCTATCCCTTCGTGACCTCCTCCAACCCAGTGGCCGGAGGCGCCTGTACCGGTGCGGGAATCGGGCCGCGCTCCATCGACCGGGTGATCGGCATAGCCAAGGCATACGTGACCAGGGTGGGCTCGGGCCCGTTCCCCACCGAGCTGGAGGGGCCGCTCGGGGACGCGCTGGTGGAGCGCGGCCACGAGTTCGGGACCAACACGGGCCGCCAGCGCCGGCCGGGCTGGTTCGACGCGGTGATGCTGCGCCAGGCGGTCAGGCTCAACTCGCTCTCGGAGATCGGGCTCACCAAGCTGGATGTCCTCGACGACTTCGATGTGCTGCGGGTCTGCGTGGCCTACGAGGACCCCACCGATGGGCGCTGCTACGACTACGTCCCCTACCATCAGTCTGTGCTGCATCGCGTGGTTCCAATCTACGAGCAGTTCCCCGGTTGGAAGACCGACCTGACCGGGGCCACCGCCCTCGCAGACCTGCCCCCCGCCGCCCGGGCTTACGTCAACCGCCTTTCCGAGCTGGCCGGAGTCCCGGTGTCACTCGTCGGGGTCGGCCCTGGCCGGGAGCAGTTCGTGCGGCTCAGCGCATGAGGGCTCGACCGGCAGTGTTTCCAGCTGTTGCACTTGTCCACATTTTCGGTGGAAAAGTGCAACAGCTGGTTCGAGGCTCCGCCCGATGAGTGTCTGGGCCCGATGAGTGTCTGGGCCCGATGAGGGTCTGGGTCCGATGAGGGTCTGGGCCCGATGAGGGTCTGCGTCGTCGGCAGCGGTGGCCGGGAGCACGCGCTGGCACTGGCACTGGCGCGCAGTGCCGAGGTCGTCGTCGCCCCGGGCAACCCCGGCATGGCGACAGGCGGTGCGGGCAGCGATGGCGGTGCGGGCGGCGGAGGCGGTTTGGGCTCGGTGACGTGCGCCGGTGTCCCGGTGGAGGAGGTCGAGGCCGACCTGTTCGTCATCGGCCCCGAGCAGCCTCTGGTGGAGGGCCTGGCGGACCGCCTGCGCGCCCGGGGACAGCTGGTGCTCGGACCTGGCGCGGACGGGGCCCGGCTGGAGGGCTCCAAGGCCTGGATGAAGGAGGTCCTGGCCGCGGCCGGCGTACGCAGCGCCGCGCACGCAGTGTTCGAGGGCCTCGACGCCGCCCTCGCACACCTGCGGAGCGTTGAGCCGCCGTACGTGATCAAGACCGACGGGCTGGCGGGGGGCAAGGGGGTGCTGGTCACCTGGTCGCTCGAGGACGCCGAAGCGGACCTGGCGGCCAAGCTCTCCGGAGCCGCCTTCGGCGACGCCGGGCGCCGGGTGGTGATCGAGGAGGGCCTGGTCGGGACCGAGCTGTCCCTGATGGTCCTGTGCGACGGGGAGCGCCTGGTGCCCCTCGCCCCGGCGCAGGACTTCAAGCGCCTGGGGGACCGCGGGACCGGGCCGAACACCGGCGGGATGGGCGCGTACTCGCCCGTCCCCAGCGTGGGCGAGCACCTGGTGGACACCGTGATCGACACCGCAGTTGCCCCCCTGGTCGCCGAGCTTCGGCGCAGGGGCATCGACTACCGCGGAGTGCTCTACGCCGGGCTGATGCTCACCGAGGACGGCCCGGCTGTGGTCGAGTTCAACATCCGCTTCGGCGACCCAGAGGCCCAGGTGATCCTGCCCAGGCTTGCGGACGCCACCGACCTGGCAGACCTGTTTGCCCAAGCCGCCGCGGGGAACCTGAGCGACACCGCGAGCTTCACCGACGACTCCTGCGTTTGCGTGGTGCTGGCAGCACAGGGCTACCCAGCCGATCCCGTGCGCGGTGGCCTCATCGAGGGATTGGATCGCGCGGCCGAGGTAAGAGGAGCGCAGGTGCTCCACGCCGGGACCGCGCTCAGCCCCGACGGCAGCGGTCTCCTGGTCAGCGCCGGGGGCCGGGTGCTGAACGCGGTTGGCCTCGGGCCGATGCTGGCGGATGCCTCCGACAACGCCTACCGCGCGGCACGCTGCATCTCCTTCCCCGGGGTGCAGTACCGGCGCGACATCGCTGCCGACGCGATCCGCGCCGAGTTCGAGGAGCTGATCTCGGGGCGCGCCAGAGCGTGCAACGCAGAGATGGTCGGTGGCAGCCACACTTGTGAGGACGGAGACTGGTGAAAGTCGCGGTGATGATGGGCTCTGCGAGCGATGCCGCCAAGATGGCCCCGGCGTTGGAGATGCTGGGAAGATTTGGGGTGGAGGCCGACGAGATGGTGCTCTCGGCCCACCGAACTCCACAGGCGGTGGCGGACTTCGCCACGGGCGCCAGGGTGGCCGGCTACGGGGTGATCATCTGCGGCGCGGGCATGGCCGCCCACCTGGCCGGGGCGGTGGCCGCGAACACCACCCTGCCGGTCATCGGGGTTCCCCTTTCGGGCAGCGCTCTGGGCGGGGTGGACGCCCTGTATGCCACGGTGCAGATGCCGCGGGGGATCCCGGTTGCGACCGTGGCTGTGGACGGCGCGGCGAATGCGGGGGTGCTGGCCGTGGAGATGCTGGCGCTGGCCGACGAGCGCCTCGCAGAGG
>JBOGGT010000038.1:0-26892 GCA_050744225.1 Acidimicrobiales bacterium | reverse complement strand
GCTCGTGGCTTCGGGTGGGCGGGTACCTGGCGGGGGCAAGTCTGGGAGGCCACGTTGGGATATCGCGCGTCTACTCGGGCTCAACTTTATTCGGTGCCTACGGGAGCATCGGCGTCGGCTGGCAGGCCGGGCTGTTGTTCGCTCTGGTCGCGGTGGCGGTGGTGGTGCTGACCCGGCGAGCGGAACGTGACCTGCCCAGCCGAACTCTTGGGGCCATCGCTGCCCGTGCAGGAATCACTGCCGTGGTGGCCGGGCTGGCCCAAGTCGTCCTTGCGCTGGCGACCTCGGGCAGGTTCAGTTTCGGCCCGAACGGTGGCGGACCCGCTTACCTGCTCACCATCGGCACTGACGGGGTTTCGGTCTTCTTCCTCACCGTCGTCTACGTGTTCGTCATCGGACTTGTCGCCGGTATGTGCCTGGCCTGGGGTCGCCCTGGCTTGGTGCCCGAGCGACTGGCGGCGCTCGTCCGGCCGTGGAGCGGCCCGGCACGGGACTTGCGGAGGTTCGCGACCTCGGTCGCGGTCCTGTCCCTGATCGGCCTCCTGGTCCTGGTGGCTGTGGTCGCCATCAACGGGGCGGGGGGCCAGGCGCTGGGGCCAGCGAGCGGACTCGGGGTCCTGGACCTGCCCTCGGCGATGGCCGTCCTGGCGTTCTTCGGAGCCGGTGCGTACCTCGCGGTGTCCGGGTCGGGCGAATTCGACACGGGCTCCGTGGGCAACAGCGGGTACTACGGCAACAGCGGGTACTACGGCAATGGCGGTGTGGGCACTGTTGTCCCCGGGCACGCAACCGTGGCGCAGGCGGGCCTGTTGCACGGCGGGCAGTCCGGGTACTTCTGGCTGTTGGTGCTGGTTCCCATCCTGGCGCTGGTGTTCGCCTCGGTGAGCGGTACCATGCGCCGAGCCCCGGAGGATCGGATGCAGTGGCTCTCCTGCCTCCAATCAGCGGGGCTGGCGCTGGTCGGCACGGTGGTGGTGGTCTTCTTGGCCAACATCACGATCGGGTTGTCCTATGGTCTTTCCGCCCACCGGGTGGGCGCAGAGACCCTCACCGTAGGCCTTGGCTGGGGCAGCGCCATCCTGGTCGGTCTCATCTGGGGGGCGCTGATCCCGGTGGCTGCGTTTTACCTGCCGCGCTTGATGTCGACCGGGTGGCCAGCTGGGGCGGGCGCGATTGCGGGGTCCTTCGGGGGTCGGATCCATCCCCAGTGGAAGGCCGCCCTTTCGGGGTCGCCGGCCAGGGCGCCTGCACCGTTCGCCCCTGAGGCGGCCTCGGTGGTTGCGCGCCCGGGGTGGGTGCCGCAGGGGGCGCAGCCGGCGCCAGGTGAGGTCGCGGGTCGGTCTCAATACTGTCCGGCTTGCGGCTCGGCGAACGCGGGTGGCGCCCGCTTCTGTCCAGACTGCGGGGTGGATATTGGCTTCGACTGACGCCCGGCCGCCCGGCGGGGATGCCCGCTGGTGCGCTGCGTGCGGTGAGCCACTCCGGCCCCCGACTGCGCGATTTTGCCGGTCCTGCGGAGCCGCCCAGCCTGACAGCCGTGCCCAGCCGGCCCCCGTACCACCCGCACCGCCCGTACCACCCGCACCGCCCGTGCCACCCGCACCCGCACCGCCCGTGCCACCCGTACCACCCGCACCACCCGCACCGCCCGTGCCACCCGTACCACCCGTGCCACCCGACACCCGGACCCTCCGGGTGCCCGTCGCACAAGCCGCCGCGGTTCCTGGGCCGGACATGATGCCTGGCGGGTCGGACCCAGGATATGACGAGGCCCTCGGGCGCGGTGTCTTGGCGCGCCTGTTCCCCTGGTTGATCGGCTTCTTGTTGCTTATCCTGCTGGGTGGGGGCGGCTACCTGCTGGGAACCCACTTGAACCACTCGCCAGCCAAGCAGGCCCAGAGCGGCACCACTTCCGGGAAACATATCGGGTCCCCCGAAGTGGGCAGGAGCACCACCACCAGCTCGTCGACCACCACCAGCTCGTCAACCACCACCAGCTCGTCAACCACCACCACGCTGGGGTCAGGGTTCGACGCGGCGGCTGCCGCCCGCAAGGTGGTGAGCCTGGGCTACAGGGTGGTGTCGTCATCGCCCGCGGGAAGCTCGGGTCCACTGAGCGTGCTCATTGGCGACTGCGCCAACCCCGCCAACCCCGCAGGCGGATACTGCCAGCAGGCATTCTTCTTTAATGCGAACACCTATATCGGGACCGCTACCTTCAGCCCTGTGCTGCTGGTGTCGGTTGTCTCCGACTCAGGAACCTCGGTCACCCTGGCTTACCCACAGTGCACCATGAACGGATCCGTCCCGTTTTGCCCTGCGGGAGGGGGCACGCAATTCTACACCTTCACCCTGAACCCGAACGGCACTAGCGTGACTCCCGCTCCCACATTGCCCTCAGATCCGAACCTGAGCCGGTAGTGGTCTCGTGCATTAGTCCGTCGGTGTATCTGGAAGCCCTCCAGAGGGGTCATTGAGCTAAAGACCGCGGGCAGATGACCCTCGACGACGTCCCCGCCTTCTGAGGAGGATCACGGGCTCGGACGTTAGGAGTTGGGCTCGGCGCCACCAGCGCTTCTTCTCCGGGAAAGGTGCGGGGTCCTGTCGGCCCGGTGCGAGTTTTGGTAACGACTGGGCCTGGTGCGTGTCCAGGAACTCGACCCGCGGGGCTTGGCCCAAGCTCGCCAGCAGCCCGGAGAGCTGGTCCTCGTCGAGCGCCCGGAGGCTCAGCCCACCCGCGTCACATGCGTCATCGCGGTACTGGGGCCTGGCCACAGCCACGTTGTTGGCTCGGTCCGGAGCACGGGGTGCAGCCCAGCGCGCCTGAGCACCGACAGGTCCAGCTCCCAGTCGTGGGCCGAGCGCTGCGCCCAAGGCTCGAAGGCCTCCTCGGTGTGGTCCTGGGCCTGGGCAAAGCTCCACCCGTTCACCTTGCCCAGGTGCGCCAGGGCCTGGGCTCCCCGGGTCACGCACCACGCTTTCAGGTCGGTCCGCGCCGCGATCACGGAGCGACCTTTGGTGACGGTGAGTCGGCCTATAGGCGGGATTCTGTAGGCCCGCTGGGCTCGGAAGTCCAGCGGGCCCGGTGGCCATCCATCTATGCGGCCTACCTGGGGATATGGGGCGGGCAGCCCATCCCACGCTTGGCCTTGCTCCGGGTGGGGTTTACCAAGCCGACCGGGTTGCCCCGGTCGCTGGTGCGCTCTTGCCGCACCGTTTCACCCTTGCCTGTGTCCCCCCACGGTCACGAATGGCCTAGCGGGGATCATCGGCGGTCTGTTCTCTGTGGCACTTTCCTGCGGGTCACCCCGACTGGCCGTTAGCCAGCACCCTGCCCTTTGGAGTCCCGACCTTCCTCGACCCGGCGCCCGATCACTCGGACCTGAGCCGCGGCCACCCGGCCGACTCACCGTCAACCGCCACTTTAGCTGCCGTCAGGTACCGCCGCCGCACCAGGGCCCCCGACCATTCCTTAGTGGCCTATGGACTCCGTGCACAAAGCCGCCTATGTGTTCTGCGTGCTGGAACAGTTCCACCAGCGCCCTCGCCGCCGGGACGTCTTCGCCATTGCATACTCATCTGATCGGAGCTGCCGGCGCCGTCGGAAGCGCCCGCAGCGGGATCGACTACCGGAACGTCCCAGGGCTAATCGACGGTGCCGGCAGGCACGACCCACTGGCAGGGTTGTCCGGTGACCATGGCGATGAGGTCGAAGTCAGCGTCGTAGTGGAGGACGGAGACGTCGAGCTCCTCCGCTGCGGCCGCTACCAGCAGGTCAGGAATCTTGCGTCCACGCTGACTGTGCCTGAAGAAGACCCCCGCCCCTCAATGCTTTTGAAGCAGCACCTCGCCCTCCAGACCGTCCGGATCCCGGAAAAAGATGCTCAGTGCCCCGCCGAAATCCGTCACGGTCCCGTCACTGGCGCCGGATTCGACAAGGTGGTCCCGGATGGTCCCGAAGGCGGCCTCGGAGGCGGCGGCCAGCCCGACATGGTCGATGCGCCCCCGACCCCACATCGGGGTCTGGCGTTCGGCCTCGGTGTTGCCTTCGATCACAAACACGTTCAGCTGGGTGGCCGGACCGATGTCGATCACGGTCATGGTCTCACCAGGTCCGTGGCTGCGGGTGGGACCGATCACGGCCTCGAACACCTGCTCGTAGAACTTGCACAGCCGATCCACATCCTTGGAGACCCAGGCGATGTGGTTGACCCCGTCCAAAAGCATCAGCTACTCCTCTCAGCGCTCGTTATTACCCAATCATCGTGCGGGTGAGCCAGTTCCGACGGGTTGCTCAGGCGGTGCGGCGACGACGCAGGAATGGGTCCGACAGCGACGGGGGCGTGTAGCCCGAGTCGGAGCGCGAGAGCGTCGTTCCCGGCGGGACGATCTCATCGATGCGGTCCAGCACCTCCGTCGGGAGCACTACATCCTCCGCGCCCAGGGCTGCTTCGAGGTGCTCCATCGTGCGGGGTCCGATGATCGGCGCAGTCACCGCGGGGTGTTGGAGCACGAACGCCAGGGACAGGTGGATCAGGGTGACCCCGGCCTCCTCGGCGAGGATGGCCAGCGCATCGGCGGCGTCCAGCTTTGCCTGGTTAGAAGGGTCGGACAGGTCGTAGCGCGCCGGCATCCGCTCGCCGCGATGCGATGCGGGGACCTGCACACCCTTGCGGTAGCGGCCGCTCAGCCAGCCCCCGGCCAGCGGACTCCAGGGCATCACCCCGAGCCCGTACTGCTCGGCCACCGGCAGCAGGTCAGCCTCGACACCGCGGGCCAAAATCGAATAAGGCGGCTGTTCGGTGACGAAGCGCCCCAACGCGTGCCATTCCGAGGCCCACTGGGCCTCTACCACCTGGTGAGCGGGGAAGGTGGAGGACCCGAACGCCCGGATCTTGCCCTGCTGGCGGAGGTCGCTCAGGGCACCCAGCGTCTCGGCGATGTCGGTGTCGGGATCGGGCCGGTGCACCTGGTACAGGTCGATCCAGTCGGTGCCGAGGCGGCGGAGGCTGGCCTCGACCTCCCGCACGATCCAGCGCCGCGAGTTCCCCCGACGGTTCGGGTTCCCGCCCGCCGATCCCATGGGCAGGTCCATCGGGGCGTGGAACTTGGTGGCCAGGATCACGTCGTCGCGCCGGCCCCCGGCGAGCGCCTTGCCGACGATGGTCTCGGACTCCCCCTGGGAGTAGACGTCCGCGGTGTCGATGAAGTTGATCCCGGCGTCGAGCGCAGCGTGGATGATCCGGATCGAGCGGTCGTGGTCGGGTTCCCCCCACGCCCCGAACATCATCGCCCCCAGACAGAGCGGGCTCACCATCATTCCGGTAGGACCGAGACTGCGGTACTTCATAACCCAATCTTAGTAATTGAGCTTGGTTGCGCCGCGCCGCCGCGCCCACCCACTACCCGCTGTGGCCCTCACCGGTCGGCGCGCACCAGAGAGCATCAGGGGGTCAGCGCGTAGGAGGAGGCGGTCACCACCATCAGCCAACCCATCGCGGTCGCCGATGCAGCCACCGCCGCCACGAAGCCGATCCCGCGCAGCCGGTATCCGAGGGCCATCACCAGGGGGAAGGCGGTGAGGAGGAATCGGGGGGTCGTGCCGTAGAGCCGCGACACCAGGGTCAAAGCGATTATCACCCCCGCGTAGGCGACCAGCTCGCCAGGCAGCCGGCTCCTCACCAGCACGATCCCGGCGAGGATGACGAACGCCAGGCAGGCCAGGCCGACCGCGTCGTTCAGGTTGGCTTGGGGGTGGTTGACGAAGCCGGCGATCCGGGTCCAGGTGGCCGTGAGGTCGAACCCCTCGTGCCAGCCCTGGTTCTCGGTGGTGAACCAGACGGTGGGACTGCCTGTCCGGATCCACAGGTACCCAAGGTAAGCGAGGATCCCCACGGGGGCCAGTGCCGGGGCCAGCAGGGCGCGCCATTCCCGGCGCCGGTACATCGCACACGCCGCCACCCAGGCACACGCTGCCCCCAGGGCGATGGCGTTCGGGCGGGTGGCGGTGGCGAGGGCAGCCAGCACCCCGGCGACCAGCCAGCGTTGGCGCCGCAACGCCAGGATGCACGCTGCGGCCAGGGCGATCAACAGTCCCTCCGCGTAGACCATGCTGAACACGAAGGATCCGGGAAACAAGCAGAACAGCCAGCAGACCCGGTTTGCAACGGCCTCGTCCCACAGGTCCCGAGCCAGCAACCACACCATCAGCGCAGCGAGGAGCCCGAACCCGGAGCTGAGCAGCAGCCCGCCAATCACAGGCGGGATCCAGGTGAAGGTGGAGAGCTCCTTGATGGAAAGCGGGAACAGGGGGAAGAAGGCGGTGGTGTTTTGGATCACGTGCCCTCCCACCATCGGGACGAGGTGGGGGTAGCCCGCCTTGGCCAGGTCTACGTAGTACCCGCTGTCCCAGCGCACCAGGGCTCCGCCAAGGGTGAGGCTGGGGCTCAGGATCACCGCCACCCCGGCAGCAAGGAGCACGCAGGCGCGCGACAGCGCGTAGACCAGCGCCGGTCGCACTGCCCACGAGAAGCGTCGGGCCCACTGGAGGAGGTCGATGGCCGGGGGTGCCGAGCCCGGTTCGGGGGACAGCCGCGGCTGGGGGGCCAGCGGCGGCTCGGGGGCCAGCAGCCCGTCGCCCCGGAACTGGGTCCTGACCGCGCCGGTCAAACCGGGAGCCGTCGGAACACGGCTCGGGGAAGGTGGCGGGCCACCGCCATCATCAGCCGCAGCGCCGGAGGGACCCAGACCACCTCAGCCCCCTTGGCCAGCCCGTCCACCACCGCCCGGGCAACCTGGTCGGCGGTGGCCGCCATCGGGACAACCTTCATCCCCGCGGTCATCTTGGTGTGTACGAATCCAGGCCGCACCACCATGACCCTGGCGCCGGAACCGACCAGGGCATCGCCGAGCCCCTGCGCGAAGCCATCCAGGCCCGCCTTGGAGGAGCCGTAGACAAAGTTGGCCCGCCTCACCCTCTCCCCGGCCACCGATGAAAGCACCACCAGCGTGCCGTGTCCCTGTGCCCTCAACCGCTCCGCTACCACCAGGCAGGCCGCGGCGGGACCGGCGAAGTTGGTCCAGATGACCCCGGCCGCGGCCACCGGGTCGGCCTCGTCGTGGGACTGGTCCCCGAGCACCCCCACAGCCATGATCACCAGGTCGAACCCGGTGCTGTCGGCGAAGACCTTGTTCAGCACCTCGGAGTGGCGCCCCACGTCATCCGCATCGAAGCCGGTCGTGCTGACCGAGTCGGCTCCCGCAGCCCGGGCGTCCTGCGCAGCCACCGCCAGGCGGGCGGTGTCCCGTCCGGCCAGGACCACTGTCCGGGTGCGCGCTGCGACCAAGCTGCGCACGATGGCCCGGGCGATGTCGGAGGTTCCCCCGAGTACGAGCACCGACTGGGGCTGGGCAAAGGCGTCGTTCATCAGCTCAAGTTAGACGGGAGTGGGCAGCGGTTGGAGGCGGCACCGAGCAAATTTTACCCAAGGGTTGGGGCGCGGACCAGGCCGAGCCGGCGCGCCAGGTCCGAGCGCATCATGCCTGCGGGGTCCGCCGCGTCCCGCGCCGAACGCCACTCGGCCAGCCGGGGGTACATCACCGGGACCAGCTCGGGGCGCAGGCGGGCGTCCTTGGCCAGGTAGACCCGCCCGCCCGCACCGGCGACCACCTCGTCGAGCCCGTCGAGCAGCGGTCCGAGCCCCGCGGTGCCGGCGGGGATGTCCATGGTCAGGGTCCAGCCGGGCATGGGGAACGACAGCGGGCCTGCTTCGGGCCCGAACCGCTTCAGCACCGTGAGGAACGACGCGCAGCCCGCCCCGCTCAGGCGCTCGAGCGCCAACCGGAGGGTGTCGGTGGCCGAGTCGGGCACCACCAGCTGGTACTGCACGAATCCCCTCGGCCCGTACAGGTGGTTCCACCCGGACAGCATGTCCAGGGGGTGGAAGAAGGTGGTCAGGTCCTCGATCCGGCCCTCCTCCCGGCGGGGAGCCTTGCGGAACCAGGCCTCGTTGAAGACCCGCACCGTGGCCCGGTTGAGCACGCTGGCCGGGACCAGGGGGGGCACCGCCGGGCCGCTGGCCGGGGCGAAGGCCAGCGCCCTCGGGCGGATGTCCGCGGGCAGCTCGTCGGCGCTGGCGTGGTCACCGCTGGTGAGGACCGCCCGGCCGAGGTGACGGCCGCGGGCGAGGGAGTCCACCCAGGCCACCGTGTAGCGGTAGCGCGAGTCGCCTTCGGTCATGCGGGCCAGGGCGTCGTCCAGGTCGCAGGCGCGCATCGTGTCGACCCGGATCCGGGTGGTCTGCACCGGGATGAGGTCGATGGTGGCCGCGAGCACGATGCCGGTCAACCCCATCCCTCCAGTGGTGGCCCAGAACAGGGCGGCGGCGCGGTCGTCGGGGCCATCCCCAGGGGTGAGCTCGTGCACCCCGGTCGGGGTGGCGAGGGTCATCGAGCGGACATGGGACCCGAAGGTCCCGTCCACGTGGTGGTTCTTTCCATGGATGTCCGCCGCGATGGCCCCGCCCACGCTGACCATGCGGGTCCCTGGGGTCACCGGTACGAACCACCCGCGGGGGAGCAGCACCCTCATCAAGGTGTCCAGGCTGACCCCGGCGTCAACGGTCACTGTCCCCGCCTCGGGGTCGAAGCGCTGGATGTGGTCCAGCCCGGTCAGGTCGATGACCGTGCCGCCGGCGCACTGGGCCGCATCGCCGTAGCTGCGCCCCAGTCCCCTGGCGATCACCCCACCGGGCCGATTCAACAGCTCGGCGATCTCCCCGCCGACCAGGGCGCCCGCATCGGCCCCGGCGCGGATCACCGTGGCCGCGCTGGGCGAGGTCCGACCCCACCCGGTGAGCAGCTGGGTCCGCCCCTGGGTCCGACCCGGGCTCGGCCCCCGGGTGGGTCGCGGGGGCGATTTCCGGCTGGGCACAGCTGTCGGGCCAGGCACAGCTGTCGGGCCAGGCACAGCTGTCGGGCTAGGCATAGACGCCGAGGGCGAACGTCGCCGCCCAGCACACCCCCAGCAGGGCCAGCACCCGGTCCCCGAGCACCACATCCTCTGGCGCACCTCCCAGCCCGTGGTCGACCAGCAGGGCGTAGCGCAGTATGGCCATCACGAACGGGGCGATGGAGAGCTCGAACCAGATGGCGGCGTGACCTGCGGGTCCTGCCTTCTCGAAAGCCCAGAGGCAGTAAGCAGCGATGGCGACGGCCGAGGCCAGCGTCCGCACGTATCGCAGGTAGTCGGCGGAATAGGCACGCAGGACGGCCCGGCCAGGTCCGGGAAGGCCGGTGGCGGTCACCGTGGCCGAGTTGACCTGGTCGATGGTCACGTCTTGGGCGCTGGCCTGCTCGGCGGTGCGCTTGCCCGCCACCATGAACAGCGAGCCGAACGAGGCCACGATGACGAACCAGGTCGACAGGGGTACGCCGATGGCCACCCCGCCGGCGATGGAGCGCAGGATGAACCCCGCGGACACCGCGGCCAGGTCCACCACCGCCTCGTGCTTCAGCCAAGTGCTGTAGGCCAGGTTGATGGCCACGTAGGTCGCCATCACGATGGTGAGGTTGCGGCCGGCCAGCAGCCAGGCGAGCCCGATTCCGAGAGCGGCGAAGCCCGCTCCCAGCACTCGGGCCAGGGCGATCGGCACCACGCCTGCGGCGATCGGGCGGTAGCGCTTGGTGGGGTGCCGCAGGTCTGCTTCCACGTCCAAGCTGTCGTTGACCAGGTAGACCGCGCTGGCCACGATGCAGAAGATCCCAACAGTGGCAAGGGAGATGGCCAGGTCGCGCGGGCGGGTGAGCGCTCCCGCCGCACCGGGCGCGGCGAGCACGAGCACGTTCTTTGCCCATTGCTTGGGGCGGGCGGCCCGCACGAGGCCACCGAGCAAGCCCATGGGGGCTGGGTCTGCGGTCCTGGCTTGGCTGTCGGGGATGATCACGGGTGGGCTCCAGGGGGTTGCCTGCGCGCCGGGTCCCTCGCCCGCAGCGTTCGAGGCCACTTCACTCTAGTCACAATCGGCCAGTGGGTGGCCTTGGTTGAGCAGTCGTTCGGCCTTATGCGGGGGAGCGGGCCTGACGGCAGCGGCTCGCCAGGACGCTGACCAGCTCTTGGGCCTCTGCCAGGGTCCGGTCTCGGAAGGTGGCTCTCAGCTTGCGCCCAGCCACGTCCAGGTGGACGCTGGCGAGCCCGAGGAGGCGCTGGAAGGGTCCCTGGACGAACCGAAGGCTCTGCACCTTGGCCAGCGGGACCCAGGCGGTGACTTTGCACACCCGGCCCCAGGAGGTCACTGCGTAGGCCTCGTCGTAGTCGCCGGCCAGGAAGTGGTACGACAGAGGGGCTTTCCAGCGCGCCCTGGACGGCGCGGGCTGTGCCAGCGCGGTCATCGCGGGGAGGAGGCGTTCGATCAGGGCGTCCGCCACGGCGCGACTACCCACCGGCATCAGCGCCCGGACCAGCCGGCGGGAGGGCTCGTTCCTGCGCTGGTGTCCGTGCGACCCTGCCACCACCACCTCCAGGCGGCACCACCCGAAGGGGCGCCAGAGCAGTGGCTGGACTTTCCGCACCGCTTGGATCCGACCCTGCGGGATGGTCTCGGCGACCCTCTCGATGAGCCCGGAGTGGACCCTCAGCCCGTCACGCGCCACCGAGAGGCTGAAGGACCCTTCGCTGGTCACCTGGCGGATCGCCGGAGCAATGAAAGCCAGGACCAGCGAAGCCCCGCTGGTGAAGATGTAGGCCGCCGCCCCGTGGATGGAGACCGACAGCCCGACGATGACGCCGGTGCTGGCCAGGGCCAGGATCCCGGTCGCGCTCAGGGCGACTCCGGCGACAAGGCGAAGAATCGGGACGCTCACCAGGACCGTCTCGGCCGCGCCGGCCGCGGCCGCGCCGGCGCGGGTCACCGAGGTCGTGCTGGCCGCCTCGGTCGTGCTGGCCGCCTCGGCGGTGTCGGCGGGTGCGGTGGTCTCGGCCTCGGTGGTGAGTTCCTCCGCACTCTTGCGGGCGATGGAGAGCAGCCTGGTTCTGGTGGCCTCGGCGTCGGAGAGGCCCATGTAGGCCAGCCGGACCTCTGATCGCGACCCGGCGACCCGGATTCGCAGCTCGGCCAGGCCCAGGAAGCGCCCAACAGCCGGCTGGATCAGGTCGATGGCCTGAGCGCGAGACAGGGGCACCTGGCGCGAGTCGCGACGGATCAGCCCTGACTCGACCCGAACGGTCGAGCCCTCTAGTTTCCAGCGGGTCACGAGCCAGGAGACAACCCCGGACGTGAGGGCGACGCCCACCAAGACCAGGTCGAAGATGTAAGAGCCCGTGGGATCGCTGCCGGCGGCGAGAGTGCTGGCTCCTACCGCAATCACCAGACCCAGCACGGAGCGCGAGAACTTGACCAGGGGTGACAGGGGATGGAGCCGTCGCCAGCCTTGCCCGATGTGTTGCGTTCCTGGGGTAGGGCTCGCCTCGCCCGCCTCGCCCGCCTCGCCCGCCTCGCGTATCACAGGCCAGCCGCCTTGGCTTCGCCCAGTGCGGCCAGGCGGTCCCTGAGTCTGGCGGCCTCAGCGGTTTCAAGCCCTGGGATGCGGGCATCACTGGCTGCGGCAGCAGTGTGGAGCCTGGCGGTGGCGAGCCGGAAGCTCCGCTCTGCCAAACCCGAGGTGACGTCTATGAACTGCATCCTGCCGTACGGAACCACCGATAGCCTTTGCACCAGCACCCCCCGCCGGACCAGCAGGTCGTCCGATCGTTCGAGGTAGGCCCACGACCTGACCCGACGCTGGAGGAACAGGTGCAGCACCCCGGCCAGCACCAGTATCCCCGCTCCGATCCCGCCCGCGCCGGCGGGTCCGACGAGGGCGCCGCCCAGTCCGGCGCCCAGCGCCAGCGCCAGGACGGCCACCACTGCGAGCTCTGCCCGACGCATGGTTGCCAGCCGAACAGACGGGTGATTCCACAGTTCCTCGTCCTCGCCGGCGCCTTGCCCGACCGCCGACCCGCCTGTGACGTCCTCGCTGCTCACTGGTCGCCCTCCTTCGTCGAAGGCTGGCGTCCGCGCTGGACGACGGCGCGCCAGGTCCCGACGACGGGGACTGGGCTGACCGCTTCGACCGCCTTCAGCAACCAGGCTAGGACCTCCGCGCCCGGCGTACCTTCGGCCACACGGGCAACCAGGCCGACCGCGGGCCGGTCCGACCTGACCCTCCAGCCGGCTGGGATCGCTAACCCGGCATTGGTGAGGATGACCCTGACCCGCTCCGGCCGGCCGTGCAGGATGCCAACCGTGGCAGGTTCTGGACCCCTCCGCCGGATCGGACCCGCCGCCCAGGTGCCCAGGGTCAGCTCCCGTGGGCGCCGGTGGAACAGCGACATCGGGGTGGGAGAGCGTTCCAGCACCCCTTCGGGCACTCCCGGCTGGAGGTTGATCCAGCCCTGATGGCTCGATTCGAGCTGGCCGAGCCAGCCCAGCACCTCACCCGGCGTGTCAGAGCCGAACTCGATGACCGCATCGGGAGGTTCCACCACCCAAGACGGTAGCTGCGCCCCGTCCAGCGGGGTTGCCGGTCCAGCTCCGGCCGGCTATGCAAGCCCGCTGATCGCCCGCGCACGTCAGCCCGGCCGGGGGTAGTGTCGATGTCGTGGTTGGTCCGGCTGAGACGCACTGGGCGGAGGAGTTGGCACGCTGGGCCATTCCGCCCGAGATCTTGGCCAGCGCTCCCGAGCCTCCCTGGGGATTCCCGCCTGCGTTCTTCAGGGCACCGGCCGAGCCAGAGGACAGCCCCTCACGAAGGCGGGCATTGGAGGCGCTCCCCCCGGGCGGATCGGTGCTGGACGTGGGCTCCGGCGGGGGAGCGGCCTGCCTGGCCCTGGTCCCGCCTGCGGCCCAACTGGTTGCGGTGGACGAGACCCCTGCCATGCTCGACATGCTGGGGACCTCCGGCCTTTCACTCGGGGTAGCGGTGACCACCATCGTGGGGAGATGGCCGGCGATCGCGGACCGGGTGCCATCCGCTGAAGTAGTGGTGTGCCACCACGTGCTGTACAACGCGGCGGACCTCGGCGAGTTCGTCCTGGCGTTGAGCACTCACGCCACCCGGCGGGTGGTGATCGAGATCACCGAGCGACATCCCATGGTGGGGCTGAACCACCTGTGGAGGCACTTCCACGGCGTGGATCGACCCGAGGGGCCGGGGGTGGCCGAGGCGCTCGCAGTGCTGGCCGAGGTGGGGATAGATGCGCAGGTGGAGCGGTTCTCTCGGCCTCCGCGCTGGCAGGCTCGCGACGCGGGCCTACAGGTTGGCATGGCTCGTCGCCGGCTCTGCCTGACCCCTGACGCCGACCCTGAGATCGAGTGCCTGCTTGAACCCGGGTACGACCTGTTGTCCACTTCCGCCGCATGCATCTGGTGGGACTGCGGGCGCCAGGGCGACTGATGGGCAGGGCTCTCTTCGTGGGTGCCCAGTCGGGGGGCTGGGTGTGGGCGAAGCCAGAGACCCACGTGATGGCGATCGGTCCACCTCGCTCGGGCAAGACGTCGTGCTTTTTGATTCCCAATGTGCTGGCCGCAGAAGGTCCGGTCCTCTCGACCTCGACCAAGCCGGACGTGCTGGAGGCCACTTTCAAGCAGCGGTCTGCTCTGGGCCGGTGCTGGCTCTTCGACCCGTTCAACGAGGTGGATCCACCGTCTGGAGTCATCCGCCTGCGCTGGTCGCCGGTCACCGAGTGCGCCGACTGGACCGTTGCCCAACTGATGTGCGCCGACCTGGTGAACGCCGCGGGCGTGGGGAAGGGAGCCGCGGATCCTCACTGGCGAGCCCGAGCCCAGGCAATACTGGGGACCTTCATGCATGCCGCGGCGGTGGGAGGTGCAGACATTGACGCGGTCTCGGCCTGGGTCAACCGCAGGGAGATCCGGGAAGCGGAGTTGATCCTGGCCGGGCGGGGTGATCCATTGGCACGTGAGGTGATCGCCGGGCTGGGCAAGACCGACCCGCGTGAGCTGTCGAGCGTGTTCTCCACCGCAGCCGACGCGGTGGCCGCGTACCGGACCCGCCCGGCCCTCGAAAGCGCTCTCCGCCCGAACCTGGCACCAACCGAACTGGTGGGCTCGGCGGACACGATCTACGTGTGTGCCTCCTCCCAGGTCCAACAGTTGGTGGCGCCGACCGTCGTCATGCTGGTCGGCAGGGTCTGCGCGGCGGCCTATTCACGCTCCAGAACCGGCCCTGCTGTGACCGGCCCTGCTGTGACCGGCCCTGCTGTGACCGGCCCTGCTGTGACCGGCCCTGCCGTGACCGGCCCTGCCGTGACCGGTCCTGCCGTGACCGGTCCTGCCGTGACCGGTCCTGCCGTGACCGGTCCGCAGTCCGGGGCCAGCATGATGGCCAACCGCAGGCCGGAGCCTCTGCTGTTGGCGCTTGACGAGGTCGCCAACATTGCCCCTATCCCCGGGTTGCCGAGGATGCTGTCGGAGGGCGCCAGCCAAGGGGTGCTGGTTGCTGCTTGCTTCCAGGACCTGTCGCAAGCGAGAGCACGCTGGGGTGCCGAGGCAGATGGCTTTGGCACCCTGTTCAGTGGCAGACTCGTCTTCGCTGGTGTCGCTGACCGGGCCACCTTGGAAGAGTTTGCGATGTTGTGCGGGGAGGTCGAGGTCCCGGTTCGCACCGCGAGCCGCAGCGTTCAGTGGAATGGGCGGCGCCGTACCAAGGCCCGGGCCGGTGGGTCGCTCACCGAGGCTTGGACCACCCGGCGTGAGCAGGTACTAACCCCCGCGGCGCTTTCCCTTGGAGTTCCCGGCCACGCTCTGTACTTCGAGGGAGGGGAGCGCCCGGGCTGGGTGGGCCTGCTCCGCTGGGACCAAGCCCTGGCCAGGGCTGCCATTCCGCCCCAGGGCGTCATGGACGTCTCTCGTAGCTCTTCGCAGGGTCGCTCCTTGGGCCGGAGGGACCATGGGCTGGAACGTTAGCCTCCCCCATTCGGGGGAGACCTAGGGGGAGAGTCGATTTACTGGTCGTGTTTGAGTAGCTTGCGGACACTCAAACACAACCGGCCAGGTTCGGAACGGTTAGAGGTTTACCACCGCGCAGGCGACGGTTCGGGTGATGCCCTCTACCAGCTGCAGGCGGCTGGCGATCAGGCGACCCAACTCGTCGACCGATGCCGCCCTCACCCTCACTATCACGTCGTAGGGACCGGTAACGGCGTCTGCCGAGGCGACGCCCTCCAGCTGGGCCAACTCGGCGGCCACGCGGGCGGCTTTGCCGACCTCGGTCTGGATCAGCACATAAGCGGTGACGGTCTCTGACACGTCGGCCTCCTCAGTCGAGCGTGTGTGGCAGAGTACCAGACCCACGCGGGGTCCGCCCGAGGGCCGGGGGAGCCGCCGCGGTCGGCAGATGTCCCCTTCGGCTGGTAGTTAGTGGGCATGGTCCAGCTCATTCCCCGCACCGTCCTGTTCGGCAATCCCGAACGCACCAGCCCCCGTCTCGCCCCCGACGGGTCCCGCCTCGCCTGGCTGGCCCCCCTGAACGGGGTGCTGAACGTCTGGGTGGGGCCGCTCGGCGAGGGCCATTCCCCCCTGGTCGAGGCGGTCGCGATCACCCGGGACTCCGACCGTGGGATCCGGATGTTCTCTTGGGCGCACGACAACCAGCACTTGGTCTACCTGCAGGACAACGGCGGCGACGAGAACTGGCGGCTTCACGACGTCGACCTGGCGGCCCTGGGCCTGGGTGCCGCCGCCGGATGGGACTCCTCCGACGAAGGCCCGGTGGTCCTCTCGCCCGAGGCAATTTCCGCCGCCAGCCGCGACCTGACTCCGTACGAGGAGGTGGCGGTGGAGATGATCGCCCACGACCGGCGTCACCCCGACGAGCTGTTGGTGGGCCTCAACAAGGACAACCCCCAGCTGCACGACGTGTACCACCTCCGGCTGTCCACCGGTGAGCTGACCAAGGTCCTGGAGAATCCGGGGATGGTCGGTTGGGTGGCAGACGCCGACCTGGTCGTCAGGGCTGGGATGGTCCCCCAACCAGACGGAGGCTATGTCCTGATGGTACGCGGCGCCCCGGCCAGCGCGCCCGACGCCCCGGCCAGCGCGCCCACCGCCCCGGCCAGCGCGCCCACCGCCCCGGCCACCCCGGAGTGGCGGGAGCTGCTCAACGTCAGCGCATCCGACGCGCTGACAACCGGGCCTATCGCATTCAGCCTCGACGGCTCAAGCCTGCTTGCGCTCAGCTCGGTCGGCGCCGACACCGGCCGGCTGGTACGCATCGACCTCGCCAGCGCAGGCACCGAGGTACTCGCCGAGGACCCTGACTCCGACGTGACCGACGTGGACCTGGATCCGGAGACGCGTGAGCCGAGGACGGTCAGCTGGATGCGCGAGCGGGTGGTCCACCGGGCGTTGGACCCGGCCCTGGAGGAGGATCTCGCGGCTATCGCCTCGCTGCATCGGGGTGACCCGGCGGTGGTCAGTGCGGACGACGCCGACCGGACTTGGCTGGTCTCCTTCACCGACGACGCCGGCCCGGTGGCCTACTTTGCTTACGACCGTGCGACCCGACAGGGCCAGATGCTGTTCGTGCACCAGCCCGCCCTGAGCGGATACGAGCTGGCCGAGATGGAACCGTTCAACTGCACCGCGCGCGACGGTCTGGTCCTGCATGGCTACCTGACCTTCCCGCCGGGCGAGGGCCGGTCAGGCCTGCCGACCGTAATCCTGGTGCACGGCGGCCCCTGGGCTCGAGACAGCTGGGGCTTCGACTCTGAGGCGCAGTGGCTGGCGAACCGGGGGTATCTGTGTGTGCAGGTGAATTTCCGGGGCTCCACCGGTTACGGCAAGTCCTTCGTAAACGCCGGGAACCGCGAGTGGGGGGCCAAGATGCACGACGACCTGCTGGATGCCCTGGCGGTGGTGGTCGAAGCGGGTTTCGCCGACCCGGCGCGCGTGGCGATCTACGGCGGATCCTACGGGGGCTACGCCGCGCTGGTCGGCGCGGCGTTCACCCCGGAGGCCTTCCGCTGCGCTGTCGACCTAGTCGGGCCGTCCAACCTCAAGACGCTGATCGAGACCATCCCGCCGTACTGGGTGCCGCTGGTCGCCCAGTTCCACACCCGGGTGGGCGACCCCAGCACCGAGGAGGAGTTCTTGTGGTCCCGCTCGCCGCTGTCTCGCGCCGCCGACATCCGTATACCGATGCTGATCGCCCAGGGTGCCAACGACCCCAGGGTAAAGCAGTCCGAGGCCGAACAGATCGTGGACGCGCTGAGCGCCTCCGGGGTGGAACACGAGTACCTGCTCTTCCCCGACGAGGGCCACGGCTTCGCCAAACCGGAGAACCGGATGCGCTTCTACGGCGCCACCGAGGCCTTCCTGTCTCGCCACCTGGGCGGCCGAGCCGAGCCCTAAACCTTAGGAGGAATTTGCTCGGAGCGCTTCCAGCTCTGTGCCCACCCCCGCCCCGCTCCCGTCCTCCCAGGCGATGCTCGGCGCGTCCGACCACAGCCGCTCGAGGTTGTAATAAGCCCGGGCCTCTTCGTGGAATACGTGCACCACCAGGTGCCCGTAGTCCAGCAATACCCAGCGGGCGTCGCGCAGGCCCTCCACCCGCAGCGGACCGCCGCCCCCAGCTGAGCGGACCGCCGCCTCCACCTCGTCGGTGATGGTCCGGACCTGGCGGTGGTTGGCACCGCTGGTGATCACGAAAGTGTCCACTATCGCCAGGATCGGACCCACCTCCAGGACCAGGGTCGAGGTGGCCTTCTTGGCGTCCGCCGCCCTGGCGGCCACCACTGCCAGGGGGAGGTCGGCAGCGGTCTTGGCGGTCGCGTTGGTCATATGCGCGGGTTCATCTGCCGCCAGCGTACAGCCCCCGCTCGTGAATGCAACGGATTACTGTCTGGGGAACCAGGAAGTCCAGCGGCCGCCCGTCAGTCGCTCGTGCCCGCAGGTCGGTGCTGGAGATGTCCAGCGCAGGTACCTCGACCACCTCCACGTCTGACCAGCCCGGCGGGGGCGACGGGGGAACAGCTCCAGGGCGGTTGACCACGATCAGGGTGGCGAGCTCGGCCACCTCCTCGACCCGTTCCCAGGTCCCGAGGCCTTCTGCCGCGTCCGCGCCCACGATCAGGTACAGAGCTGTGCCCGGGTGGCGTCGCGCCAGGGTGGTGAGGGTGTCGGCGGTATAGCTGGGCCCGCCCCGTTCCAGCTCGATTGCGCTGGCGGCCAACCCGTCCACCCCCGCCACCGCCGCTCTCACCATGGCCAGGCGGTCTGGCGCCGGGGTGATGTCGCGGGTCTTCTGCCACGGCTGGTTGGCCACCACCAGCAGGACCTGGTCCAGGCTGGCGGCGTGGCGCGCGTTCAGCGCCGCGGCGAGGTGGCCGTTGTGGATGGGGTCAAAGGTCCCCCCGAATACCCCCAGCCTAGACATCGCGAGGTCGGTTCAGCGGCTGGTCCTCATGTTGGCATCGTAGCGAGTAACCACTTCGGGTCGGTAGACATATAAGGGTATGGCCAGGGAAGATCAGCGACCCGACGACCGCTCGACAGGCCAGGGCGCGGGCTGCCCCTACGCGAGCTGCTCCACGAAGTGCTCCAGTTGGCGCAGGTTGCGGCACTCGAAGGCGCCGTCGCACTCCGCAGCGTACTCGCTGGCAATCGAGTCCCCGGTGTCCCAGTAAGAGCGGGGCTCGGGGTTCAGCCACCACAGGTGGCGGACGTGCTTGCGGATATCGAGCAGGACCCAGGCCGAGCTGGTGTGGTAGTTGTTGCGGGCGTCGCCGAGGATGATCACGCTGGCGCGCGGGGACAGCGACGCGCCCCAGCGGTCCCAGAATACCTCGAAGGCGTGCCCGTAGTTGGAGTGGCCGTCGACCCAGACCACCTCGGCGTTCTCACCGATGGCGGCCAGCGCCTCGGCCAGGTCGTCCGAGCGCTCGAAGACCCCGGTGACCTCGTCGATCCCGTCGATGAACACGAAGCTGCGCACCCGGGAGAACTGCGCCGAGATGGCGTAGACCAGCTGGAGGGTGAAGCGGGCAAACGCAGCCACCGAGCCGGATATGTCGGCGATCACGACAATCTCCGGCTTGGACGGGGTTGGCCGCCGGAAGCGCGGCTGGAGCGGCACTCCCCCATAACTCAAGGAATCCCGTACCGTGCCGCGAAAGTCCAGCGCCCCCTTACGGCCGTGCTGCCGGCGCCGGGCCAGGCGCGACGCCAGCCGGCGGGTCAGGGGGTAGATCGCCCGGCGCAACGAGGCGAGCTCCTCGCGGCTGGCGTGCATAAAGTCGATATCCTCCGGCAGGGGCCGGCGTAGGGTCCTGCCAACCGCGGCGGCCCCGCGGTCGCTCACCAGCCGGCGCCGGATCTCGGCCTCTACCTCGGAACGCAGGTGCTCCAGACGGGCGCGGTGCTCGTCGGCCGCCAGGCGCTCGTCCAGCGCGGACATCTCCCCGCCGTCTCCGGCACGGTCGGCGCGGGCGGCACCGGCGTCACGGCCGGCACCGGCGGCACGGCCGGCACGGCCGGCACGGGTGGCGTCCATCATCCGGGTCGCCAGGCCGTCGAGGTCCAGGGACCGCAAAGTGCGGAAAAGGTAGTACGACCCCCCGACCGGGCGCCCCTGCTCCATTCCGGCGAACAGGGTCACCGCCCGCCGGGCCAGCGCCCCCACCGCCCCCGCGTCCCCCGCGAGCAGGGCGGCATAGAGCAACCCCGCCAGCTCGTCTGCCGTTGGGCCATGGTCTGCCCTGCCCCGCCCGGGCGCAAGGACCAGCCCCGGCTCTCCGTCGTGGCCCTCCCTCGACCCGTCCGACCCGTCCGGCCCGCCACCCAGATTGATTGCGTGCTCCGGACCCCGCAGGGCGAAGTAAACCTCGAATATCACGTCGAACACCGGCCAGTAGGCGTGGGCCTTGACCAGCGTGGCCCGCAGCGCCGCCTTGAACAGAGCGCGGTCCAGGACCCCGATCGCCACCACCGCCTCGGCGGCGTCCACCGCCTCGGTGAGCGACACCGGGAGGCCGGCTTCGCGCAGGGCGGCGACAAACCCGGTCAGGATCTCCAGCATCAGCCCGAAGTCGGCAGTATCAGCCCGAACTTGGCGTGCTGAAGTCACCGTAGACGACTTCATCACGCCGAGTTCGCCCTGAACCGCCCCGATACGACCGCCTGCCCCGATACGACCGCCTGCCCCGATACGCCCTGAACCGCCCCGATACGCCCTGAACCGCACCGATACGCCCTGAACCGCCCCGATACGACCTGAACCGCCCCGATACGACCTGAACCGCCCCGATACGACCTGAACCGCCCCGATACGACCGCGTCCCCTGCAACACCCTCCGCAAGCGACCCCTCACGGTGCCTCGAGGACGAGCTCCTTGGACGCCCGGGAGATGTCCGTCCGGTACTTGAGCAGGATGTGCAGGCTGGCCCGGACCACCTCGGCGTCGATTGAGTCGGTGCCCAGCAGGATGAGAGTGCGCGCCCAGTCGATGGCCTCGGAGATCGAGGGTTGCTTGCGCAGCTCCAGGCCACGCAGCGACCGCACCACCCGCGCCACCTGGCCGGCCAGCGCCTCGGAGATCCCCGGCACCCGCGCCAGGAGGATCCGCCGTTCGCGCTCCACGTCGGGGTAGTCGATGTGCAGGTAGAGACAGCGCCGCTTGAGCGCCTCGGAGAGCTCCCTGGTGTTGTTGGAGGTCAGGAAGACCATCGGTACCTGCGTGGCGCGCACCGTGCCAAGCTCGGGGATCGACACCTGGTAGTCGGAGAGCACTTCCAGCAAGAGGGCCTCGGTCTCGACCTCCACCCGGTCGACCTCGTCGATCAGCAGCACCACCGGCTCCGTGGCCCGGATGGCCTCCAGCAGCGGCCGGGCCACGAGGAACTCCTCTGAGAAGATGTCCTCCTCCAGGTCCTCCCAGCCTTCGCCGCCCACTGCGCCGCCCGCATCGGCGTCCGCGCCACCCTTCCCAGCCTGGATGCGCAACAACTGGCGGCGGTAGTTCCACTCGTACAGCGCCCTGGACTCGTCCAGGCCCTCGTAGCACTGCAGCCGGATCAGCCGCGCCCCGCTCATCGCCGCGGTCGCCTTGGCCAGCTCGGTCTTGCCCGTCCCCGCCGGACCCTCCACCAGCACCGGCTTGCCCAGCCGCGCCGCCAGCCACACCACCCCTGCCACTGAGGTTTCCGCCAGGTAGGCGGCCCTCTCCAGCCCTTCGGCGACGTCCTCTACCGACTCAAAGTAATTGAGCCCCTTCTCCCTACCACCCGCGCCCACCCCCGACCACTGAGCCCCCGCCGGCCCGTCGCCGCCCACTCCCGACCGCTGAGCCCCAGCCGGTCCGCCGGTCAAGCGCGTACCTGGCCGTCGCCCCGGATCACGTACTTGAGCGTGGTGAGCTCGCGCAGCCCCATCGGCCCGCGGGCGTGCAGGCGCTGGGTGCTGATCCCGATCTCGGCACCCAGCCCCAGCTCTTCGCCGTCCACAAACCGGGTCGAGGCGTTCACCAGGACTGCGGCAGCATCCACTTCGGCACACCAACGCTCCGCCGCCGCTACCTCAGTAGTCACGATCGCCTCGGAGTGCCCGCTCCCGTAGCGGGCGACATGCTCGATGGCCTCGCCGATGTCGTCGACCACCCGCACGCTCATCTTGAGCGAGAGGAACTCGGTGGCCCAGTCATCCTCGGTTGCCGCCGCCACCTCGGGTAGCGCCGAGCACACTGCGGCGTCGCCCACCAGCTCGACCCCGGGGAGGATCTCCGGCAGTCGAGGAACCAGCGCGGCCGCCACCGCCCGGTGTACCAGCAGGGTCTCCGCGGCGTTGCACACACTGGGACGCTGGCACTTGGCGTTGGTGATGATCGCCGCCGCCATGTCCATGTTCGCCGAAGCGTCCACGTAGACATGACAGTTTCCGTCCCCGTCGATCACGAACGGGACACGGGCGTTCTCCACCACCGTCGCTACCAGCGAGGCCGAGCCGCGGGGGATCAGGCAGTCGATCAGGCCGCGCAGCTGCATGAAGGCCACAGCGCCCTCGCGGCTGGTGTCTGTCACCAGGATGACCGAGTCCTCCGGTAGCCCCGCCTTGGCCGCGGCCTCGCGCAGCAGGCCGGCGATGGCCACGTTCGAGGAGATCGCGGCCGACGAGCCCCGGAGGAACGCCGCGTTGCCGGACTTGACGCACAGGCCTGCGGCGTCACTGGTGACGTTGGGGCGGTTCTCGTAGATGATCCCCACCACCCCCAGGGGTACCCGCACCCTGCTCACCCGTAGTCCGTTGGGCCTCACCCAGCCTTCGGTGACCTCGCCCACCGGGTCCGGAAGGGCCGCCACCTTGCGCAGCCCGCCAGCCATCCCTGCGACCCGTGCCTCGCTGAGGCGGAGCCGGTCGATCACCGTGGCCGGCGTCCCCGCCCCGGCCGCGCGGGTGACGTCGGTGGCGTTGGCCTCCAGCAGCTCGGCTGCCCGGTCCTCCAGCAGGTCCGCGGCTCCGAGCAACGCGGCGTCGCGCGCCGAAGCGGACGAGGTCGCGAGCACCCGGGAGGCGGACCGTGCCCGGCGCCCCAGCTCGACCAGTTCGCCAGAGGAAGGGGTCTCAGTCATGTGTCGAGCCTACCGCCACGTCGCCATGCCCCTCAGACATTTTTTTCCAGCTGCAAAAATGGGTTCTGGACCGACACCCCGACGATGGCCTGGCCGTGGTTGAGGTCCTCGGTCAGGACCTCGGAGCAGCCGGCGACCTTGGCCGCCTGGACCACGAGAGCGTCCCAGAGCGAGATCTGAGCTTGCCGGGCGGTTTCGATCCCCGCCAGCGCCAGGGGGACATCGACTGGAACCACCTCCAGCTTGGTTAGCGCCCGGACCGACCGGTACGCGCGCTCGGGTGGGAGGGGATCACGTAGCTTGCGGGTCACCGCGACATACACCTCTTGGAGGATCTGAGTGCTCACCACCAGGGAGTCTGGATCCTGTTCGAGCAGCGCCACTGCCACGGCATGCTTGGCCGCCTCTTCGGGACTCTCGTCGAGTGCGTAGACCCAGACGTTGGTGTCGACGAACCTCTTAGGCCGGCTCATCCAGGGTCCCGCTCATGCAGGGTCCGGCTCATGCAGGTTCCCGCTCGTACAGATCGTCTCGGGTCCATGATCGCCCACCACTGGCAGCGCCCTTGCCTCCGGCCAGGAACTCAACGATGCCTTGGGCTGCTTCGGAGTCCCCGGCAAGGGTGGGTCAGAAAGTCTCGGACCAACGCGGTCAGGACCATCCACTTGGTGGTGCCGTGCCGAAGATCATCGTGTCAGGTTTGTAGAAGCCCTTGCCTGGCTAGCTTTCCCCGAGGCTGAATCACCAGATGACAGGGATGACCTGAGGGAGGACCCGCAATGGAGAACCTGAGCCGTCGCAACTTCTTGAAGAGAGGTTCGGTTGCCGTCGCAGGCGCGGGCCTGATTGCGGCAGTGCCGATGACGACCCTGCTCCCTGAGGTAATGGGCTCGGGCGAGGCCGCTGCACCGGCAGCCGAAGCAGCGACCGCGGACGTCGGCGAGGCCGGGTCGGTCGGGGAAACTCTGGTGGCCCATGTGCGCAGCCTGGGCTCCGGTGAGATCAGCGTCATGCAGGGCGAGCGAGCGGTGGTTATCAAGGACCCTCAGATGGCCGCAAAGCTGGCCCGGGCGATGCGCTGAGCCAGGCCAGACCCAGCATGAGTGAGAACAGAGGGGGAGAGCCTGCGGTGAGTGAGGAGCCCCGCCTCGCGCCCAGCCACTCCGGCAGTGTCGTGCTGGACCTTGGCGGCAACGTCGGGGCGCTGATGGTCCACGTGGGGTCCGAGATGGCTGGGGCCGAGATCGGGATTACCCCGACGGACCCGGCCAGTGGCACCCCTCACACCCACACCGATGTTCGTGAGCGCCACATAGGAGCCGCGATCATGTACGCCGCAGTCTTTCCCTCCCTGGTCGCCGGCGACTACCTCCTCGAAGACCCCCGCGGCGGCACTTCCAAGCCGGTCACGGTCAGCGGAGGCCGTGTCGCCCAGCTGGACTGGCGCGCTGCCCCCAGCGACGCCCCCAGCGAGGCCCCCCAGTAGATCCCCGACCCCCCGCTAAGACGCTCGTTCCCATGGCCGGGGAAGGTCGCGGCTTTCGAGAACGAAAGGTCGCGCTGTCAGTACGCCCGGGCGACCAATGCGACCAGGTCAGGGGCGTCCGAGGAGGTCGGCAGACTGCCGTCGAGGGCGATCAGGCAGCGGACTGAACCGCCTGCACTGAGCAGACCGGCTTCTCCTTCGGGACCCAACTCCCGCCAGGGGATCCGGGCGAAACCGGCAGTCGTGGCCTCGACCGCCTCGGTGAGGTTTGAAACCTCGACGGTGCGCGCCTCGCGGAAGGCCAGGGCGCCGGCCATCATCGATGTCTGGATCGATTCCAGCAGCCCGGGCACCATCGAGGCGACGGCGCCGGGCGCCACCGACCCGGCCCCGCTCGCCACCGAGCCCACCGGTCCGCCGTCCCGGCGGACAATCTTGACCGTCCCCGACGCCGCCAGGTCCCGGGGGCCGACCTCCACCCGGATCGGCACCCCTTTGAGCTCCCACTCGGTGACCCTGCGGCCGTAGGACTGCTCCACCCGCGCGTCCAGCTCCACCCGCACCCCAGCGGCCAAGAGCTCGGCGACCAGCGCTGTGGCGACCGTCCCGGCTCCCTCCTCGTCGCGCACCAGCACCACCACCACCTGCACCGGGGCCAGCCGGGGCGCCAGGCGCAGCCCGGAGTCGTCGCCGTGCGCCATGATCACCGCCCCAACGAGCCGGGTGGTTACCCCCCACGAGGTCTGCCAGACGTACTCCGATGACCCGGTCTCGTTCTGGAACTCGGTCCCGAACGCTCGCGCGAACCCCTGCCCGAGCTCATGGCTGGTCCCCATCTGGAGCGCCTTGCCGTCGCCCATCATCGCCTCCAGCGTCCAGGTGGCCGTCGCCCCGGGGAAACGCTCGCGCTCGGTCTTGCGGCCCACCAGCACCGGGATCCCCAGCACCTGCTCCATCACCTCCTGGTACACCTCGGTGAGGATCCGCCGGGCGAAGGCGGCCGCCTCGGATTCGCTGGCGTGAGCGGTGTGCCCCTCCTGCCACAGGAATTCGGTGGATCGCAGGAACAGCCTGGGGCGCATCTCCCAGCGCACCACGTTGCACCACTGGTTGATCAGCAGCGGCAGGTCCCGGTGTGACTGGACCCACTTGGAAAAATATGCATTGATGA
Source organism: Acidimicrobiales bacterium (assembly GCA_050744225.1). GTDB lineage: Bacteria > Actinomycetota > Acidimicrobiia > Acidimicrobiales > JAJPHD01 > JAVKSL01. Next base: position 1,616 of record JBOGGT010000038.1, on the reverse strand, counting down.
TGGTCTCGCTCGTGGGCCGGATCACGACCGGCTCGTCGAGCGCCTTGCCGCCCGCGTGGGTCACCACCGCCAGCTCGGGGCTGAACCCCTCGACGTGCTCGGCCTCCCGCTTCAGGTACGACTCGGGGATGAGCATCGGGAAGTAGGCGTTGCGCACCCCAGCCGCCTTGATCCGGGTGTCCAGCTCGGCCTGGATCCGCTCCCAGATGGCGTAGCCGTAGGGGCGGATGCACTGGGTCCCCCGGACCGGACCTCCCTCGGCCAGCTCGGCCTTGGCGACGACGTCTTGGTACCAGCGGGGAAAGTCCACCGCTCGGGGGGTCAGGACCGGGGCCTTGGGCACCTCCGCAGGCTAGCGAGCCAGTGCTCGCCTCGACCATGGGGTGCCCTCCCCGACCATGGAGTGATCGGCTGCAGTTAACTGCAGTCGATCACTCCATGAACCGCCGGGGCCCGGTCCGGCGGGTGGCGGGAAAGCGAGACTCAGGCGGCCCGGGGCAGGGCCAGCAGGGGGGAGCTGATGATGTGGTCGGCACTGGCCCGGTTGCAGGCGACGGGGATGTTCCACACCACCGCCACCCGGAGGAGGGCCTTGACGTCGGGCTCGTGCGGCTGGGGCTCCAGCGGATCCCAGAAGAAGATCAGCACGTCCAGCTCGCCCTGCACCACCATGGCGCCGATCTGCATGTCCCCGCCGAGTGGGCCGGAGTGCAGGGTGGTGATGGGCAGGTTGAGGCTCTCGGCCAGTAGGTGGCCGGTAGTCGCGGTGGCGATCAGGTCGTGGCCGGCGAGCAGCTCGCGGTTGTACATCGCCCACTCCCGCAGGTCGTCCTTACGGTGGTCGTGGGCGATCAGGGCGATCCGGTGGCGCACCGGCTTCGGGAGGATGGGGGAGATCAGGGGAGTGTCTGTTGCGATAGTCACATCCTCAGTACTAGCGGGTCCAGGTGAACGCTCCGTGTCCGGCGGGCGAAAGCTGGACGCACGCGGGCAGGGCGATCCGGCGAAACTGGATAACATTTTACCAATTCGACTTGACAATCGCAAAGGAGAAGGTAACATATGGGTATGACTACGAGAGAGGTGCTGGAAGAAGTCGCCGCCGGCAGGATGTCGCCCGAGGAGGCCACAGCCCGCTTGGCGGGGGGCGGGGGAGCGGCGTTGCGACGGGTGAGGGTGAAGGCGGCCACCCGCACCGTGCGGGTGATCGGCGATCCGGGGGTCTCTGAGGTAGCGGTGTCCGGCCTTCACCAGGTCCGCCGTGAAGGAGACACCCTGGTGGTGCTGGCGCACCCCGGCGAGGGCGGGGGAGGGTTCTCCTTCGTGCCCCCCGACGTCGGTAGGCTGGTGGCCGAGGGTAAGGCCAGGGCCCGCCAGGCGGCAACCCAGGCGGCGCGGGAGGCGGCCCGGGTGGCCTACGCCGCCGGAAGGCCGGGTTGGGCGCCCCGGTCCTCGGCGCGTGGCCGGCAGCAGCGAAAGGACTTCGTCCGGGACTGGAAGCGCGACGCCAAAGGCGAATGGGACCAGGAGTGGGCTCCTCGACGCGACCATTCCGGGAGGCCGGGTTGGGGCTCCTGGAGCGATTGGATGGGCGGCCCCGGCGGCCCCGGCGGCCC
>JBOGGT010000037.1:0-9417 GCA_050744225.1 Acidimicrobiales bacterium | reverse complement strand
GGCCGAGCGCGCCCCGGGCCGGGCCGAGCGCGCCACGGGCCGGGCCGAGCGCGCCACGGGCCGGGCTGAGGTCCGCTAATGGCCCCGGCGTCGGGACGCCTCGTCGACGCCTCAGGCGATCCCCCCTGCCCGCAGGCCCTGGAGCAAGCGGCCTCTGCCTTGCGCTCAGGCCTGGTGGTGGGCATCCCGACCGACACCGTCTACGGGCTGGCGGTTGACCCTTCCCGGTCCGGCGCAGTCGACCGACTCTTCGCCCTGAAGGCCAGACCCGGTTCGGTTGCCCTCCCCGTCCTGGTGGCCGATGTGGACCAGGCGCGTGGCCTGGCGGTCTGCACCCCGGCGGCGGAGGCTTTGATGGCTGCCTGGTGGCCGGGAGGGCTGACCCTGGTGCTTGCCAGTCTGCCCGGGCTCGGGCTGAGCCTCGGGGGCGACGGAGCGACCATCGGGCTGCGCTGTCCCGCCCACCCGGTCCCCGTTGCCTTGGCCCGGATGGTCGGCCCCATCGCCACCACCAGCGCCAACCTGCACGGCTCGGCTCCGGTTGAGACAGCAGAGGCACTCTCAGCCCAGCTCGGGGAAGGGGTGGCGGTGATTCTCGATGCCGGGCCGTGCACCGGGCCCTCCTCGACGGTGGTGGACTGCACCGGTCCCGAGCTAAGGTGCCTGCGGGAGGGGAGCATTGCCTGGGTGAGGGTGCCAGGCGTCCATTTGTGAACCGGGAGTCGCCCCATGCCAGTTGAGACCGATCCTGACCGCTCGGAGACGGTGGCCTTCGCCGCGCCGCAGGGCTCGGCGCACCTGGCCCGCCCGCCTGGGGAGGGGCCATGGCCCGGCGTGGTCGTGGTGCACGACGCATTCGGGATGACCGAGGACCTGCGACACCAGTGCCACTGGCTGGCGGAGGCCGGCTACCTGGCCTTGGCGCCCGACCTGTTTTCCTGGGGTCGCAAGTTCGCCTGCCTGCGCTCGATTTTCAGGCAACTACAGGAGGGCCAGGGCCGGACCTTTGACGACATCGAAGCTGCTCGGGCGTGGCTGGCCGGCGACGAGCGCTGCAACGGACGGATCGGGATCATCGGCTACTGCATGGGAGGGAACTTTTCGCTCCTCCTGGCCCCGGACCACGGATACTCGGCGTCGAGCGTCAACTACGGCGAGGTGCCCGACGACGCCGAGGCGGTCCTCGCCCGAGCCTGTCCTGTGGTTGGCAGCTACGGCGCCAAGGACCGTCGCCTCGGCGGAGCTGCGGCAAGGCTGGAGGCCGCGCTTGTGGCCGACGGGGTGGCCTGCGATGTGAAGGAGTACCCCGAAGCCGGTCACGGCTTTCTCAACCACCATGCGGGCGGGGTGGGCGTCCTCATCGCCGTGATGGGCCGACTGATGGGGGTTGGCTACCACGAGGCCTCCGCAGCCGATGCCCGTCGCCGGATTGTCGATTTCTTCGACCTCCACCTGGGGTAGAGCCAAGAGACAAGCGTTGTTCCCCGGAGCAGCCCGGGCGGTGAGACCGTGTACGCTCAACGTTGGTACAGGGTGATCATCACAACGAGAGGGGTCTCTGACATGGCGGCGCCGACACGGAAGAGCGAGCGAATAGGGATTCGGATCAGTGAGCGCCAGCGAAGCTTGCTGAGTGCTGCCAGCGAGGCCGAGGGAACGACGGTCTCAGAATTCGTCCTTCGCCATGCGACCAGGGCGGCAGAGGACGTCCTGGCCGACCGCCGTGTCTTCTTGCTCCCGTCGGAGGCATGGGATAGCCTGAACTCGGCGTTGGATCGCCCTCCCAGCGCCGTCCCGGGCCTTTCGGAGTTGCTGCGCGGTCCCACGGTGCTGGAAGACCCTCAGCCAAGTGGCGACTAGCAGCCTCTACGGTCCGGTCGAGGCGCTGGACCCAAAGCACGATCTGGACTGCTTCGATTGCGGGTCGGGTTGCCAGACCACCTGGCTGCGGCGCCACGCCCGGCAGTCCCACGCCAGCGGTATGAGCCGGGTCTTCGTCGTGCGCCGCCTTGAGGAAGACCGCGTCGTGGGTTTCTACGCCCTGACCACCGGGAGCATCTTGCACGCGGAGCCGCCCGAGCGCCTGCTTCGTGGCGCCGGGCGGTACGACCTGGCGTTGGTAATCCTGGCTCGCCTGGGAGTCGACCTCGCGGAGCAGGGCCAAGGCCTGGGCCGGGCGCTCGTGGTCGACGCCCTCCATCGAGTGGACCTGATCTCTAGCGAAGCCGGGGCGCGTGCCTTGCTCATCCACGCAGAAGATGATGATGCCAAGGCGTTCTACCTGCGCCTGGCCAGCTTTGATCAGAGCCCGGTCGATCCTCGCTCCCTGCTGCTCCTGATGAAGGACCTGCGCCGGGCAATCGGCTAACGCCAGTGATCCGCGTCCGAGGTTGGAAGGAGCGAGGTGGATCCCGCCCTAAGGGGCCAGGTGCGAGCGCCGGCCCTCTCCAGGGGCCTTGGGGAAGTGTGGGGGCCAGGGGGCATCGCCCAGACCTCCGGCTTCGTCGCGCTCCGCCAGCGCCAAAAGTCCCTCCAGTGAGCCCACCTCCGCGTCCATCCCCTCCGCCGGGTCGCCCAGCGCAGCCAGACGGGCCGGCACGGTGGCGATGGTCAGGTCGTCAGGCTCCACATCGGGGACCTCGTCCCAGCGCAGCGGGCAGGAGACCCGCCCGGCCGGGTTGGCCCGCACCGAGTAGGCCGAGGCGACAGTGCGGTCCCGGGCGTTCTGGTTGTAGTCGATCAGGACCCGCATCCCCCTGCGATCCTTCCACCACTGGGTGGTCGCTTCTGCGGGCATCCGGCGCTCCACCTCCCGGGCCAGCGCCAGGCAGGCCCTGCGGACCTCGGTGAAGTCCCATGAAGGGGAGATGCGGACGTTGATGTGGATGCCCCGGGACCCCGAGGTCTTGGGAAAGCCCACCAGGCCGTTCTCGGCGAGTACCGTGCCGGCGCACAACGCGACCGCGCGCACCGCCGCGAAGGCAACTCCGGGCGAGGGGTCCAGGTCCACCCGCAGCTCGTCGGGGTGGTCCAGGTCCTCCCGGCGTACCGCCCAGGGGTTCAGGTCCAGACATCCGAGGTTTGCCGCCCAGACCAGGTGCGCCACGTCCACCGGGCACAGCTCTTCTGCGGTGCGTCCGCTCGGGAAGGCCACCGTGGTCGTCTCCAGCCAGTCGGGGCGGGGGGAGGGTACCCGCTTTTGGTAGAAGAACTTGCCCTCCGCTCCGTCCGGGTAGCGCTTGAGCACCGTCGGGCGGCGCAGGACGCCCCGCAGCGCGGCCTCGCCTACCGCCAGGTAGTAGCGGGCCAGGTCGGCCTTGGTCTCGCCCCGGGCGGAGAAAAATACCTTGTCAGGGTTGGTGATGGTGACCTGGTGCCCCGACGCCTCCAGCACCAGGGACGGCGTCACCGCCCTCGGCCCCCGGTCCAGGCTCGGCCCCCGGTCCAGGCTCGGCCCCCGGTCCAGGCTCGGCCCCCGGTCCAGGCTCGGCCCCCGGTCCAGGCTCGGCCCGGCAGCGTCCCCGAATAAGTGCCGTCAGAACTCCTCATCGAAGGCAACCGTACCCTCGACTCCCATCTGGTAGGCCGACACCGTCCGCTCGAAGAAGTTGGCCAGCTCCGACACGTCCTGCAGCTCCATGAAGCCGAATGGGTTGGACGAGCCGAACCGGCGGGGCAGGCCCAGGCGCACCAGGCGCTGGTCGGCGATGTACTCCAGGTAACGTCTGGTGTCGGCCAGCGAGAGGCCGGGCACGCCCTCCGAGAGCATGTCCTCGGCGAAGGCGGCCTCGGCGTCCACCGCCTCTTCCAACATGGTGGTGACCTGGGCGGCGAAGCCCGAGTCGAACAGCCCAGGCTCCTCGCGGCGCACGGTGTCGATCACGTCGAAGGCGAACGCCATGTGCGCGCTCTCGTCCCGGAATACCCAGTTGGTCCCCGCCGCCAGCCCGTTCAGCAGGCCCTTGGAGCGCAGGAAGTACACGTATGCGAAGGCGGCAAAGAAGAACAGCCCCTCGATACAGGCGGCGAAGCAGACCAGGTTGAGCAGGAAGGCGCGCCGGTCGCCGACCGTCTCCAGCCTGTCCAGCTTGGCGATCGAGTCGATCCAGCGAAAGCAGAACTCCGCCTTGGCCCGGATCGAGGGCACGTTCTCCACCGCGGCGAAAGCCTCTACCCGTTCTGCCTCATCGGCCAGGTACGTGTCGAGCAGGGTGAGGTAGAACTGCACGTGCAGCGCCTCCTCGGCCAGCTGGCGCGACAGGTACATCCGGGCCTCGGGGGAGTTGATGTGGCGGTACAGGTTGAGGACCAAGTTGTTGGACACGATCGAGTCGCCGGTGGCGAAGAAGGCGACCAGCCGGCGGACCAGGTGTCGCTCGGAGGGCAGCAGCCGCCGGGAGAGGTCTACCAAGTCGTCGGAGAGGTCGACCTCCTCCACCGTCCAGGTGTTGCGGATGGCGTCGCGGTAGCGGTCGTAGAAGTGCGGGTAGCGCATCGGGCGCAAGGTGAGGTCGAGGCCGGGGTCGAGCAGCGCCCGCTGGGCGGGAGCGGTTCCCGGTGAGCGGCCCGGCGCCAGCTGGCCCGGCGCCCGTTGGGCCGGTGCACTGGGGGCGTTGACGGAGGTCTGGGCAGCGGCCATCAGTCGCACGCCTCGCAGGTCTCGGGGTTCTCCAACGAGCAAGCCACCGCGGCCGCATCGACCGAACCCCCCGAGCCAGCCGGCCCGCCAGCCGCGGCGATGCGCGTTGCCGGCCGTGAGCGCAGGTAGTAGGTGGTCTTGACTCCGGACTTCCAGGCGTGGAGGTACATCGAGGAGAGCTTCCCGATGGTCGGGGAGGCGACGAACAGGTTGAGCGACTGGCTCTGGTCGATGAATGGGCCTCTGCCCGCGGCCAGGTCTATGAGCGCCCTCATCGGCAGTTCCCACGCGGTGCGGTAGACCGAGCGGAGCGCCTCGGGCAGCCCCGTGACCTCAGCCACCGAGCCGTCGGCCCGCTTGATCTGGGCGCGGACCTCCTCGTTCCACAGCCCCCGGCGCTGGAGCTCGCGCACCAGGTAGGTGTTGACCTGTAAGAACTCGCCCGAAAGGGTCTCGCGCTTGAACAGGTTGGACACCTGGGGCTCGATGCACTCGTAGCACCCGGCAATCGACGCGATGGTGGCGGTGGGAGCGATGGCGATCAGCAACGAGTTGCGCAGCCCGAACCGGGTGATCCGCTCGCGCAAAGAAACCCACCGGGCCGGCTCAGAAGGCGAAACCCCCCACAGGTCGAAGCTCAGCCTGCCGGCTGCGGCGTGGGTCTCGGAGAATGCGGCGTGGGGGCCGGAAGCCTCGGCCAGCTCGCACGACGCCCACAGGGCGTGGAAGTAGACCTCCTCGGAGATGCGACGGGACAGCCCCGCGGCCTCGGTGCTGTCAAAGGCCAGTCCCAGCTGGAAGAACACGTCGGCTAGGCCCATGACCCCCAGGCCGATCGGGCGCCACCGGGCGTTCGACAGAGCGGTCCGCTCAGTCGGGTAGTAGTTGCGGTCGATCACCCGGTCGAGGAACGGGACCGCGGTGCGCACGATCTTGCCCAGGCGCTCGAAGTCGAACGCCCCGCCGACCACCAGCCGGGCCAGGTTCACCGAACCGAGGTTGCACACCGCGGTCTCCGAGTCCGAGTTGACCTCCAGGATCTCGGTGCACAGGTTGGACAGGTGGACCACGTTGCCCGACGATGCGGCCTGGTTGCAGGTCCGGTTGGCGGTGTCCTTGAAGGTCATCCAGCCATTGCCGGTCTCTGCCAGGGTGCGCATCATCCGGGAGAACAGGGCCCTGGCCGGGACCTGGCGCTCGAACAGCCCGGCGGCCTCGGCCGACAGGTAGGCCTCCTCGAACTCCGACCCGTGCAGGTCCGACAGCTGCGGAACCACTTTGGGGTCGAACAGACTCCACATCCAATCGTGTTCCACCCGGGTCATGAACAGGTCGGGGACCCAGTTGGCGATGTTGACGTGGCGGACCCGCCGGGCGTCGTCGCCGGTGTTGTCCCGCAACTCCAGGAACTCCTCGATGTCCGCGTGCCAGCTCTCCAGGTAGACGCACGCCGCGCCCTTGCGCCGGCCCCCCTGGTTGACCGCAGCCACCGAGGCGTCCAGGGTCTTGAGCCAGGGAACTATCCCGTTGGACAGCCCGTTGGTCCCGCGGATGAGCGAGCCCCGAGAGCGCACCCGGTGGAAGGCCACCCCGATCCCCCCGGCGTGCTTGGACAGCCTGGCTATGTCGGTGTAGGCCCCGTAGATGGCGTCCAGCTCGTCGGCGGGAGAGTCCAGCAGGTAGCAGGACGACATCTGGGTGTGGGTAGTCCCCGAGTTGAAAAGCGTCGGGCTGGAGGGCAGGTACTCCAGCGCCGACATCAGCTCGTAGAGCGACCGCGCCTCGCGCACCCCCGCGGCCAGCCCGCAGGCCACCCTGGCGAAGAAGTACTGCGGGGTCTCGATCACCAGGCGGCCCTCGGGGTGGCGCAGCAGGTAGCGGTCGTACACCGTGCGCAGGCCGAAGAACTCGAAGTTGTCGGACCGCTCCGCCACCACCATGTCGTTCAGCTTGCGGGCGTGGGATGCGACGAACGCGGCGGTCCGGTCGCCCACCACCCCGAGCCGGTGCCCCGCGGCGATGGACTGGGAGAAGGAGTAGATGTCCTGGTTGGCGACCTCCTTGTCGATCACCGTGCCCAGCAGCCGGGCCGCCAGGCGGGAGTAGCTCGGGTCCTCGGAGGTCAGGGCGGCGGCGGTGCGGATCGAAAGTGCGTCCAGCTCGCCGGTGCTGACCCCGTCGCACAGCCCGCTGATCGTGCGCAGGGCCACCCGCATCGGGTCCACCCCCTCCAGCCCCGTGGCGCAGCGGGCCACCGCCCGCACGATCTTGTTGACATCGACCGCCTCCAGGGCTCCGTTGCGCTTGCGGATGCGCATCGGGCTCGTCTCGGGCTCAGCCGTCCGGAGGGGTGGTGCGTAGGTGTCTACAGCCGTCATGCCTGTAATTACAGCATCGTCGCCCGCTCCTGTCAAATCATAGGAATGGAGCCTGTGCCGCCGCCCCGCCGTGTCCACCCACGACCAGCGGTTTTAGTCCGCAGGGTCCCTGAAGCGCCGTGCGTCCTCGCTGGCGTAGGCGGCCACGCTGGCGTCGGCGGCCGAGGTGGCCTCCAGCGCGGCGACCACCTCGGCCAGGCGATCAGCGGGGATGGCCGCGGTCACCTCGGTGCTGCGCATCCCGGTGCGCGCCCGGGAGAGGGCACATCCGGTGCTGGCCACCACCTCTCCCTCTTCCTTGGCGACGGCCACGATGTGGCACTGGGGCTTGCCCTCGACCCGCAGACCGGGGAGGGCATCAGACAGGACCATCAACGAGCGAGCATTCATTCGAACCAGGACTACGTCCGGCTCGATCGGCGTATCCGCCAGGGGGCCGTAGGTGATCGCCCCCGGCCTGGTCTTCACCGTCGGGATGGTGGGGAACACGTCCTCGGTGACCCAGCCGCTGGCGACCAGTGCGGCCACGTCCGCGCGTCCGCCTGCCTCTGCGGGGCTCAACAACCCATGGGTCAGGCTGCCCACGCTGCAGTTGGCGTGGTCGGCGGGGGCGGTGGAAAAGGTGGCGTCGGCCCCTCGCATCCAGAACACGCACCCTGCTGCAACCCGTCCGGTGCGACCGTCGGGAGTGGGGGCGGGCATCGGGGCGTCGAAGCTGGCCACCCCCTCCGGAGCTGCCGCTGAGAAGGTGATTGCGACCGGGGGGGCGCTCGGGTGCAGGGCGTCGGTGAGGGATGCGGACAGTTCGTTCCAAGGGCTCATGGCCAACAGCATGGCCCAGTCCGGCCCGGCGCGCCAGGCCCGTCGGTGTCGCTGCGCAGCCGGCTCAGGGAGTTTCGGCGGCCGGTCCCGGGTCCGGCGGGGCTGGCAAAACCTGCGGCTCAGGCTGGACCGAGGCGCAGAACGAGCAGCGGCTTGCGGCCGCGGGGATATTGGACAGGCACTCGGGGCAGGGCTTCGAGGCCGGGTCCTGGAACAGGCCCATCCGCTTGAGCAGACCGGTGAAGGGAACCACGATAAAGAAGTAGACCACCGCGGCCACAATGACAAAGGTGATCATGGCGTTGATGAACGACCCCCAGGGGAACAGGACCTTCCCCACGTGGAAGCCGCTGGCGGAGAAGTCCCCACTGCCCCCGGAGGCGAGTCCGATGGCGGGAGTGATGAAAGCCTTGACGAAAGCGCTGACCACCGCCTCGAAGGCCAGGGCCATCACCAGGCCCACAGCCACCGTCACCAGGTTGCCCCGGAGCAAGAAGTCCTTGAACCCCTTCATGTCTGTTCCCCTTTCCGATCGGTGATGGTTCGGCCCTGAGCTTAGGTCAACCGGGGTGCGCCGGGGAGGGGTCAGCGTTTGCGGGTTTCAACTGTTCAACTGTTGCGGTTGTCCACATCTGAGGTGGAAAACCGCAACAGGTGGGGATCCTAAAAGGCCCCGGGGTGGCTGAAGGGATGGCGGGTCCAGCGCCAGGGGGTGGCCGGCAGGGCGCGAGGGTAATCCTCGAACATCCATCGGGCGAAATGCTCCGCCCGCCACGAGGTGGACGAAGCCACCCGGACGGCGACGCGAGCGCCCTTGCGGTGGGACAGGGCGCGAGCCAGGAACACCGCCAGGCGGTTGTCGATTGCCAGGCCGCTGCCCACCGCGCGGCGGTACTCTGCGGCCGCTCGCCTCGGGTGGAACGCCCCGGCACTGAGGATGGCGCGGGCGGCGAGGATCCCGGTCTCCAGGGCCTGGGCAATTCCTTCGCCGGTCATCGGGTCGCCCGCCCGGGCGGCGTCGCCCACGAACAGCGCCCGCCCCCCCGCCGCGCTGAGGGCGCTGCCTCCCACCCTGGTGGGGATGGGCCACGCCCGGTGCGAGGCCTCCGGCTCGGCTCCGGGTCCGAGCAGGGTGGCGACGTGGTCCCGGGCCAGCAGCTGCGGCCACAGCCGGGCCAGCTCGGCGCCGTGCATGGTGGTCCTGGCGCGCAGGATCCCGAAGCCCACGTTGGCCTGCCCTCCGGCCAAGGGGAAGCTCCAGAGGTAGCCCGGGAGCAGGTCCGGCTCGAACAGCACCCAGAGCTGGTTGGCCGCGGGACCGGTGACGTTGGTGAAGTACTGGCGGCAGGCGTGCCATTCGCCCCGGTATCCGGGCTCGTCGGCGGCACCTAGCGCTTTGCGTGTGGGGGACCACATGCCGTCGGCACCGATCAGGTAGCGGGCGCGCAGGGTGCCCAGGCCCGTGACCTCCACCTCGATGGTCCCGGGCGCGGCGGTCGGGGGCTTGACGGGCCCGGGCGCGGCGGTCGGGGGCTTGACGGGCCCGGGCGCGGCGGTCGGGGGCTTGACGGGCCCGGG
>JBOGGT010000036.1:0-6439 GCA_050744225.1 Acidimicrobiales bacterium | reverse complement strand
CTCGAACGCCGGCACACTCTCGGTGTCCGGCTCCATCAAGCGTGAGACCGGCTCCGATGGGCAGGGCCAGGTACTTCGCCGCGGCGACGTGAAGCGTTCGCGGGCCGGACTGCGCACAATCGTGCTTCCGAACTCGCTCGTGACAACGCTGCTCGCCCGCCGTGCTCACCAAGAGGGCGAACGGAAAACAGCGGGCGAGGTGTGGACCGAGAACGGTCTGATCTTCTCCACCGAGGTGGGAACTTACCTCGACCCCTCCAACGTGCGACGCACCTTCGCCCGGATCGCCGGACGGGCGGGGCTGGACGTGGACTTCCCCTACGCCCTGCGCCATACGGCGGCCAGCCTGCTGCTCGACGCGGGCAAATCCGTCGAGGAGGTAGCCGACCTGCTCGGCGACGACCCTCGGACGATCTACCGCCATTACCGACATCGGGTGCGGGCTCACGCGGACGCTGCCGCAGGACCAATGGACGCCCTATTCGGCTCGGCGGTTGGACCGCTGGCCTAGTCACCTTCGACCGACGCCGGCGTTCGGGATCCCACCGGCCCCGATGTGGCTTGGCTCCCGCTTGGCTCCCAGTCTTCCTCGTCAAACGGACTTTGGCTCTCTGTTTGGCTCCCTGGGAGCCTCAACCCTGGCAACGCCCACCGCCCCACCACTCCTGACCTGCACTTTTGAGTGGGCCGTACAGGACTCGAACCTGTGACCCCTTGCGCGTCATGCAAGTGCGCTACCAACTGCGCCAACGGCCCCTGTGCCATGAAAAACTAGCACCCGGCTGGTCCAAACCACCCACCGCGACGTATAGTTAGTCGTGCGCTGGGGACACCTGAGAATGCTGCCCGTCCTGGGACTGGTCGGCCTCACGGCCGCATGCGGCAGTGCAGTCGAGCAGACCGCCAAAGTGACCAAGCATGCAGGTCCTGCGACGGTCATACCGGCCTCGGTCCCAGCACCTAGCACCGTGGCCACCGCGGTCGTGCCCTCAGTCAAGGTCTACGCCGGACCCGCTACGACCACCAAACCGGTACTGACCCTGTCGAACCCGAACAATCTGGGCCAGCCGCTGGTGTTTCTCGTCGACAAGAGCTTGGGCACCTGGCTCCAGGTTTACCTCCCCCACCGGCCAAACGAGTCCACCGGGTGGATCCCCGCCGGTGATGTCACCCTCGCCAGCGACAACGTGACAGTGCTGGTCCAGCTATCCCAACACCAGGTGACCGTCATGCGCAACGGTTCGACCGTCGACACCATCCCGGTAGCGGTCGGAGACTCGAGCGGGCCGACGCCGACTGGCAACTTCTACGTGACCGAAGTCATCAAGGTTCCGGCCAACCAGCCCTTCTTTGGCCCATACGCCTTCGGTCTGTCCGCATTTTCCAACGTATACCACAGCTTCGACGGGGGTCCCGGCCAGACTGCCATGCACGGCACCGACCAGCCCAGCCTCATCGGCCAGAACGTGAGCCACGGATGCATCAGGATGAGCAACGCCTCGGCCACGCGCATGGCGAACGAGGTGCCGTTGGGCACCCCTGTCGACATCACCGCCTGAACCAACCGGCACCGCCTGAACCAACCGGCACCGGCTACCGGTGCCGCCCCAGATCGGGCTGGTGCCAGCCGGCCAGAGTTCTCACGGCTCCCGCTTGAAGTGCTCGCGGAGGTGGCGCCGTGTGGGTCCAGGTGTCTCCGAGCTGGGATGGACTCGAAAGGTCTCGGAAAGCTCTTGCCACCCTGCCTTGCCCACCAGGCGCAGGTTGCGCTCGAAATACACGCTGGAGACAAGCATCACCATGAACCCTGCTGCCCCGAGCACCACCGAGTCGGTAAAGGTGGCCAGCATCAGGGCTAGGCCCGCCGCAAAGCTCAGGCCAGCCCACTTGCAGCTACGTGCGGCCTGGTGTGCCACCGTCTCGGTCTCGAACCGGCGCGCCGCTGTGGGGTCGTGCTCGTAGAACGACCTCTCGATCTCCTCCAGGATCCGCTGCTCATGCTCAGAAAGCGGCATCGGTCCCCCATCGCTTTGACCTACGCACCAGTCCCTGCATCCTGCTCCGTCCTCCACCCACATCATCGCGCATCTTTCGCTGGCCACACAAGCAGCCTGCGGAATAATCAGTCCCACGGCCAGCGATTGGTGCGCTCACAACTCCACCTTGAAGCGTAGAGCCTACGGCGGCGGGTCCGGCCCCCACTGCGTATCTCCCACCCTCTTGACGTCCAGTCCCCGGCGGGGCCGACCCGCCTCCCCTTGGTCGCCACCCGGCCTGGCCAGGGACGCGGGCCCCAGAGCACCCGGCCCGAAGCGCCCTCGGGCTGCATCGACCACGGCGGACACCGCCCCCCACCCGCCTTGCGTGAGGGCTTCGTCAAGGGTCAGCTGGCGGCCCCCTCCGGGCTCGACACCCTCAGCCAAAGCTCCACCCGCGGCCGAGCCACCCGCCGAAGTTCCTCCGAGCTCGGCCCCGCCCGCCGAAGGCCCAACCCCCGCCGGCCCAACCCCCGCCAACCCCCCGACCGCCGACCCGCCCTGCCGCCGGCTCAAGCCCGAAACCGCCACCCCGAGCAGCCGCACCCCCGGGCTCACGTCCACGCCCGCCAGCAGGACTGCGGCCACCTTGGCGATGACCGGTCCGTCACAAACCGGGCTGTCCTGCCGCCGGGACCGGGTGATGGTCGAGAAGTCCCCGAAGCGCACCTTCAGCGTGACCGTCCTCCCAGCCCGTCCGCCTGCCCGCAGGCGCGCAGCCACTGCGTCGGACATCCTGACCACCTGGCGGTGCAGGAACTCAGCCTCGGAGTGGTCGGTCGCGTAGGTCTCCTCGTGGCTGACCGAGCGAACCTCCCGCCCTGGCTCAACCGGCCGGTCGTCTCTTGCCCAGGCGAGCGCGTGCAGCTGGCGACCCATGGCCGGCCCGAAGGTCGCGACCAGCGAGTCGAGGGGCAGTTGGGCGAGCTGTCCCACCCGGTCCACCCCGAAGCGATCGAGGCGCGCCGCGGTCGCGGGACCCACTCCCCATAGCGCCCTCACCGGGAGCGGGTGGAGGAATTCCAGCTCCCGGTCCACCTCGACGACCACGACGCCCGCACCGGGGCGGGTCCCCGAGCGTTGCGCAACCGGCTTGGCCGCCTTGGAGGCCAGCTTGGCCAGCAGCTTGCAGCGCGCCACTCCCACCGAGCAGTCCAGCCGGAGCTGGTCGGCCACCGCTGTGCGGACAAGCCCTGCGATGTGCTCGGCGGGGCCGAACAGCCGCCGAGCCCCACTCACATCCAAAAAAGCCTCATCCAGCGCGATCCCCTCCACCAACGGGGTAAAGGACCCGAGCACCTCGTGCAGGCGCCGGCTGACCCGCGAATAAGCCTCGTAGTCTCCAGCGATCCACACCGCTTCGGGGCACAGCCGCCTCGCCCGTACAGAGGGCATCGCCGAGTGGATCCCGTAGGCCCGCGCCTCGTAGGAACACGAGGCCACCACCCCCCGGTTGCCCTGGCCGCCCACGATCACCGGCCGACCGGCCAGGCTGGGCTCAGCGAGGGTCTCCACCGCCACAAAGAACGCATCCATGTCAACGTGGAGGATCCCCAGCTCCCCAGCCGCCCCAGCGCCAGCCGACCCAGCGCCGCCCGCCGGCCCAGCCGACCCGTGGTCCCCAGCCGCCATCCGCGTCACCCGGCCTACCCCCGCAGCCGGAGGCGCCTGAACGCCTCGGCGTGTCCCACTCCCGCGGCCCGACCGGCCTCGGCGGCACGCTGGCGGACTGCATCGCCCAGCCAGGCGGTGGACTCCCCGACCTGGCTGGCGTGGCACAGGACAGCGGCGATCTTGAGCCCGACAGTCCCCGACACATCCACCCACACGTCCGGCACCAGGGTCCCCGACAGGTACATCGTCTCCACCTGGTGCGCTGGCCCGGCCTCGGGGAAGTAAAGGGGTAGCGCGGCCGCGGGCGCCGCGGCATCCAGCGTGGCCCAACCCACCACCCGGTGGTCCCGGTGGTTCACGTAGTCCTGGCCGAAAAGGACAGCCTCCGGATCGGGGCACACCACCACCTCGGGGCGCAACGCCCGAATAATCCTCACCAGCTCCGCCCGCAATGCCCGGTCGGCTTCGATCTCCCCGTCTGGGTACCCGAGCAGCTGCTGGCCGGCCAGGCCGAGCACCGCCCCCGAAGCGGCCACCTCCCGAGCCCTTCGGGCCACCAGCTCGCAAGGATCGGCCCCGGGCTCAGTGGACCCCTTGTCGCCGGAGGTCACCACCACCGAGTGGACCTCGGCCCCCGCCGCGGCCCACCGGGCCAGCGTCCCCCCGCAAGAGACGTCGGCGTCGTCGGGGTGGGCATAGATGGCCAGCACCCGCGCGGGCGTCCCGGCCACCAACTCCACCCCCGAAGGCACGCCGCAAGACTACTCCCCCGGCCCTCCTGCCTGGTAGACCCGAACCATGACCGACGCAGATCCTCAGGCACTGCTCGGCCTCGCCATCGAGCTCGCCACCCAGGCCGGAGCGCTCCTCCTGGCGGGAATCGACAAGGCCCGCACCGCGGTGACCACCAAGTCCTCCATCACCGACATGGTGAGCGAGATGGACCGCGCCGCTGAGTCCCTCATCGTCACCCGCCTGGCCACCGAACGCCCCGACGACGCCATCCTGGCCGAGGAGGGGGGGGCGGCCACCGGCAGCAGCGGCCTGCGCTGGGTGATCGACCCCCTCGACGGCACCACCAACTACCTCTACGGGATCCCCGCCTGGTCGGTTTCCATCGCCGTCGAACAAGACGGTGCCACCATCGCCGGCGCGGTCCGCGACCCCAGCCGGGGCGACACCTTCAGCGCCATCGCGGGGCACGGTTCTTTTAGGAATGGAGTCCGGCTCTCCCCAAGACCAGTCCCCACCCTCGACCGTGCGCTGATAGGGACGGGCTTCGGCTACTCCTCCACCCGCCGCGCGGCCCAGGCGGCACTGCTGCCGACGGTGCTCCCCGAGGTGCGCGACATCCGGCGGTTCGGCTCGGCCGCCCTGGACCTGTGCTGGGTAGGGGCGGGTGAGATGGACGGCTACTACGAGGCCGGACTGGCCCCGTGGGACCTGGCCGCGGGGTCCCTGGTCGCCACCGAGGCGGGCATCTGGGTCGGGACGATCGACCCAGCCCAGATGGACCCGTCCAAGATCCGCCCAGCCTCGATTGAGCTGCCCGAGATCGTGGTGGCTGCCCCGGCCGGGCTGGCAGAACCGCTGATCGAGCTGATCAGGAGAGCGCTGGCCTCCTGACACCCCCGGGGCGGTGGTACCTGTCATGCACTTCCGGTTCCCCCCGCCCGCGTCGTCGTCGCCGGTGTGCCACCTGGATCCCTGGCCCTGCCAGCACCCGACGGGCGGCTCGTGTCGTGGTTCGAGCCCCACAATCGGTTACTGACTCGGGCCTGTGCCACAGTCTCGCAGGCCAAGGTGACACCACCCTGGCAGGATGGTGAACACGGCGCGAAGTCGTTGCAAACACTAGACCCCACGATTCCGGCATTTGCGCCCCCCAAAGAACGTCGATATACTATGAGACGTGGTAGCGCAGCGGCTTGCCCGGGGGTGTTCAGTGGTCATGGTGAGCCTGGCCGCCTCCCTGGTGGCTGCCTCGTGCGGCGGCCCTGCGGCTCCCCCCGGTGCCACCGTCCCCGACTCGGTCCTAGGCCAGCCGCCCCCATCCCCCTACGCCGTCCCTCAGGTGATAACCAAGCCCTACGTCCAGAGCGTCCTAAACGCCCTCGAAGCCGTGGAGTCGCAGGCCACAGTGTCCATTGTCTCGCACAAGGCCTTCACCCCCGCGGCCGCGGCCCTGATCCACTCGGTGACGACACCGAACGAGTACAAGGTGCAGCATCAGACTTGGCTGTTGAACTTGAGTGCTGCGTCCAGCTCCCTGCCAGCACATCCCAGCCCAGTGCTCGATTCAGTCCAGCAAGTCTTTCCAAGTAGCCCCGACTGCATCTTTGTGTCGACGATCAGGCATGTCGGAAACGCAGTCATTGGCCCCAACCTCCCCGATCTCACCTATATCGTCCTGAACACCGGTACCGTGTCGAGCCCCAATCCGACGCCATGGCTAATCGACCAGCTGGGCTACAACGCAAAGGGTGCGGTGCCGAAGGACACGTGCAGCCCATGATACGGACACCGCTGATCGCGCTCTTGCCGTTGAGCATCGCCGTGGTCAGTGCAATCCCGTCGGCGACGCCGGCAGCATCGGTTCAGTCATCCGGGTCGATCAACGTGGGTGAAGGCCAGTTCCCTGGTTCCATCGGCTTCGCTATCAACGGGTCGACGCCGGGATCAGCGACGGCTACGGCACCCACCACTACACCCACGACACCCACGCCGGCGGCACAGCAGGTCGTCACCGATCCGTCGCCGCTGACCAGTCCTTCGCAGATCACGTCCTG
>JBOGGT010000035.1:0-21136 GCA_050744225.1 Acidimicrobiales bacterium | reverse complement strand
GGGGCAGGCCCGCGCTTCGGGCCTTGCCGACAAGCCCACTCCCGACACGCCCACTCCCGACACGCCCACCGACGGGTAGCGAGGACCGACCGGTGGCCCACCGGCGCCCAATTCCTTTTTGGCGCCGACGGGAACACCGTCGGCGGTCGGAGCCACGGGGGCGGGGTCCGAGCCTTGGGGGCGGGCTCCGAGCCGGGAGCTCCGTAGCGGCGGCGGCGCTCGTCCCAACCTGCGTGCCGGCTAAATCGACTAGGGCTACGGGAACCCCAGCACACACCGCGGCACTTATCGGTGGGACCGGCTACCCGCTGAGCGCCGCGGCGACAGCTGTGTGCAGTTGGTCATGGAGCGCGACGTTTGCCGCACGGTTGGTTCGCACCCTCAGCACCTGGCACTGCCTCGAACCGAACGACTCAGACAGGGCTGGCGCTAAGTCCTCTGCCCTGGTCACCTCTGTGACCCCGACGCGATACGCCCGAGCCACCTCCGCCAAGTCAACTGCTTGGGGCGTTCCCCATAAGAGCTCGAAGCTTTCGTGATCCACCTCCTCGGCCTGGGAAAGGAACGAGAAAATACCGCCCCCGTCGTTGTCCACCACCACGAAGGTCGCCCGATGGCGAGCGCCGTCGGCACCCAGCAGGGCCGCGGCATCGTAGAGGAAAGCCAGGTCGCCGAGCAGCCCGACCACCGGATCCGCGGCGACCACCGGCCCAGGCCCGACCACCGGCCCAGGCCCGACCGCCGGATTCGGAGCGACCACCGGATCCGGAGCGACCGCCGGATCCGGAGCGACTACCGGCCCAGGCCCGACCGACGCCGCGGCAACGCCGAGCGTCGTCGACACCGTCCCATCTATACCGCTGGCCCCGCGGTTGGAGAGCACCCGCGGCGGGTCAGGCCTGGCCGCCCCGTACCACTCGAGGTCCCGCACGGGCATCGAAGAGGCAACGACCAGCCTGGCGTCCGGCGGCAGCACGCCGAAGACGGTTCGCGCGATCCCGGGCTCGGTGGGCTCGGCGTAAGAGGCGAGCACCTGGTCGATGGCACCCTGCGCGGCCCGCTCGGCCTCGACCCAGCCAGCGAGCCAACCCGCTGACCCACCCGCCGGTTGACCGGCCGAGGCGCGAGTCTCGGTCACCTGGCGGCACCAGGACGTCGGGTCTGCCCGTATTACGGTGGCGGCGGTGCGCTCCGGATCGGGCCAGGCCCAGTGAGGGTCGACCATCACCTGGTCTACGCCGCCACCCAGGGAGCCCAACCACCCAGCCAGCACTTTCGAGGCCCACGGGGCACCCAGCCTGAGCACGACCTCCGGCGGGTGAGCGTCGGCGAAAGCAGCGCATCGCAAGAGGGCGTCTGCAGCAGCCACGGTTCCAGGGCGGGCGAGGCGCGCCCCCGAACGCGGGTCTGCGAGCACGGGCCACCCGAGAGCACGGGCCAGATGGTGTACCACCACCGGGTCCCCCCCACCGGCTCCGACGACGATCAGTCCCCGCCGCTCCCGCCAACCAGCCAGCTCTACCGCCGTCCCGTCGGGACCGCCGAGGTCCACCGCCGGCGAACCTGCCGGAGCCAGGACCCGGTGCCAGGGCCGGCCCCCCGATCGACCGGGGGGGAGCGGGCCGGGCCGACCGACCAGGGGCTCACGGAAGGCCAGGTTGGCGTGGACCGGCCCCGGACCGCCCGGGCCACCGGTCGCCTCAACAACCATCCTGGCTGCCAGCGAACGCCAGATCCCCGACATGGCCTCGTCCGCCACGCCGGGTGACACCGACCAGCGGGCCGCACCCCCGAACAGGCGGTCTTGCTCGACGGTCTGGGGGGCACCAACCTGGTGCAGCTCCACCGGCCGGTCCGCAGTGCACACGATCAGCGGCACCCGGCCCTGGTGAGCCTCCACCACCGCTGGGTGCAGCTCGACCGCGGCGGTTCCGCTGGTGGTGAGCACCAGGGCGGGGTGACCGGTCTCCAGCCCCACCCCCAGCGCAAAGAATCCCGCCGAGCGCTCGTCCAGGCGCACCTCCAGCTTCAGCCGCCCCTCCTGGGCCGCCGCAACCAGCGCCAGGGCCAGGGGGGTCGAGCGCGATCCCGGAGAGACCACCGCCCAGCCGACCCCGCAGCGCACCCACTCGTCTACCAGGGTCGCGGCATAGGTCGCCTGCAGATCGGCGAATACGCTCACCAACGATGACCCACCGCGGGACCGAGACCGGCGACACCGAGACCGGCGACACCGAGACCCGCGGGACCGGAGCCGGTCGGACAGGGGGCGCACGGGCGAGGCTGCACACCGAGATCATCCCCCCAGACCCGAAGTGCTCCGGCGCAGCAACGCCGCGGAAAACCAGGATCGTGCTGGTTCACGGCTTTACCCAGACCGGGCGATCCTGGGGCACCGTCGCCGAGTCCCTGGCGAGCGTCGGGCACGAGGTCATCCTGCCCGACGCGCCCGGCCACGGTGGCTCGGCGAACATCCGAGCAGACCTGACCGTAGGAGCCAGGCTCCTCGGCGAAGCGGGCGGGAGGGCGACCTACGTCGGGTATTCGATGGGAGCGCGGCTCTGCGCTCACCTGGCCCTGGCGCAGCCTCAGCTGGTCGAACGCCTGGTCTTTTTGAGCGCCACCGCGGGGATCGAGGACCCGATCAAACGAGCGGCTCGCCAGGCGGCCGACGAGGCCCTCGCCGCCACCCTGGACCCGGGGATCCCCGACCCGGCCCGGGCAGCGGACCCGACGCCAGCGGACCCGGGGAGCGCCGACCCGGCCCGGGCAGCGGACCCGGCAGGTCAGCTCGATGCGTTCCTCGAATGCTGGCTGGCCCGGCCGATGTGGGCCACCCTCAGCCCGGCGGCAGCTGGCCGCGAGGACCGGCGGCGCAACACCCCGGCGGGCCTGGCCTCCAGCCTCCGCCTGGCCGGGACCGGGACCCAGGAACCCCTCTGGGACCAGCTGCACAAACTGGAAATGCCCACCCTGGTGATGGCCGGGGAGCTGGACTCCGCCTTCGCCGCCCACGCCACCCGCATCGCGGGCCTGATCGGCCCGAACGCGAGCCTCTGGCTGGTGCCGGGGGCCGGGCACGCCGTTCACCTGGAGCGCGCCGAGGCCGTCACCGCGGCGATCCGCGCGTTCGTGGGTGACGACGGAGGGGGCAGGGGGCAAGATTAATCGAAGTAATGGACCTCCGCGGACCGCACCCGCCGCTCCCACCTTCAAATCGCGATCCCGGCGGCCAGCAGCACTCCGAGCGCCAGCTGGAGCCGACCGGTGGCGCCCAGGGACTCGATGAGCGCCCGGCCGTCGGCGCCCCCCAGCACCTGGCGCGCCGGGATCACTCCGAGGGGCAGGGCGGCGAGGGCCAGCAGCGCCCAGGGTCGATACGCCAGCCCGACTGCTACGGCGCCCCCGAAGCTGGCCGCCAGGCAACCGGTGTACACCAGCCTGGTGGCGGGTCGCCCCAACCGGACCGCAAGTGTCGTCTTGCCCGCGACGGTGTCGGTCGCCACGTCGCGCAGGTTGTTGACCACCAGCAGGGCCGTCGGCAGCAGGCCCGCCGGAATCGAGGCGACCAGGGCGAGGCCGGTGATGCGACCCAGCTGCACGTACGCGGTCCCGACCGTGGCCACCGGGCCGAAGAACACGAAGACGAACAGCTCCCCCAGACCGGCGTATCCGTAGGGTCGGGGGCCGCCGGTATACAGCCATCCTGCGGCGATGCAGGCGGCACCGAGCGCGATCAGCCACGGGCTGACCGTGATGGCCAGGGCCAGGCCGGCCAGTCCTGCCAGGCCAAAGGCGGCGATGGCGGCCCGCTTGACCGCGGCCGGGCTGGCCAGGCCCCCGGCGACCAGGCGGAGGGGCCCCACCCGGACAGTGTCCGTGCCCCGCACACCGTCGGAGTAGTCGTTGGCGTAGTTGGTGCCGACCTGGATGGCCAGCGACACCACCATGGCGTCCGCCGCCCGCCACCACACGGTGTGGCCTGCGGCGATGGCCACCGCAGTGCCGAGCAGCACCGGGACCACCGCCGCTGGAAGGGTGCGGGGTCGGGCGCCGGCCAGCCAGGGGTGCTTGGGCTGATGCGGGGGCCCTGGGGGGCCCTGGTGGGCCGCGACGGTGAGAGACATCGGCGCGTACGCTAGCTTCGATGCGGTCCCTGATCGCCCTCGCCATGGGTGGGGGTCCGGCCTTTGTGGCCGAGTTGTTGCGGGCCTGGGAGGCAGGCGACGCGGTGGCGGTGGTGGACCCCCGGCTGCCGGGGCCGGCGGTCGAGGCGGTTCTGGCCTGCCTGCGACCCGCGGTGGTGGTCGGCGCCGACGGTGATCGCCACCGCGTGGACGGCGGCGGTGTGCCGGTAGAGGAGGGTGACGCCCTGGTGGTGGCCACCAGCGGAACCACCGGGGTGCCGCGCGGCGTGGTGCTCACCCACTCCGCGGTGGCGGCCTCGGCGTGGGCCACGAGCGAACGCCTCGGGGTGGACCCAGCCTCGGACCGCTGGCTGGCCTGCCTGCCACTGGCGCACGTCGGGGGCTTGTCGGTCGTTACCCGAGCTGTGGTGACGGGCACGCCAGTCGTCGTTCAACCTCGCCTGGACCCCGACGCGGTCCGGGCAGCGGCGAGCGGTCCGCAGGCGGCCACGCTGGTGTCCCTGGTGGCGAGGGCTCTGGTGGGGGAACGGCGGGTGGTGGCCTCGGCCTTCAGGACGGTCCTGCTGGGCGGGTCCGCCCCTCCTTCGGACCTCCCGCGCAACGTCGTGGCCACCTACGGCATGACCGAGACGGGGAGCGGGTTGGTGTACGACGGCATCCCCCTTGCTGGGGTTGAGGTGGCGCTCGGCGACGCCGGGGTGATCCGGCTGCGGGGGCCGATGCTGTGCCGGGGCTATAGGGACGGCTCGCCGGCCTGCGACGCCGACGGCTGGCTCGCCACCGGGGACGCGGGGGCGTGGGAAGATGGGCGCCTGGTCGTGCTCGGTCGGCTGAGCGACCTGATCGTCTCCGGCGGTGAGAACGTGTGGCCGGTGCCGGTGGAGGCCGTGCTGGCCACCCACCCTGGGGTGTGCGAGGTGGCAGTGGCCGGGCGGGCGGACGCCGAGTGGGGCGAGCGGGTGGTGGCTTTCGTGGTGCCGGCCGCGGGTTGCGAGCCGGCGCTGGAGGAGTTGCGCGCGACAGTCAAAGAGACCCTCGGCCCCTGGGCGGCCCCCCGGGAGCTGGTGCTGGTGGAGTCCCTGCCCCGGACCTCGATCGGCAAGCTCCGCCGAACCGCGCTGGGACTGGGGCCGGACAGGGGTGGGGGTCCGGACAGGGGTGGGGGTCCGGACAGGGGTGGGGGGCCGGGGCAATGATCGGCGTCCCCAGAGGCCGCGACCGCGGTAACCTGGCCCGCCGCGAGGAGACTTCGCTTAGGAGGAGGTAAGTGTGGCCACGGATCACTTCGTCACCGCTTGGGATCGAGAGTGGTTCAAGCGGTGCCGCAGAGCCTGGGACCTGGGCTCCCACGACCGGCGCGACCTGGCGTCAGTGGTGCCCGCAAACCTGCCGGACCTAACCAGGGCGATCCGCGAGGCCCTCGCGGTGTACTACTTCCCCGGAATGTGGGACTGGAAGCCGATGATCGTCCAGCCGCTGGTCCTGAAGGCTTACCGTCGCTCGATCAGCGAGGGCGAGGTGGCCGAGACAGGGCAGGGAATGCTCCAGCGGTACTTTGAGTGGGCGCCGGAGGTGGACCACTTCTGTCCCCTCCAAGTCTCGGCAGAGATGATCGTGGGCGTTCCGGACCCGGAGGATCCCGAAGTCGATCTGGTCGCCACCGACGGAGGGGGGGTACACTTCAAGGACCGCATGGACGCCGCGGTGGTGGACGACCACGGGGTCTACTGGCTGATGCAGCACCGGCTGGTGGACGGCGAGTGGGAGGAGCTGGACCTGCTCCGGCTCGGTCCCCGGATGCTGGCCGCCTGCTGGGCTGCAGAGAAATTCTACCTGGCGCCGGTCGCCGGGGTCATCCTGAACGAGCTGCGTATCCCAGACACGTCCGGGTCCGGTGTCGGTTCCTCCGGGTCCGGTGTCGGGGCCGGCTTCGTGGCAGCGACGCCCCGACGGAGGGAGCTGGAGATGAAGCGGGGCTCTGTCCTCCAGAGCCGCCACCGTCCCCAGCTGGCTCGTACCGGCCTGGAACCGGTCGGCGCGCAGTGGTTCCAGCAGGCCACTGGCTGGTTCCGCCGGACCCACATTCCGCTGCGGCGAGATTTGATCGCCGCGCAGGGCAAGGCGATTACCCACGAGGTACTGGATATCGTCGCCGAGGAAGTCCGCGTGTACCCCAACCCCGACCCCCGGCACTGCTCGACCTGCACCTACCGTGCACCTTGCCTGGCCATGCTCGACGGCGCCGACCCGGAGCCGATCCTGGCTGCCGGCTACCGCCGTCGAACCCGTAGCATCGAAGAGCCGCGAATCGGGCGGGGATTTGGCTTCGTCGCCCCGCCCCACGGGATGTCCTCCCACGGGACTCCCCCACGAGCCTCGACCGGCGCCGGGGGTGCAGACACGGAGCGTGCGGGCGGGGCGGGCACGGCGGGTACGGCCGGGGCGGGCACCGAGGGCAGGGTCACTCCGGAGCCGGCTTAGTCAAAGACGCGGGTCCGTCTCGGGGGCAAAGCCCTGGCGCAGCGTGTTCTCGGACACCACTCGCTGGTCCAGGAAAGCCAACAGGTAGTCCGGGCCGCCCGCCTTGGACCCCACCCCCGACAGACCGTAGCCGCCAAAGGGCTGGCGCCCCGGTACGGCCCCGGTGATTCCCCGGTTGACGTACACGTTCCCGGCCCGCAGCACGGCTCGCGCCGTGGCGATGTGCGACGGGGACCTGGAAAAGACCCCGGCGGTCAGGGC
Source organism: Acidimicrobiales bacterium (assembly GCA_050744225.1). Taxonomy (GTDB): domain Bacteria; phylum Actinomycetota; class Acidimicrobiia; order Acidimicrobiales; family JAJPHD01; genus JAVKSL01. Next base: position 14,246 of record JBOGGT010000035.1, on the reverse strand, counting down.
GAAGTCGGTCTCGTTGGCCACCGCCAGTGCATCGGAAAAATCCGCCGCTCGAAGGACGGCCAGCACCGGCCCGAAAATCTCCTCCCGAGCCACCCGGTCCGACGGCGACACGTCGTCCAAGATGGTGGGCCCGGCGAACCACCCACTCTCGGGCAACCCCAATGGCCCCAGGGCCAGCCGCCCCTCGCCGAGCTGGACATAGGACCGCACCCGGGCTCGGGCCTCCTCATCGATCAGCGGACCCACCGTGACGGCTATGTCGCTGGGGTGACCCACCACGAGCTCCCTGGTGGCACCGACCAGACGGCGCACCACCTCGTCGTGCATCGAGTCGAGCACCACCAGACGCGAGCAGGCCGAGCACTTCTGGCCGGCATAGCTGAAGGCGGAATGAACCACCGCGGGGATCACCTGGTCCAGGTCGGCGTCGGCGTCCACGACGATGGCGTTCTTGCCGCCCATCTCGGCCACCACCCGCTTCAACTGGCGCTGACCGGGGACATTGCGGCCCGCCGCGGCCACTATGTCCAACCCCACCGCCAAGGAGCCGGTGAACGCCACCACCCCCACGTCCGGGTGGCGGACCAGCCGGGCCCCGACGTCGCCAAAGCCGGGGAGGAACCCGAGCACCCCAGCGGGAAGCCCGGACTCGTGCAGCCCCCTGACCAGCATGGACGCCACCGCCGGGGACTGCTCCGCTGGCTTGAGCACCACGGTGTCACCGGCCGCCAAGGCTGCGACCACCATCCCACACGGGATCGCCAGCGGGAAGTTCCAGGGCGAGATCACTGCGCAGACCCCTTTGGCGGCGTAAGTCAGGGAGTTTGCTTCCCCCTGGGGCGACTCCACGTTGGCTCCCCGCGCCAGGCGGAGCATCTGGCGTCCGTAGTACTCGCAAAAATCGATCGCTTCGCAGACGTCTGCATCCGCCTCAGCGCAGGGCTTGCCCACCTCGAAGACCTCCAGGGCCGCCAGCTCCGCCCGCCGTTGGCGCATCCAGGCGGCCAGCCTGAAGACGACTCCCACCCGTTCGGCCGCGGGCGTTCGGGACCACCCCTCGAACGCCCCCACAGCCACCGCGATCGCCTCGTCTGCTTCGACTGGCCCACAGCGCACCACTCGGGCGATCTCGGTCTCCGGCGCCCCCGGGTCGACCGAGTCGAAGCTTATCCCGGTGCGCACTGGCTGGCCGCCGATCACGCCCTGCACCTCGAGCGGGCCCCTCCGCATGGCTTCATCCACAGACTTGGAAAAATGTTGCCCTGTCCCGCCGCGCCTCCACTCCCACCCCGGCTCGTGGGTGTAGCGCCCGGGCGCCTCCGGGTCAGTGGCGTGCTGTGCCGCCTGGCCTTCCAAGGGAGACTCGGCCGGGCCGGGGACATCTCCTGGTGGCGGGGCCGCGACCAACTGGCCGATGGACGCGCCTTCGGCAAAGGCCAGCCTGACGAAACCCTGCTGGGAGGTGTTTTCAAGCAAACGGCGGATCAGGTAGGACATTCCCGGGAGCAGCTCGCCCATAGGGGCGTAGACCCTCAGGCGAAGGCCGAGGCCCCGTATGGCCGCGTGCATCGGCTCGGCCATGCCGTAGAGCATCTGGCACTCGTAGCCGTTGTCAGCGATGCCCAGGTGGCGCGCCCAGGTGACCGCGTAGGCCAGCGAGCGCAGGTTGTGGGTGCCGAAGGCGGCGCGCACCTGCGCGTGGTGGTCGTGCAGCAGCCGGGTGCAGCGCTCGTAGTTGGCGTCTGTGTGACCCTTGTCCTCGAAGACCGGGACCGGCCAGCCCTCGACTCGTGCCCGGGCCACCTCGGCGTCCCAGTAGGCGCCCTTGACCAACCGGACCCCGATCGGTTTGGGCACCGCGTCCCTGGCAAGGCGGGCGGCAGACCAGGAGATCACGTCGACCAGGTCGGCCCGGGTGTCTCGCAGGTAGGCCTGCAGGACGATCCCCGCGTCAAGCCCGGCGAGTTCGGGCTCGTCCATCAGTTCGCGGAACAGCTCGAGGGTGATGTCCTTCACGTCGTAGTGCTCCATGTCCACCCAGACGAAGACCCCGAGGTCTGAGGCCAGCCGCAGCAGCGGTCGCAGGCGCTGCGCGGCCTGGGCCTTACCCAGCTCGCGGGTGAGCGGGGCGTACAAGGGCGCCAGGGCGGTCGGTTTGATGCTCACGCTCGCCCTTGGCAAGGACCCGAGGTCGTCGTGGCAGAGGTGGTCGTCCGGTGCCCAGTGCTCGGCGGATGCGGCCAGGGTGACGATCAGCTCGGCCACCCTGGCGGCGTAGGCATCGGCCTCCTCCGCGCTGAGCGTCTTTTCCCCCAGAAGGTCCACGGTTGCCGCAGTGCCGGACTGCCAGAGCCTTCCGGCACCGGCCGCCGCCTCCCCGGCGGTGGTGCCGATGATGAACTGTCGGGCCATGCGCGCGATGTTGTGCCTGGCCAGGGCGGCGGACATGTGCTCACCCAGTGGCACATGCTCGGCCAGCTCCACCCCCAGGTCCAACAATCTCGGAGCGTCGGCCCCGGTAAAATACTCGTGGAGGTGCCGCAGGGCATCTGCGTCACCGGTCGTCGTGGGGAACACATCGACGAAGCGGAACAGCTGTGTCCTAAATCCCGGATCGGCCATCGCCCAAGAGAGCATCCGCTCGCTCCACCAGCCCATGCCGAACACTCCGGCCTGGGCGCCTGCTCCCAGCTCCGCGATCCTGCGGGCCAGCGCGCTGACCTGTGTCTCGACGGACCTGTCCTGGGCCGACGCTGCCACGACCCGAGGCTACCCGTGCGTCGCCCGAAGCCAGGGTTAGTCAGGCGAACTCTGGTAATGCAACCGGTGGGGCGGTGGCGGTGTTAGTTATGGTGTGGACATTGAGACCTGTGCCGGGCAGCGAACAGCCGCGAGCGAAACGGCATCGGCCGGGTCAGCCGTAGGGCCGCCGTTACCGGCCGGAGCAGTCGTAGAGCGGCCGGTCGTGGATCGACCGGTCGTGGATCGACCGGTCGTGGAGCGGCTGGCCCAGGCCGCCGTCCGGGACCTGGATGCGGCGTTCTCCCGGATCGTGTTGACCCATGGCGCGACCGTCTACAGCACCGCCCTGAGGGTTCGAGTCCAACGAGCCGATGCAGAGGACCTGGCATCGGAGACCTTCGCCCGGGCCTACAAAGCGCTCAGCGGCTATTCCCCCGAGCGGATACTTGCCCTGCGGCTCCGACCGTGGCTGGTCACCATCACCCTCAACCTGTGGCGTAACCAGATCCGCGACGCCAGCCGAGCCCCCGCCCTTGTTCCCCTTGACTCCCTCGCACTCCCCGCCGATCCCGCCCGCGGACCCGAGCAGATCGTCCTTGACCGTGACTGGAACCAAACCCTGGGCACCCTCCTCGACCGCCTTCCTGAGGGTCAGCGCCTGTCCGTCCTGTTGCGCCACGTCGTGGGGCTGCCCTATTCCGAGATAGCCCAGGTCCTCGACTGCCCAACCGGAACGGTCAAGTCCCAGGTGTCTCGGGGATTGGCCACCCTACGAAACCAGCTCCGACCCGACAAGGAGGTCGCGTCATGACCCAGGCGATCACCACCCAAGATCAACTAATTGCAGCCTTGCGCGCCTTGCGAGCCGCCCCCCCCAACGGCTTTGCCGAACGGGTCCTCACCCAGGTCGGCTTGCCAGGGGAAGTGGACGGATTCGTCCTGATCGAGGGTCCAACCGGTCCGCTATTCGTAGCCTTCGGCCCCGCCGGGATCAGCCACGTCCTCGCCGCTTGCCTGATCGACGGCGACCCCGAGCGCTTCGCGGCCCGCCACCGACAGCGCTTTGGCCGACAGTTGCGGCCCGCCACCGTGCCCCCGCCGGGCCTGTTTGGGGCGCTGCAGACCGGCCAGGCGCGCAGGCTGGCCTTCGACCTGCGGGGGCTGTCTGAGTTCGAGCAGGCGGTGTTGGGAAAAGCCCTCGAAATCCCACGCGGGGAGATGCGGCCGTACGGGTGGGTGGCACGCGAGATTGGCCGACCCAAAGCCGTCCGGGCAGTGGGGTCCGCGCTGGGCCGCAACCCCGTCCCGATCCTCATCCCCTGCCACCGGGTGGTCAGGGCCGATGGCCAGATCGGGGAGTACGCCTTCGGTTCGCCGATGAAACAAGCCCTGCTCGAAGCAGAGGGCGTCGATGTGGTCGAGTCCGAACGCCAGGCTCGAGGCGGGGCCCGCTACGTGGGCAGCGATACCACCCACATCTTTTGCCACCCCAGCTGCCGTGACGCCAGGCGGATCACCATTGAGCACCAGGTTCGGTTCCGCCACGCCAGCCAGGCCACCGCAGCCGGATTCAGGCCGTGCGCCCACTGCCGCCCCGCCGAACCCAGCCCGGTCTGAGCGGGGATCCCTGCGCTCAGTGCTGTGCCCGTCCCCGGGCTAGGAACAACCGCTGGTGGTTCCACAGGTGACGCAGACGTAGCAGGAGCCCGCACGCTGCATCGAGTTGCCACACTGGTAGCAGTAGGGCGCGTCCTTTGCCTGCGCCCGCGCTGAGCCGACCCGATCCGATGGGCTGAGCGGGGTCTCCACCACACCGGAGCTGGGACTACCGGCAACCTCCAGGCCCGGCAGGGTCGGTTGCCCCCGCTCCCCCGTGGTCTGGATGCCGAGCCCGGCCCGGTCCTCGGGCTCAAGGTAATCCACCGCGAGGCGGCGGAAGATGTAATCCAACAGGCTGGTAGCCAGGCGGATCTCCGGGTCGTCGGTCATCCCGGCGGGCTCGAATCTCATGTTGATGTACTTTCCCACGAAGGTCGCCAGCGGTACCCCGTGCTGGAGCCCGATGGATATGGCCACAGAGAGGGCGTCCATGATCCCGGCAAGGGTGGAGCCCTGCTTGGAGACCTTCATGAAGACCTCTCCAGGCCTGCCGTCGCCGTACTCCCCCACCGTCACGTAGCCCTCGCAGTCGGCCACCTGAAACTTGAAGGTGGACGAGCGGCGCCGCCGGGGAAGGCGTTCCCGCGCCGGCCGCGCTCCCATACTGCCAGCCGCGCCAGCACCGGCCTCCCGGGCGCCAGCCGCGCCGCCACCAGCACCGGCCTCCCGGGCGCCACCATCCTGAGCAGCCGTCTTGGTGGTCGCCAGGGGCTGGGCCACCTTGCAGTTGTCCCGGTAGATCGCCACGGACTTGAGCCCCAGGCGCCATGCGTCCCCATGCACCTGCTCAATGTCCTCCAAGCTGACGTGCTCGGGCAGGTTGACCGTCTTGCTGATCGCACCGGAGATAAACGGCTGCGCGGCGGCCATCATGCGGATGTGCCCCATGTGGTGGATGGTGTTGTCGCCCATCGAGCAGGCGAACACCGGTAAGTGCTCCGGCTTGAGCCCAGGCGCGCCCAGGATCGAGCAGCGGGCGCCGACGTGCGCGACAATCACGGCCACCTCCTCCTCGGTATACCCCAGCCGTCGCAGAGCGCGCGGGACGGTCTGGTTCACTATCGACATGGTGCCCCCACCCACCAGGCGCTTGGTTTTCACCAGGCTCAGATCCGGCTCAATCCCGGTGGTGTCGCAGTCCATCAAAAAGCTTATCGTTCCCGTAGGAGCAAGGACGGTCGCCTGGGAGTTGCGAACGCCGTGGCGCTCGGCGAGGCCGATTGCGGTCTCCCAGGATGCCCTAGCGGCACCTAACAACCCCGACGGCACCAGAGCGTCATCGAGCTTGAGGACCTCGGCACGATGCGCCCGCAGGACGCCCAGCATCGCCTCACGGTTCTCGCCGAAGGCGTCGAAGGCTCCGAGTCGCTCCGCGGTGCGAGCCGAAGTGACATACGCCTGTCCGGTCATCAGCGCGGTGATAGCCCCGGCCAGCTCCCGGCCTTCGTACGAGTCGTACGCCAGCCCTCTCGCCATGAGCAGCGCCCCGAGGTTGGCGTAGCCGAGCCCCAGCTGGCGGAACCTACGGGCGTTCTTCCCGATCTTGGCGGTCGGGTAGTCGGCGTTAGCGACCAGTATCTCTTGGGCGGTGAAGACCGTGGTCACCGCCGCTTTGAACCCCTCGATGTCGAAGGACCCGCCGGTGCTGCCCAGCCCGTCGCTGCCCTGGAATCGTAGCAGGTTGAGGCTGGCCAGGTTGCAAGCCGAGTTGTCCAGGTGCATGTACTCCGAACAGGGATTTGATCCGTTGATCCGTCCGGAGGCCGGGCAGGTGTGCCAGCGGTTGATGGTGGTGTCGAACTGCAGCCCGGGGTCTGCGCACTCCCAGGATGCCTGGGCGATGCTATGCCACAGCTCGCGTGCCCTGACCACCCGGAGCACCTCCCCGGTGGTGACTGCGAGCAGCTCCCAGTCCGCGTCGTCGGCCACCGCCTGCATGAAGGCATCGGTCACCCGGACCGAATTGTTCGCGTTCTGGTACTGCACAGAGTGGATATCCGCGCCGTCGATGCCCATATCGAAGCCTGCGTCGCGCAGCGCTCTCGCCTTGCGCTCCTCCAGGGCTTTGCACCAGATGAACTCCTCGATGTCTGGATGGCCTACGTCGAGGATCACCATCTTGGCCGCGCGCCGGGTCTTGCCCCCCGAGCGGATGGTGCCCGCCGAGGCGTCGGCGCCGCGCATGAAGCTCACCGGGCCCGATGGCTTGCCACCACCGGCCATCGCCTCGCGGGAGGAGCGGATCGGAGACAGGTTCACCCCGGCCCCCGATCCACCTTTGAAGATCATCCCCTCCTCTGCGTACCAGCGCAGGATGGAGGCCATGTCGTCCTCAACGGCCAGGATGAAACATGCGCTGGCCTGGCGAGGAACCCCGGCCACACCGATGTTGAACCAGACCGGAGAGTTGAAGGCGGCGTGCTGGTTGACGATCAGCCACTTGAGCTCGTCGGAGAAGGCGCTGCGCTCGGCGGCGTCCGAGAAGTAGCCGTCTGCCTGGCCCCACGCACTGATCGTGTCCACCACTCGGTCCACCACTTGGCGCAGCGAGGACTCCCGCTCGGGGGTGCCGAGGGTGCCCCGGAAGTACTTCTGGGCCAAGATGTTGGTGGCGTTGACGCTCCACTTGGCTGGCACCTCCACGCCCAGTTGCTCGAAGGCGACCGCCCCGTCGGCGAAGTTGACGATGCGGGCATCCCGACGCTCCCAGGCCACCTGGTCGTAAGGGTGTACCCCCTCGGTGCTGAAGTGACGCCGTAGCCCGATGCTGGACCCCTCGGGGACACCTGCCATGCCGCGAAGCTAGTGACTTACGACATCCGCGCCCGATTGCTGGAATGATGACGCCATGCGTTTGGCCCGCGTCGCTCCCGAAGCTGTCAGATCCCCCGAAGGGCAGCCGGGTGCCGCGTACCTGCGCCTGCTGCTGGTGCTGCTCGCCTCTGCCTCGTTCTTCGACGGCTACGACAACGAGGTCTCCTCGCTTCTGCTCACGAATGTCCAGCACAGCTTCGGCGCCAGCGTCACCACCCTGGGACTCATCCACATACCGATCGCCGCCGGCCAGTTCGTGGCCTTCTTCGCGGTTTTCGCCTCGGACCGGATCGGGCGCCGACCCCTGTTGTGCTGGACCATCCTTGGCTATACCGCCTTTACCGTGGCTACGGCATTCTCCTTCTCCATCTGGGCCTTCGCCGGGTTCCAGTTCGGAGCGCAGACCTTCACCGCCGCGGAGTTCGCGGTGGCGGTCGCACTGGTGGTGGAGGAGTTCCCCGCCGAGCGGCGGGGCCGGGCGCTCGGAACGCTTCTGGCCATGGCCCCACTCGGCGCCGTGGCGGTGGGGCTGCTGTCGGCGGTACACCTCCAAAACGGACCCTACTCCTGGCGCCCCTTCTACCTGGTGGGCGTGATTCCCCTGCTGGCCGTCGGCCTTGCCCGGCGCAGGCTCAGGGAGAGCTGGCGCTTCAGCGCCAGGCGAACCCTACTCTTCGGCGGCGGGTTGGCGGGGGCGGGGCGCCTGCGCCCGAAGGATCTGCTCTCAGCGTGGCGCCCCCCACACCGCCACCTGCTGATAGCGGTAGGGTTGCTCTCGTTCTGCCAGGCCCTGCCTGTGGCTGTGGGCACGGCCTGGTGGCCCTATTACGCGGAGCACACCCAGCATTTCTCTGTTACTTTGGTATCTATCATGTTCATCGCCGCGGCCGCCTTTGGCATCGGTGGCTACTACAGCTCGGGGCGCCTGATGGAGCGGATTGGGCGGCGACCCACCGCCGCCATCTACGTCTCGCTGACCATCGTCTTTGGAATAGCGCTGTTTCAGGTCCAGGGAAGGGTGGTCAGCTTCGTCGCCCTGGTTGGGGCCGTGTTCTTCGGCCTGGGCATCGGTCCAGTGCTAACGGCTTTTGCCACCGAGCTCTTCCCGACCGAGATCCGTGCCCAGGCGGCGTCCTGGGCGCGGAACGTATTCGCCAGTGCCGGGATGCTGATCGGCCCCACCCTCGTGGGAGTGCTCGGCGCCAGCGGGGGCCTGATCGGGAGCATTGGCGACACCGCCACCCTCTTGGTGGTCGTTGCCGTTCCAGGTCTGTGGATAATCTGGCGAGCCCTCCCCGAGGCGCGTGGCCGGGACTTGGCCGAGCTCGCCGCGGCCTGAGCCCGGCTCTCAACCGTCACTGACTTCCCAGCTGTTGCAGTTGTCCACATTTTGGGTGGAAAAGTGCAACACCTGGGCGCGCTCGGCCCCGACTGGGCGGGCTCGGCCCCGACTGGGCGGGCTCAGCCGGGCAGCTTGGACGCCAGCACGTCGATCTTCTCGATCGAGGGCGGTGTGGCGAGCAACGCCTCGGCGTTGGCCATGAGCGCCGCCGCTACCTGGCCGTTCAGGTGGGCATCACGCCCGGCGTCGTCGGGAAAGACGTCGAAGATGCCGAAGACAGAGTCGCTGAGGCGGACGGCGAACCAGGCCACGGTGGCGGGCTCTGCCTCGACGATCGGCTGCGCTCCCTGCAGGAAGGCACCGACCTCGTCCTCCTTGCCGGGCTTGGCCTCCAGCTTGACCCACAGACCTACCTTGACCATTCGATGGCTCCTCTCGCGGGGACTCGTCCTGACCCGAGACATTCTAGCTCGCCTGGCGAGCCGGCCCTCGGCCCATACCGTATTCGGACCCGGACCCACTCACGGATCGACCACGCCGGCAGAAGGGGCGGGGGTGGGCACGAGGCTGGGGCAGCGCCGAGCAAGTTCATCAAAAAAGGGGGGGACAAGGGGGGCATCAGGACCGATGGCTCTTTGACCGCGGAGCCAGGCGCGAGAGCCGGGCCACCAGCACCTCAAGGATCACCGTGCCGTCCAGCGCGGTGGCCCCCTTCAGGTCCAGGTCGGCTCGGGCCAGCAGGTCGATCGCCCGAGCCACCCCGGCTGACCCGAGCCGGCGACCCGCCGCCAGGGACTTGCCCGCACTCCAGGCAGAGCGCACGCCAAGCACCCCAGCTGCCTCCGCGTCACTGGTGACACCGGCCCCGTCCAGACGGAGCATAGAGGCGTAGTGGCGGTGCAGGGTGGCCAGCAGAGCGAGGGGGTGGCGCTGCCCTGCGCTGAGGAGTCGGCTCAGGGCCTCCAGCGCCCCCGCGGTGTCGGATCGGTCGATGGCGTCGGTCAGGTCCCAGGGCATCACCCCGCCAGAGCTCCCAAGGAACGGCTCCAGCTCGCGGGGGCCCAGCTTGGCCCCCTCGCCATACGCCGCAGCCAGGGAGTCGAGCAGGCCCGCCAGGCGCGCCAGGTCGGCGCCGAGGTGCTTGTCCACAAGGGCGGTGGCCGCTGCGTCGAGCCGGACCGGCCCGTGGCGGGTGCGTTGAGCAACCCAGCCAGAACGATCCCGCCCGGTTGGCGTCGAGGCGTCGACGACCCTGCCGACTCTGCGCACAGCCGTGCCCAGCTTGGTGGAAAGGGTCCCCCCGCCGCTCACCATCACCACGTAAGTGCTCGGTGCCAGGTGATCGAAACCGGCTACCAGACGTTCCACCTCCTCGGCGCGCAGCCGGCCTGCATCGCGCACCACCACCACCCGCCGCTGGGTCAGGAACGGAGCAGTTCTAAGGGCGTCCAGAATGGGTCCGATCAGGTCCGGGGCGCTGGTGTCCGGAACCTCAGGACCGTGTTCCTCCACCACCAGGCGCGGGTCCTCGGGCCCCACCAGGGAAGACAAAAGTTTGGTCACCGCCTCGGAGACCAGGGAGGGGTCGTCCCCTTTCACCAGGTGCACCCGCGGCTCGGCGGGCGAGGCGGGGTCGGCGGCGGGCGAGGCGGGGTCGGCGGGGTCGGTCATTCGCCTGCCTCGGCCACGGCGGCAAGGGTGGCGCATACCCTGCGGACCCCGGCCACATCGTGGGTCCGGACCATCCTGGCTCCCCGGGCCACAGCGATGGCGGCGGCGGCGAGGGAGGCCTCCCGGCGTTGGTCGAGGGCAAGGCCGAGCACCCCACCCAGGAACGCCTTGTTGGAAGCCGAGACCACCAGCGGGTGGCCGAGCGCGGCCAGTCGATCCGAGGCGCGCAACAGCGCCAGCGATTGCTCCGGGGTCTTACCCAGGTCCAGGCCGGCATCGACAAGTACCCGCTCCGGGGCGATCCCGGCTTCGAGCGCCCGGACAGCCAGTCCGACCAGGCGGTCGCAGACCTCGCCCACCACGTCCGCGTAGACCGGATCAGGGTCAGGGACCCGCGGACCCAGCCGGATGTGGGTGGCGACCACCGACGCACCTCCAGCCGCTGCAGTCGCCAAAAAGTCCGGGTCGGCGAACCCGGATATGTCGTTTCCCAGCACCGCCCCCGCGGCGTAGGCCGCCCCCGCCACCTCCGCCCTCCAGGTGTCCACCGAGATCGCCACCTCGAACCGGGCTGCCAACGCCTCCACCGCCGGGACCACCCGCTCAAGCTCCTCCGCCACGCTGACCACAGGGCCGGGACCCGCGGTCACCCCGCCGACGTCCAAGATGTCGGCGCCCTCGGCCACCATCGACTCGGCCCGTGCCAGGAATGCGTCCATCTCCCAGTTCGCCCCCCGGTCGTAGAACGAGTCCGGCGTCCGGTTCAAGATCCCCATCACCAGGGCTCGGGTGCGCAGGTCCCAGCAACGGGCACCCAGCCGGAGCCGCACCTGTCCAGGTGGATGATCCTGCACGTCAAGCGTCGACAGGGTCGAACCCCAGACCACTTTGGCGCCGGCCTGCGCAGGCCCGACGCACACGGCTCACGCGCCGGCCGGGGCAGGGGAAAGCCGCTTCGGGGTGAGGGCGTTGGCCCGGACCGTCACCGACCTGGTTGGCAGGGTGAGGATGGCTTCCAGAGTAAACACCCTTCGCACAAAGGTGAAAGGGTACATGACTGGTAACCACGCCAGCTGGCGGGCGAAGCCGTGTTGGATGGCCAAGTAGACCGTCATACTGAGGATCGGCGCCGCGGAGGCCGCATACAGGGCGACGATCGACCCCACGCCGTTGCGCAGGTTCGGAGTCAGGAGGGCGACCTGAAAGGCATGTACGTAGACCAGCGGCCGCAACAGAGCAGTCACCCTGATCATCGAGTTGCGCACGTACATGAACCAGGTACGGGGGCAGCCGTTCCCCGCCGTCAGGGGCGAATGGCGAGCCATCACCTGTGCACCGGACCGGTTCCACCGGGTGCGCTGCTCCCTCAGTGCGCCCAGGGTGGCCGGGACGTCCTCGAAGCTGCGGATCCGCGGATCGACGACTGCCCTGAAGCCCAGGCGTCCGATCTGCATTGTCAGGTCAGCGTCCTCGCCGTTCATGCCGACCACGAAACCTCCCGCCTGCACGGCCAGCTCCCGCCTGAAGGCGGTGAAGGTGCCCGGTATGCACCCTACGGCGTCCACCCGCTGCTGGGCCAGCCGCACGAAGGCGAAGTTCAGCAGGCACTCGAACAGGCGTGCCCTGCGGATCCAACCTGCCAGGTCCTCGCGCGGCAGGCTGAGCGCCCCTACGGTCCCCACCGCCGGGTTGGCGAACCAAGCCGGCAGCGGCACGAACGCATCCCTGTCCAGCACGACGTCTGCGTCGACCCGGACAACGAGTTCGGTGGTGGTCCGGCGCAGAGCGTTGTTGAGTGCTCCGGCCTTGCCCGCGTGCCCCGCCTCTACGATTAAGCCGCTAGCGGCCACGAAACGCGCCATAGTCGCAGTGACCAGCGCGACCGTGGAGTCGGTCGACCCGTCGTCCGCCACTACCACCAGCACGGGTGCACCGTAGCGTTCTGCCGCCAGGTCCAGGGACCCCAGGGTCAGAGCAATGCCCGACTCTTCGTTGTACGCCGGGACGATCACGCTAAGGGGCGGAGGATGGGTCGAGACGGGTCCCGGTCGAGGACGCTCCCCCGCGACCAACAGGGCCAGGTACAGAATGACGAAAACCGCCGGGAAGCTGAGGAACACCACCAGTGCCACTACGGGTCGCGCGCCGGCAAACGCAAAGCTAAGCACCGATACCCCCACGAAGACTGCCACCAACGCCACCACCACCGAGCTGGCGAAAATGGCTGATTCGACCGCGAAACGAGGCCGGCGGATGGGCACGGTGGTTGGCCTGGGAAGGTCAAAGGTGGTGGCCAGCAACCGCAGCATCACCGCCGCCCCTGCCGTCAGGTTCGCCAACGTGCTGACAAAGAGGTAGGTGACAACTGGCAGGTGGCTCGCGGCCGCCACCGCAAGCGTGAGCGAGTCCATTCCAATGCTGATAACAAGGAACATGGCTCCGTGGAGGCCCACGACCACCTTCCTGGAACAATCTGCCCGCAAGACAACGGCCAGGCAGAGGATCTCGACCACCACTATCAAGCGAATGTTGCCGTTCAGGTGGGCGCCGTAGGCGGCCAGCGGACCCGGCTGCCGAAGCGAAATGAGCGCCACCCTGACGACCACGACCTGGTACACCGAGCCCAAGCCCGGCCGGATGCCTACGAGCAGGCTGGACACGACGGCAAAGCTGAGATAGAAGGAGAGCGTGCGCACGAAGTGGACCCGGCGGGGAATGGGCAGCTCGACCTTCCCGACGCCGTCGCCTTCGTCGTCGGAGTGCGGGCGACCGAGCGCGGCAACTACCGCCACCATCCCCACGACTACGTCCAGAGCCAGCAGGACCGTTCCCCAAGTGCTCAAGTCAGTCTCCGAGCGGCGCGCTGCTCGCGCCAGACAACGGGTGGCCCCCGTAGTCCGGGAATGTGCGCTGCTTCTGGTTGCCTCGATAGCCGCGAGCTGCTCGGTCGCTGTCCGGTCCGGCACCCAGCAGACCCAGGGGCCACTCGTGTCGACTCGGTCGGCAACGCCGTCCGCCACCGGGGCGATCTCCCTGGCGGGGGCAGGCCGCCGAACCTGGATCCTGACCTCCCAGGTGCTCGGCGAGCTGATGACCAATGCGAGCGCTGCGCGAGTGCTCGCGACCGGGCAGGTTCTGGAGATCCTTGCTCCCGGCCAGCCGCCTGCCTCGGGACTGAAAGTGGTACCGACTGCCCGTTTCGCAAGCTTGACAGCGATGCGTAGCGCCTTCGCCACAGGATCGATCAATCCTTGGATAGGCGCTGTGCTCTACGACGACGAGGCATGGCCAGCGACTCCCGAAGCTGAGCAGCGCAATCCAGCTGTGTCGATGGCGTCTGCGGCAACGTTGGTGCATCGGCACCACTTGCTCTTCGTGGCCGCTCCTGCGCTCGACCTCGCCTCCGTGCTGGCGCCCAAGGCGTCCTCCAGAAGCCTGGCCTACCTGGGCCTCGACCTGGCCGGCAAGGCATCCAAGGTCGCCGACGTGATCGACATCCAAGCGCAGAGCATCGAGGGCGAGGCGGCGGACTACCTGGCCCTGGTCGAACGTGCAGCAGCCCAGGCCCGGGCGGCGAATCGCTCGGTTATCGTGCTTTCGGGACTGAGCACCAATCCTCCCGCCGGCCCTGTCAGCGCCGATCAGCTTCGTGCGGTGGAACGCACCACCGAATCGGTGGTGAGCGGCTACTGGCTGAACGTACCCTCCCCTGGCCCCAGCTGCCCGAGATGCGGACCCGCTGACCCTGCCCTCGCTGCCGCGGTGCTGAGTCATTTGCCTGGATGAAAGGACACCGATCCGGTGAGCCCTGGTAGCGCACCCTTTGGCGGCCTCGAGTCCAGTCGCAACACCACATCGTAGGCCACCGAACCGTTGACTCTGAGGGCGTTCGGGTCCATCTGGTAAACTCTGCAGCCCAGGCTCGGTCCGCCCAGGGCTGACAGGACGAAGGTGGCCGACTCACCCCCATGGATCGAACCAATATCGGCCTCCGGGATCTGCGCAGTGACCTCGAGCC
>JBOGGT010000034.1:0-18249 GCA_050744225.1 Acidimicrobiales bacterium | reverse complement strand
GCACTCGCGGGCTCGGCAGTGGCCGGCAAGGACGGCGACCCAGTCCTTCTGACCCAGCAGGGCTTCATCCCAGCTTTGACCGCAGCCGAGCTGACCAGATTGAAGCCGGCCAACGTCGTCGTGCTCGGCGGCAGCGCAGCTGTCTCGGACGCGGTCGTAAGCGATCTGGCTCACTTCGCCAGCCACGTCAGCCGCCAGTCCGGCACGGACCGCTTCGCCACCGCAGCTGCGGTTGCCGCTGCCAACTACCCGACCACGGTTAGCACGGTCTATGTCGCCACCGGAGTGAACTTCCCCGACGCCCTGGTTGGCGGAGCGCTCGCGGCCAGCCAGGGGGCGCCGTTGCTGCTGGTGCAGGCCAGCGGGGTGGGTGCAGCGACCGTCACCGAACTGGCCGCGCTTCACCCCAAGACGGTGATCGTGCTCGGTGGCAGTGCCGCCGTTCCCGACAGCCTGCTCAGTCAGCTCGGCACGCCCACCGCCGAAGCGCTGGCCTACACCGTGCCAACTGGCAATGCTTCAAGTCACGCCTCAAAGGGAACCGCTCCCGTCCAGTTGCTGAGCCTGACGATCCCCAACAGCATCACCACCGCCGCCACCGCCGCCACCAGCGCACCGGTGGTCAACAGCTTCACCTGGAACCTGACCACCAGCCCCGCGCTCTTGCTCTCGGACGGGAGCAATGACTACATCTACGGACCGGAAGGCCTGCCAATCGAACAGATCAGCACCTCCGGCACCGTCCTGTGGCTCTTCCACGACCAGCTCGGCTCAACACGGGTCCTCACCGACAGCACCGGAGCCGTGGTCGGCACCGCCTCCTACTCGGCCTACGGGACCGCTACAACAACCGGGGTGACAACGGCTCTGGGATACGCCGGCCAGTACAGCGATGCGGAGTCTGGACTCATCTACTTGAGGGCTCGTTACTACGATCCTGCCACTAGTCAGTTCATGAACGTCGACCCGATTGTAGCCCAGACTGCCGCGCCGTACAGCTACGTAAATGACAATCCGATCAACGAAGCAGATCCTTCGGGGGAGTGTGGATTATTCAGTTGCATCCAACACTTCTACGAGCGCCACAAGGCGGTGATTATCGATGGGGTGGACTTTGCGAGCGATGCTCTCGCCTTAGCCTCGCTGCTAACACCGGCAGGCGTCGCCGCCCGTGCCGTGACCGTTGTCTCTGCTCTGGCTGGGGCAGCCTCCCTACTCACGTCGTGCGACGGCTCCCTGACCTCCACGGACTGTTATGCAGCGATCGGGGGTATTGCCCTGGCGGCCCTCGACCTCCGTCTGCCAGAGGGGACAACAAGGGAGGTGTCGGTTAAACTCGGAGGCCTCCTTCTCGAGGACGTGTCTGAGGTAAAGGACCTCGTAGTTGAATTGACCCACTCTGCGCATTCGGGTGCGGGGACCCCTGCTAACTCAAGTGTCGGTACCCAAGAAGATGCGTCGGGCAACGCTTCCCTTCTCGGCAATACATCCGGTATAAGTCTGCAGGGGGGGTCTCCCTGCGCATTGCAATAGGACCACCCGGAAGCGACGTGGGCTGAGCCTGCTCTGGCCTGGGTTGTCACGCGGAACGTCGGGGATGCGTGGCTGGCAGCCGCGGCAAGGGTTAGTGCTCCGTAGAGCCGCCGTTTGACCTGGAGAACCGGACATTCCCTGAGTGAATGCCGGACAGACGGCTCTACCAGGGCGCGAGATCACGGCGCCTGAATGGGCACGTTCGGTTTGACCGCGCCCAAGCTCTATTACACCGGGTGAAGCGCTGAGCCGCTACCTGCGGGTATGCTTCGCGCGGTGAGGACGCCTTCGCACAGGAGGCCTCGTCGGCGCACCATCGACCGGGTACACGTCGCCAACCTGGTGGCGCTGGCGAACGAGGCGCGCTACGTGGGCAGCGCCGAACACAAGGACTACCCCTCACCGGCGGGGCTGCCCCGGTTACGAGTGGACGCCACCAAGTGTGACCCTCGGCTGCACGGTGACTTCGAAATGCTCACCGGGTGGCTGCAGGCGGCGATCAGAGTCGGCAACGTCGGCGCCCCGTGGGAAGGCGACTTCCCCCGGTACTCCGCCTCGACGAGGCTGGCATCCCAGACGCGCCCCTGCACATGGAATGGGCCGCCCTGAAAGGGGCTCGATGGCGAGGAGGTCGATTTCTGCCAGGCGTGTGGTCGCCTGGGGCTCGACCCGTTCGATGACGGAGCCGGCTTCGCTGCCGCCATCGAAACCGCCTTCGAACAACTCGACGCTGCCAACCGTGACGACTTCTTCGACACGGTAGAGCCCGCCCGGCTAGCCACGGGCCTCGAGTGGGTTCAGGCCGCCTTGAGCAAGGCCGCCTCGCCCGCCGTGCCGATCGGTGCCCACAGGTTCGACGCGACGGCTCTCGGGGACCTACTGGCACCCGCCCTCCCGGTCGAGCCGTCATGGGTACTCGGGTACCGGCAGGCCCGGGCGGTAAGGGGCGCCTTCGGGTTGCCCGTCACAGAGGCGTTGCATCTCTCCGAGCTTCCTGTGGCTGCCACCACAGGGCCTGCATCCCCCGACAGCGGCCTTCAGGCCGTGTCGGTCAACGCCGACGGGCTGGCCTCCGTTGTGCTCGGATGGGAGGCGGGCGCCGCCAGCAAGCTGTTTGCTGCCGCCAGGGGAGTTTGGGCCCTGCGGTTCGATCCCGCTCCGTTTACTCTCATCACCGCGGCACGCTCCTGCCGCCAGCGCACCTCCCGCGCTTTCGCCGCGGAGCTGCTCGCTCCGGCAGAGGGAATCTGAATCAGGGCCTTGACCGCTGGTCGCGGCCTGCGCGCTTGGCCGACGATCGTCGCCGACCACTTCGGCGTCTCCGAAACCGTAGTCTCCCACCAGATCAACAACCAGCTCCAGTAGGCGTCCCAGCCACCAAACGGCGTCCACACTCCCAGGATCGACGCCCTTCCTCATCGAGGAGAGGCGGACAATCTCGACGCCAGCGGGCGCATCGAGCACGACCAGCGTGCTCAAGTCTCGACGGAGTCCCTTTGGACTCGGACGAGCTGGACCGGTGAGGTATCCACGGTGACGAACTCGTCCTCGGCAAGGATCGCCCTCCGGGCCGTGGCCGGAATCGCACGTTCGAGAGCCCGCTCGTAAAGCACCATCGCGGCGGGAGTGCTGGTTAGCCCGCGGATGTGGCCTACAGCCGATGACGGTGCCATAATGGCACCATGAGGAGAATGAACCTACGTGATGTCCCCGACGATGTGTACGCAACCCTGGCCGATGCCGCCAGCACGAACCACCAGTCTCTCAGCGCCTATGTCGTGCAACAGCTGGGCGAGCTGGCCGTGCTGGCTCGGATTGGAGAACACCTGAGCGCTTATGAGCCGCCCCAGGCCAGCACAGTGACGCTGGAGGATGCGGCGGGCGCGGTTCGCGAGGTGCGCGAAGCCTCGTGAGCCTGGTTGTCATCGACGCCTCGGTCCTGGTCGCTTTCTACGTCGCTGGCGACCCCCGACGCCAAGCCGTGGTGGGCCGCCTTGGCCTTGGGGACTCATTGTTCGCACCGGCCCACCTCGACGCCGAGGTCGTGTCGGCCCTGCGTGGCTTGGCGCGTCGGCTTCCACTCCTGGAGGGCTCCGTACCAGGCGCTCTGGCCCACCTTGGGCGCTTCCCGCTGCGGCGCGTGCCCCTTTCGCCACTGCTCGGGCGTATGTGGGAGCTGCGCGCGAACGTCACCGTCTATGACGCGGCCTATGTCGCTCTCGCGGAGCGCCTTGGCGCTGTGGTTGTCACTTGCGACGCCAAGCTGGCAGCAGCCCCCGAGCCTCGTTGCAGCTTCGAGTTGATCTCATGAGCCGGTTCCCTCGCCCATAAGCGCTATCGCCGATGGCAGAATTTGCCAGGGCGCAGTAGGGATTGCGCCTTAACTTAACGGTCAGGACCAGGACCTGCGCGGGCCTCAGTCACCGATTTCGACGATCAGGCCGTCACTCACTCGAAAGACCTGCTCGACGGTGGTAGGGGGTTCAGGCCGGGTCCCATCGGCGGGGCGGATGACCTCAATCTGGATCGAGATCGTGGAACCATTTACCCGGAGGTTGCAGACCTTGCCTCGCAGGCCCAGCTCAGCAAGGCCGCGATACCAGTTGAGTGCCTGTTCCCGGTTCGAGCAGCCCTCCGTACCTCCGCCCCAGCGCACGTCCGGGTGAAGCAGGGAGCTGAGCAGCGCGAGGTCAAGGGTTTCGTAGGCGGTCCGGAGGCGCGCGGCGACCTCGCCCACCGCCGCCGGGCTGGGAGCAGGGGCCTGAGGCGGGGCGTCCGGTACAGGCTCGGCTGGCGGGTCCTCCTCGGTGATGCCGTACGAGCGCAGTAGCGCACCGACGGCCTCGCTCGGAGGCTTTTCCGAGATCCACACACCCTTTCGCGACGCGCCCGCGTCGATGAGAAGGCGGACCGTGGTGACCCAGTCGCCAGCACCGTGTTCGCCAGCACCGTGTTCGCCAGCGCCGTGTTCGCCAGCGCCGCTGCCCACCGTGGCGAAGGCCAGAGAGGTGCTGTCGAAGTTTGCGTCCCGCGAGTCGATCTCCGCCCCGCTTTCCAGGAGGAGTCGTACCGTCTCGGGCCTCCCCTCGTAGGCCGCGACGTGTAGGGCCGTCTCGCCGAGGTCGTTGCGGGCGTGGGGCGAGAAGCCCAACTCCAACATGAGGGCGACGGCCACTGGGCCGGGCTGCCCAGCGGCGTCCACGATAGTGGCCCGGTCGGCGTCGGTGAGGCGGCCGAGCAGGTCGGGGGTCTCGGCCAGGAGGCGCTCCGCCCCAGCCCGATCTGCGCGCGAGACCGCCCCGAGGAAGCGGTCTACGACGCTGACCTGATCAGTCGCTCCGTGGCTCACCAACACTCCAGCGACCTCCAGGTTTCCTGCTCGCGTCGCCACACCCAGCACCGATCCCTCGGGCGTGGTGGTATCCGGATCGGCACCGAACGCCAGCAACGCTTCGACGACGGGCACCGAGGCCGCTCCAGCGGCGTCGGCCAGCCCGAGACTGGCCAGTTCCGCGACCCGCTCGGGTGTCTCGGTGCGCCCAGCCGCCCCCAAAAGCAGCGCTACGGCCTCGAAATCGTCCTTCTCGATCGCCGTCTCGAGCGCCCAACCGCCGACGATCGAAGCTCCGGCAGCGAGCATGAGTCGCAGGCAGCGGTGGTCGGGCTGGGCGACTGCCAGGCGGAGGGAGCTCCGGTCGCTGGGGTTGGCACCGCGCTCCAAGAGCAACTCGGTCACCCCTGGGTTGTTGGCTCCGACCGCACCGTCGAGCGCAGAGCGATAGCCGGCGCCGGGCCAGCCCCCGTTGTTGGTGTTGGGACTCGCTCCGGCATCCAGCAAGAGGCGGGCCACTGAGGACAACCCCTCCATGCGGGTTGGATCGATGCGGTGCCACCGGGAGTAGCAAGCGTAGAGCAAGGGGGGCCATCCGCGCTCGACGTCGAGATCGGTCGCCAAGTTCGCCTGGCCTGCGAGCAGCTCGGCGACCTGCGCACTGTCGCCGACGACGGCCGCGGTGAAGATGCTGGCACTCGCGAGCGACGGTTCGCTCTCCAGGAGGTGCAGAGCAAGACAGCCCTCACCCGTCATGCTGGCATCCAGGAACTCCTGTACCTGCTGGCGCGAGGCGTTCATACCGAGGGCCATCCTAGGCCTGGCTGCCCAGTGCCGTTCGTCCTGCCGCCCACTCTCGTGTCCCACGACCCACTCAAGCGTGGGCTGCATCGCGCCGATAGCTCGTTGATGTCGATGCGATCCGGCCCTGGCCCTGCTGCCCCCCGGCCCTTGAGTTGACCACCGGACATCTCAACCAGACCCGCCGGATCGAACGGCGCGACGCGCTCCGCTACGCGACCTCGTCGCCGTTGACGCGGGCCGCACAACCGACCCGGGAGGCTCTCGTCGGTACCGTCATCGGGGTCGGGATCCTGCTGGTCTGTGTTATGTGGTGGAGCGACACCACGCCGGTCTCGCTGCAGGGATTCGGTGGATGGCTGACCTCGGCTGGCCGGCTCACCGCACTGGTCGGCACGTACCTGGTGGTTATAGAGGTGCTCCTCATGGGGCGGGTTGCCTGGCTGGACCGGATGATCGGCATGGACCGCCTCGCCGTCTGGCACCGCCGAAACGGTGAGCTGGCGGTCAGCTTGCTAGTGGGCCATGCCCTGTTCACCATCTGGGGTTATGCCGTCACGGCCCATTCGGGCCTGATCGCGGAGACCGGCTCGGTGGTGTTCACCTACCCCGACATGCTCGCGGCGACCGTGGGCCTGGCCCTCCTGGTTGCGGTCGGGGTGCTCTCGGCGCGCAGGGTCCGGCGGCGGGTCAGCTACCACACCTGGTACTTCATTCACTTGTACACCTACGTGGCGCTGGCACTGGCCTTCGCTCACGCGTTCTCGACCGGATCGGACTTCGCAACCCATCCCCTCAATCGTGCCGCCTGGATCGCGATGTACGCCGTGGTCGGATGCCTGCTGGTGACCTACCGGGTGGGCAAGCCGATCCGGGATGCCCTGCGCCACCAATTGCGGGTGTCCAAGGTGGCCCGGGAAGGTCCTGGGCTCACCTCGATCTACGTAACAGGTCAACGCGTCGGCGAGCTGAGAGCGCAGTCCGGCCAGTTCTTCATGTGGCGCTTCCTGACCCAGCGGGGTTGGTGGCAGGCGCACCCCTATTCGCTTTCGGCCGCCCCGAGCGGCGACACCCTGCGCCTAACGGTGAAGGAGCTGGGAGATCACAGCTCTGAGCTGTACCGGATGCGTCCAGGAGTTCGAGTGATGGCTGAAGGACCGTATGGCGCATTCACCGCGAGGCGACGAACACGGCGCGCTGTAGTTCTGATCGCTGGAGGCGTGGGCATCACGCCGATCCGGGCACTGTTCGAGAACCTGCCCGGTTCCGCCGGTGACGTGACCCTGATCTACCGTGCCCGGACACCGGACGAGATCGCCTTTCGCTCCGAGCTCGACACCATCGCAACGAGAAGCGGCGCGAGGATTCACTATCTCGTGGGACCCAGCCGCGCCAATCCGGAGTTTATGACCCCCGGCCACCTGTCGAAGCTGGTGCCCGGGATCGCCCGTCACGACGCATACGTGTGCGGGCCCAGCGGCATGGCAGAGGCGGCCATCGCCGCGCTCTGTGGCGCCGGCGTCTCGCGCCATCACATCTACCGTGAAGACTTCGAGCTGTAAGGGGCGCCGTGTACCGATCCATCACGGCCACAGCAGGAACCGTCGTGGGCCTCGTCTTCCTATTGGGCTACCGGTCCTCGACCGTGACGCTCCAACGATCGCACGTCGCGGTGGCGTTGGCCCCCTCGGGTGGGTTGACGGGCATCCCCGGCCCGTCCCAACCGGCAGCGCAGTCGGGCTCGGATGCTGCGAGTTCGCAGGGCACCGGCTCGCACGATGGAACCTCCAAGCCCGCGATGGGAGCCTCGCGCAGTCGGACCCAGCTGCCCACGGCTTCGTCCCCCTCGGCCAGCTCGTCGTCCGGCGCGTCCCCGACGCGGACGGCGACTGCCCCGCCGACCAGCTTTACACCGACGACCTACAGCACACCGACGACCTACAGCAGCCCGCCTTCCACCTCGCCGCCGGCACCCACCACCACGACCACCCTGGTGCCGGTTTCCGCCTCGTTCACCGGCACCGACATCCGGTATGCGTACGGTTCACTCCAACTTCAGGTCACCATGACCGGAACCACCCTGAACAGCGTCTCGGTCGTCCAGGACTCGGCCCCTGATCCTCGCTCGCAATCCATCAACTCCCAGGCTCTGCCGATCCTCACGCAAGAGGCGCTTTCGGCCCAAGGGGTGAACATCGACGTGGTATCGGGCGCCACCTTCACCAGTAATGCCTTTGCTCAAGCCCTCCAGTCGGCCCTGAGCATGGCTTAGCTAATTCTCACCGTAACGGCCGCCGCGGGTCGTGAGAGGGCACCGAGGCCCGGAAGATTGAGCCCAATTAATTCAAAATGCCTCGTCCTCCAGACACGCCCGACCCTCGCGGTAGACTGCCCGAGCAGTTCACCAACTGAGGGAGGCGATCGCTTGTGCGCGTATCCATGACTGTCAATGCCAAGCTGGTAAGCCACGAGGTCGAGCCCCGCCTGTTGCTGGTCTACTACCTACGAGAGGTGGTGGGGCTCACCGGGACCAACGTGGGCTGCGACACGAGTTCCTGCGGCGCCTGTACCGTCCTGATGAACGGGGAGTCGGTGAAGTCATGCACCGTGCTGGCCGCGCAGGCAGAGGGTGCAGAGGTCACCACCATCGAGGCCATGGCCTCGGCCGACGGGGCCTTGCACCCGCTCCAGGCGGCGTTCCGGGAGAACCACGGCCTGCAGTGCGGTTACTGCACCCCCGGCATGGTGATGGCTGCCTGGTCGCTGCTCCGCGAGAACCCGCGCCCAACCGAGGCCGAGGTGCGCGTGGGCCTCGAGGGCAACCTTTGCAGGTGCACCGGCTACCACAACATCGTTCGGTCAGTGCTGGCGGCCGCCGAGTCGGGGGCCGGCGGCGTGTTACCCGGCGCCGGTGCAGCCTCAGACGGCGCTGGCGTATCGGTCGCCGCCGGCGGGGTCCGGCCATGACCGCCGTGCAGGCAGGCGAGCTCGCCAATAGGGTTCTCGGCACCCGCTTGCTGCGCAAAGAAGACGCCGCCCTGCTGAGCGGAGAGGCGAGCTTCGTCGAGGACCTGGTGGTCCCGGGCGCCTTGCACCTCGCGGTGGTGCGCAGCCCGTACGCCCACGCCCGGATCCGCTCGGTGGACCTGGCGGCGGCGCTCGAGGTTGGCGGAGTGGTGGCCGCCTTCTCCGGCGCGGACCTCCGTGGCGAGTGGTCGGCCCCGATGCCCTGCGCGTGGCCGGTAACCGCCGAGATGCTCAACCCTGCACACTACCCCCTGGCCGTCGAGGAGGCTTGCTTCGTCGGGGACGGCGTGGCGGCGGTGGTGGCCGAGACCAGGGCCGCCGCCCTCGACGCCGCGGCCGCAGTCATCGTGGACTACGAGGTGCTGCCGGCGGTGGTGGACCTCGAAGCCGCAGATGGGGACGTCGCTCTCGCTCACGCATCCCTCGAAACCAACCTCAGCTACACCTGGGTGCTGTCCCCAGACCCGGCCGCGGTGGACACCGCCTTCAAATCGGCTGAGCACACGGTCTCCGAGCGCTACGTACAGCAGAGGCTCATCCCCTCAGCCATGGAACCGCGCGGCGTCTGCGTGGTCCCCCAACCCTTCGGGGGCGGCTACACCGTCTACTCCGCCACGCAGATCCCGCACATCCTGAAGGTGATGCTGGGTATCACTGCGGGCATCTCCGAGTCAAAGCTCCGGGTGATCGTTCCCTCGGTGGGGGGAGGATTTGGCTGCAAGCTGGACGTCTACGCGGAGGAGCTGATCTGCCTGGCCCTGGCTCGCAGGCTCAAGCGCCCGGTGCGCTGGTCAGAGGAGCGCGGGGAGGCCGCCGTGGCCACCATCCAGGGCCGGGGCCAGCACCAGCACATCGAGCTGGCCGCCGACGGGGAGGGGCGCCTGAGCGCGGTACGGGTGAACCTGGTGGCCGACATGGGCGCCTACCTCCAGCTGGTCACCCCGGGCATACCGCTGCTCGGGGCCTTCTTGTACCACGGCGTCTACCACACCCCGGCCTACTCGTTCACTTGTCGGGGCGTGTTTACCAGCCTGCCCCCGACCGACGCCTACCGGGGCGCGGGCCGGCCGGAGGCCACCTACGCCATCGAGCGGGCCATGGACGCCCTGGCTCGCAGTGTTGGCGTGAGCCCCGAGGAGATCCGTCGCCGCAACTTCATTCCGCCCGATGCCTTCCCGTATTCTTCGACCCCTGGACTGGTCTTCGACAGCGGGAACTACGAGCCAGCCCTGGCAAAGGCGCTGGAGATGGCCGACCACACTGACCTGCGCAGGGAGCAGGCGGGCCGGCGGGAATCCGGTTCGGCCAAGCAGCTCGGCATCGGGTTGTCGTGCTACGTGGAGATGTGCGGCCTCGCCCCCAGCCGGGTCCTGTCCTCGCTTCGCTATTCGGCAGGAGGCTGGGAGTCTGCCACCGTGCGCGTGCTGCCGACCGGGAAGGTCCAGGTGGTGACCGGCACGGCCCCGCACGGCCAGGGGCACGAGACCTCCTGGGCGATGATCGTGGCCGAGAAGCTGGGCTGCGACCCCGACGACGTGGAGGTGCTGCACTCCGACACCGATGTCGCCCCCCACGGCATGGACACCTATGGGTCGCGCTCGCTGTCGGTCGGGGGAACTGCGGTCTGGATGGCCACCGACAGGGTGATCGACAAGGCCAGGGCGATCGCCGCGCACCAGATGGAGGCCGCCGAGGAGGACCTCGAGTTCTCCAACGGGTCCTTCAGCGTGCGCGGGTCCCCCGACCGGACGATGGCCCTGGCCGCGGTGGCCTTCGAGGCATTCACCGCCCATGACCTTCCTGAGGGCGCCGAGCCGACCCTGGAGGCCTCGATGACCTGGGACCCGCCCAACTTTACCTTTCCTTTCGGGACCCACGTGGCCGTGGTCGAGGTCGACACCGATACTGGCCGGGTGGACCTGGTCCGTTATATAGCGGTGGACGACTGCGGCAACCAGGTCAACCCGATGATCGTGGAGGGCCAGGTGCACGGGGGCATAGCCCAGGGCGTGGCGCAGGCACTGTGGGAGGAGGCGGTCTTCGACGCCGCAGGCAACCCGCTGACCACCACCTTCGCCGACTACCTGGTGCCGTCTGCCGCTGACCTGCCCCCATTCATGACCGGGACCACCGTGACGCCCAGCCCAACCAACCCGATGGGGGTGAAAGGAGTCGGCGAGGCGGGCACCATCGGCTCCGCCGCCGCGGTTATCAATGCAGTGGTGGACGCCCTCTCGCCGCTGGGCGTCACCGACGTTGCGATGCCTGCCACCCCCGAACGGATCTGGCAGGCCATCGCTTCCGCCAAGGCCAGCGCATCCGCCGCGGCCAGCGCCAGCGAGGAGGACATGAGTTGATCCCGTCATCATTCGACTACCACCGGGCTGCTTCGGTCGAAGAGGCAATTGGCATTCTGGCCAGCCAGGGTTCGGACGCCAAGGTCCTGGCCGGGGGCCACTCACTGCTGCCGCTCATGAAGCTCCGCCTGGCGACTCCGGCCTTGTTGGTGGACCTGGGTGGCCTTTCCGAGCTCTCCTACATCCGTGACGGAGGGGACCGGCTGCACATCGGCGCCCTCACCCGCCATCACGACCTGCACCTATCGGCGCTCGTCCGCCGAGCTGTCCCGGTGCTGGCTCATATCGCCGGCCAGGTGGGCGACCCCCAGGTCCGCCACCGCGGGACCATAGGCGGCTCGCTGGCCCACGGCGACCCGGCGTCGGACCTGCCCGCCGCCATCCTGGCCCTGGATGCGACCCTGGTCGCCCGGGGGCCGCAGGGCGAGCGAAGGATCGAAGCGTCGGAGGCGTTCTTGGGGTTCTTGGAGACGGCCCTGCGCCCGGACGAGGTCCTCACCGAGATCGAGGTGCCCAAGTCCGGCGACCGGTGGTCCTTCCAGAAGTTCAACCGGCGCGCCCAGGACTGGGCAATCGTCGGGGTGGTGGCGGTTGCCAACGGGCACACTTCGATCTCGCTGGTCAACATGGGGTCTGTGCCGCTGAGGGCCTCGGCAGCCGAGGCCGCCCTCGAACAGGGTGCCAGCATCGCCGACACCGCGGCCCTGGCCTGCGAGGGCCTTGACCCCCCCGGGGACCTGAACGCCAGCCCTGCGTTCCGCCGCCACCTGGCCACAGTGCTGGTACAAAGGGCGCTGAACGCGATGGAGCGCTGAGCCAGCCAGTCGACGAGGGTCCGCCACCAGGGCGCCTGCGGGTCACCGCTGACGCAGGCGGACCTCCAGGGAGTCTCGCAAGGCGTCGCCGATAAAGTTGAAGGCCACGACCGTCAGCACAATGGCGATACCCGGGGGGTAGATCAGCCACCAGTACCCGTCGTAGCTGAAGTTAACCCCGCTGGAGAGCATCTCGCCCCAGTTGGCCGCCGGAGGCTGGGGGCCGAGGCCCAAGAAGCTGAGCGCGGCGATAAGCAGGATCGCGTCCGCCACCTGGAAAGTGGCCGCAACCGCGATGGTGCCTATGGTGTTGGGGATCAGGTGCCGCCTGATGATACGCGGCCCGCGGCCCCCCATCACCCGGACCGCTTGCACGTACTCCCGCGTACGCAGCGTAAGGCTCTCGCCGCGCACCAGGCGGCTGGGCACAAGCCAGGCCACCACCGCCACCACGAATATCAGGATCCCGGTGTCCGGGGTAAAGATCGTCGCGAGCACCAGGAGCAGGAACAGCGACGGAATCGCCAGGAGAGAGTCGACGACCCTCATCATCACCGAGTCCACCCAACCTCCGAAATAGCCGGCCACCGAGCCCCAGAGAACCCCGAACAGGGTGGCCAGCGCGGCGGCAGCAAGGCCCACCTCGATCGAGGTCTGCCCACCGACCATCAGCCTGCCGAGCTGGTTGTAGCCATCCTCGTCCGTGCCCAACGGGTGGCCGGACCCGGGAGGGAGGTTCTCCTTGAGCAGGTTCACGTGAACCTGATCGGTGTGGTAGATCAGCGGTCCGACGAAGCAGAACAGGACGAGCAGGACCACCAGCACCACCCCCAGGACCGCGAGGTGGTTTTCCACAAAGGTCGAAAGAATGAGCCGCAGTGGGCTGCCGCCCCGGTGGGCCTCCCCACCCTCCGGCGACCCGACTTCAAGCTGGGGGCCCGGGAGGGACGACGGTTGGCTCATGCCAGCCGCACCCGGGGATCAGCGATGGCGTAGCAGATGTCCGCAAGCAGCGAGCCGACCACTGCGGCCACCGAGACAAACAGGACGGTGCCCAACATCACCGGATAGTCCTTGGTCACCGCTGCGTTGAAGAACAGCAGCCCAACGCCCGGATAGTTGAAGACCACCTCAGTGACCAGAGCGCCGGAGAAGATGATCGGCAGGTAAGCGCCCAGCAGGGTGATAATCGGTATCAGCGAGTTGCGCAGGAGGTGCCTGGTGAGCACCGCTCGCTCGGGAAGGCCCTTGGCCCGGGCGGTTCGGATGTAGTCCTGAGCCAGGTTGTCGAGTGCGGCCGAGCGGGTGTATCGGCTGAACTGGGCGATGGTCACGAGGGTCAGGGTCGCCACCGGCAGGACCATCGCTCCGGGATGGCTGAAATCGGCTCCCACGTTGCCCTGGGGACCCTCGGCGCGGAACAGGTGGAAATCGACCGCGAACCCCGTTATCAGCAGCAACCCCAGCCAGAAGGTGGGCATCGAGTAAGCGAGGAACGACGCCCCGGTGAGCAGGTAGTCGGAGAGCTTGTTACGCCGGATGGCCTGGAAGATGCCCAGCGGCACCGCAATGACCACCGCCAGGATCACCGCCGCGCCGAACAGGACCAAGCTCTTGGGGAGGTCCTCGGCCAAAAGGGAGTTGACCGACTGGTTGTACTGGTATGAGTAACCCAGGTTGCCATGCAGGAGCTGCCAGAGGTAGTGGCCGTACTGGGCGGGCAGGGACAGGTCGAGGCCCTGGGCCTTGTTGAAAGCCGCGATCTGGGCGGCGGTCGCCCGCTGCCCGAGCACCGCCCGGGCCTCTCCTCCCGGCAAGAGGTGGCTGAGGACGAACACCACTATCGATACCCCGATCACCACCACCACCGCCTGGCCTAGGCGCCGGAGAAGGTATCCGGTCATTTGACCAGGAGGTGGTGGTGGTGTAGCACGGTTTTGTTACTTGGAGACTCGGAAGTTCTCCGGGGTGATGAAGGAGTACGCATTCTGCGGGACGACGCCAGTGATCCCGTTGCGTACCAGCGTGACCTGGTAGTCGGGCTCAGGCTCGTAGATCACCCCGGGGAGCTGGGTGGCCGCGTAGTCCTGGTAGGTGTTCAGTGCAGGCTGCGCCTGGGATGGCGTGGCTGTGTGGGTGGCGGCGATCAGCGAATCCATCATGGGGTTGGAGTAGCTGGCGTAGTTGGCGGCTGCCCCGGTCGCGTAAAGCTCACCCCCGGTCGGGTAATAGTCGGGTACGTACACCCAACCCCCTCCCCAGTTCTGGATCTGCCAGGAGCACTTGGGTCCCGGCTTGCAGGGGACAGCCTTGCCGATCACGGTGGTGAACGGGGCGCTCGAGAGGTTGATCTGGATGCCCGCCAGCGACGCGTTGGACTTGAAGGAGGCGTTCAGCTGGTCGAAGCTGGTGAAGCCGCTGGCATACTGCAGGTTGAAGGACATCTTGGCCCCAGCAGCGACCCCCGCCCCGCACTCGTTCGCGGCGGTCCCCGGTTTGGTGCAGGTCTCCACCCCTGCCTTCGTCGTCCAGCCGTGGCCAGTGAGGAGGGCTTTGGCCTTCGTCGGGCTGTACGGGTAGGGGTTCGACTTCTCGGTGCTGTCGACCTCGGAGTTCGCCGGGGCCACCGGGACCGGTCCGTAGCTGGGCGAGGCGTAGCCCTCATAGGGGCCGTTCACAATTGCCGGCTGGTCCATGACGTACTCCAGCGCCTGGCGAACATACAGCTGGCTGAGGGTTGGCCCAACTCCCTGGGCATTCAGGTTGAGCTGCATGTAGTTGAACGAGAACAGGATCCAGGGGGTGATGCTGTAGCCGAGGCCGGATATGCGAGTCCTCTGCGAGTTCACGTCCTGCCAGGGCACGTACCCGATGTCGGGCCCGGAGCCGGAGGTGACCTGGTTGTACTCCGAGGAGTCGCTGGTGAACGGCAGCTCCTCGAACTTCGAGATGGTCGCCTTTACTGGCCCGGAGTAGTTGGTGTTGGGCACGAAGGTGGCCTGGCCGGTGGAAGATGCAAATTGAGTGATCTTCCAGGGTCCGTCCAGCGCCGTTCTCACCAGCGCCGTTCTCACCAGCGCCGTGTTCGCCGCTTCCCACCGTGGCGAAGGCCAGTGGGGTGCTGTCGAAGTTTGCGTCCCGCGAGTCGATCTCGGCTCCGCCTTCCAGGAGGAGTCGTACCGTCTCGGTGCGCCCCTCGTAGGCCGCGACGTGTAGGGCCGTCTCGCCGAGGTCGTTGCGGGCGTGGGGCGAGAAGCCCAACTCCAACATGAGGGCCACGGCCGCGGGGCTGGACCGCCCAGCGGCGTCTACGATATTGGCCCGGTCGGCGATCGGTGAGGCGGCCCAGCAGGTCCTGGGTCTCGGCCAGGAGGCGCTGCGCCCCAGCCCGATCTGCGCGCGAGACCGCCCCGAGGAAGCGATCAACCACGCTGACCTGATCAGTCGCTCCGCGGCTTGACTGCCCGCACCGACGGGCGAGCTGGCCAGTCCCCGCTCGGGTCGAGGAATCTCTAAAGAATAGGCTCGGTTCCGCCATGCTCTATTGCCCACCCCCGACCCGCGGCAGCTGTTGACCTCGACGGTGGTGATCGCGGGAGCGGGCCTGGCGGGGGATAGAGCAGCTCAGACCCTGCGCAAGGAGGGCTTCGACGGTCGGGTGGTGCTGGTGAGCGACGAGGACGTGCGCCCCTATGACCGGCCCCCCCTGTCCAAAGGCTACCTCAGCGGCTCCGCAAGCTTCGACCGCATTGCGCTGCACAAGGCCGGCTACTACGCCGACCGGGGGATCGAGCTGCTCATTTCCACCAGGGCCACATCCCTGGATGTGGCCAACCAGCGCCTGGAGCTGGATTCGGGTCACAGCCTTGCTTACGATCAGCTCCTGCTGGCCACCGGGGCCAGGCCAAGGCGCCTGGACCTGCCCGGTAGCGATCTCGAAGGGGTCTACTACCTGCGCGATTTTCACGACGCGGAACACATCCGCGCCGCCCTTGGTCCTGGCGGCCGCAGTCCCGCTGGAGGCCAGGGTCCGACCCGGCTGGTCGTGATCGGTGCGGGTTGGATCGGGACCGAGGTGGCGGCCTCGGCCCGACGGCTCGGTGCCGACGTGGCGATCATCGACGTGGTCCACGCCCCCTTGGAGAGAGTGCTCGGGTCCGAGGTCGGGGGCATCTTCGCCCGGCTGCACGCCGAGCACGGGGTAAGCCTCTATATGGGCGTGGGGGTGGCGGCCCTGCGCGGCGGACCCGCGGTGCGCGAGGTGCTCCTGGCCGACGGCACCGTGGTCGAGGCAGACCTGGTTGTCATCGGTGTCGGGGTGATCCCCCGCGACGGCCTCGCCCGCCAGGCTGGTCTGGTTGTGGGCGACGGGATAGTGGTCGACGAGTACCTGGCCACCTCGGCTCCGGGGGTCTGGGCTGCGGGTGACGTGGCCTCTGCCTACCACCGGACCTATGGCCGCCAGGTGCGCCTCGAGCACTGGGCTGCGGCCACGGGCCAGGGACCCGCCGTAGCAAGGAATATCCTCGGTGACCACAAGCCCTACGACCGCACCCCGTACTGCTGGTCCGACCAGTACGACCTGAGCGCCGAGTACACCGGGTACGCCCCGACCTGGGACCAGGTAGTGGTCAGGGCGGACGGCACGGATGGCCAGGTGCTCGCCTACTGGCTTCGAGAGGGTCGGGTAATTGCGGGGTTGAGCGCCAACGTCGAGGGCGGCACCGAGCGGGTCGAAGCCCTGATCCGCTCGCCGGATCGGCCGGGTGCCGACCTGTGATGTCGCAGCTCGCCGACGATGCCTGGCGCCTGTTCGGGTCCCTTCCTCCCGGGTGGGGTCGGGTTCAGGCGATCTGCAACTGGGTTCACGCCGAGGTGACGTTCGGGTGCGCGCTACGCGTTCGGCTACCTTCCGGACATCAACGTCCCCCCGGTTGAGGAGCCAATGGACTTCTGTGGCTGGATGGAGGTGTATCTGGGTGGGTCGTGGTGGACGTTCGATCCCGCAACAACCAACGAGGTCCTGGCCCGCTTCGAGACCACGGGGAAGTAGGCCGCCCTTAGTGTCCGATTGCGGAACTCGGCTCCGACGTCTACGAGGAAGGCGCCAGATGGGCGCCTCTGAGTGAGAGGACAATGCGGTGAAGTACATGATCTTGACCTTCGCGTCACAGCGGCACTACCAGGAGATGGTTGGACAGCCCTCATCGGATCCCGCCTGGACGCAGGAGGACTGGGCGGCGCTGGGGGCTTTCATGCAGGCGTTCAACCAGGAGTTGCTCGACTCGGGCGAGCTGGTCGAAACCCGAGGTCTGAGTGCTCCGGTCCATGCTCGACGGGTCCAGGTCGAGCAGGGAGCCGCCCTGGTCACCGATGGCCCGTATGCCGAGGCTGAGGAGGTGCTCGCCGGCTACTGGGTCGTCGATTGCCAGAGCTTCGACCGGGCGACCGAGATCGCTTCTCGTCTTGCCGGCTGCCCCGGTCCCAAGCACATCCGCGCGCGGGCCTATGCGGATGTGAGGCTGATCGACGAGCACCAGCCGGACTTCGAAGGCTGAGCGCAAAGGGCGGTTGACGGTGCCCGCTGCCGAGATCGAGGACCTGCTGCGCACCCATGCGCCGCGGGTCCTCGGCGCCGTGGTTCGCCGTTACGGCCACTTCGACCTGGCCGAGGATGCCACCCAAGAGGCGCTCTTGGCGGCCTCGGCGCGCTGGCCGCTGGACGGGCTGCCCGACAACCCCCGGGCGTGGCTCATCGCCGTAGCGTCGCGGCGGCTGACCGACCTGCTGCGTTCCGAGCAGGCTCGCCGCCGCCGGGAAGACGCGGTCGTCGAGTGGCCGCTAACGCTAACCGAGTACGGCGAGGTGGACGGGCGCAGTCTGGGCGCCACGGACGACACCCTGGTGTTGCTCTTCATGTGCTGCCACCCGTCGTTGTCGGTCGCGTCGCAGATCGCCCTCACACTGCGCGCGGTCGGGGGCCTGAGCACGGCGGAGATCGCCCGCGGCCTGCTCGGGTCGGAGCAGACCGTTACCCGTCGGATCACGCGGGCAAAACAATCGATCAAGGACAGCGCGGTCCCCTTCGCACTCCCGGCTCCCGAAGCCCAAGCGAGCAGGCTAAAAGCCGTCCTTCGGGTGCTGTACCTTATCTTCAACGAGGGCTATGCCGCCACGGGGGGAACGACGCTCGTGCGATCCGACCTGGCAGACGAGGCAATCCGCCTCGCCCGGACGCTCCATGCCGGGCTGCCCGACGACAGCGAGGTGACCGGGCTGCTGGCCTTGCTGCTCCTCGTGCATGCCCGGCACCGGGCTCGCACGGACCCCGATGGGTCGCTCGTCCCCATGGCCGAACAGAACCGCAGCCTGTGGGATCGAGGGC
>JBOGGT010000033.1:0-10619 GCA_050744225.1 Acidimicrobiales bacterium | reverse complement strand
AGTCCACCCGGCGCGGTCGGCGCTGGGTCCCCTTTGCCAAGGGCGGCGAGTACTCCCCGTACTGGGCGGATATCCACCTCGTGGTGGACTGGGAGGAAGACGGCGCCCGCATCCGCTCCTACGACGGCAGCGTGATCCGCAACCAGCAGTACTACTTCCGCCCCGGCATCACCTGGCCCCGCCGCACCAACAGCGGTTTTGGTCCCCGGGTCTTGCCCGCGGGTTGTGCGTTCGCGGACAAAGGCCCGGCGGTCATCCCGAAGAACGCAGGGCTGGGCGTACTGGGATGGCTAACGAGCAGGTTGGTTGGTGCTCTTCTGGCCCTGATGGTGGGCGCCGCGGACGAAACCGCCTCGGGTACGCCCTCCAAGAGCTACGAGGTGGGCCTGGTGTCCAAGCTGCCCTGGCCCGCCCAGCTGTTGACCGCCGAGGGGTTCGGCCAGCTGGTCGGTCAGGTAGCTGAACAAGTGCGGTCGGGGGACCTGACCGACGAGACTTCCCGCTGGTTCGTGGCCCCGGCTCGACGCTGCCTGAGCGCCGGTCTGGGGTTAATGGTGGAGGAAGGGCTGCGGCAAACAGAAGACGGGATTCTGGCGAGCCTCGATGCCAGCTACGCCTTGGAGACAAAGATCCTCCAAGCTGTTGGGGCGGGCGCTGCGTCATTCGTCGACGACGAGATGGGAGCCCACCCCGCCTCCCTCCCGGACAAACCAGTGCCAAACCTGCCCGATGCGTACGCGGAGTCCGTCAGCGACCTGGTGGCGCACGGCGTCTTGCTGCGGGGGGGCCTGCGTTCGCTCACCCAGATGACCTTTGTCGCCGATCGCCGGCTGGAGGTGCTCGCCCACACCTACGGGGCCAGTCCCCGGAGCATTGTGACGGAGCGGCGCCGCCTCCGACTGGTGCCGCCGGGGCTGGAGCGAGACACCGCTGAGGCGGTGTTCTCTTACCTGGTGGGGTGTGCGTTCGGGCGCTGGGA
The DNA here is from genome assembly GCA_050744225.1 of Acidimicrobiales bacterium. Classification (GTDB taxonomy): domain Bacteria; phylum Actinomycetota; class Acidimicrobiia; order Acidimicrobiales; family JAJPHD01; genus JAVKSL01. The sequence goes on along the minus strand of JBOGGT010000033.1, from coordinate 9,640 downwards.
CGTGCGGGTGGGGCGGGACCCGACGAAGGCCGCGCCACCTGGCGACCTGTTCGAGGCGCCGGCGGCCTGCTCGCCGGGGATGCTGGTGGGGGCGGACGGGTTCCCCAGTACCGAGGCACCTCCTGGTTACCCGCTGTCCATCCCTCCCGACGGGGTGCTGGTCGACGAGCCAGGCCACCGGGTCGAGGTGATGGCCGCGCTCGAGGCGGCGGCGACGGCGCTCACCGACGACCCGAGCGCATTGCTCCACGAGCTGGCCGACCTGCTCGGCCAGGACCTGCGTGATTACCTCCGGCGAGGATTCTTCAAGGACCACCTGAGCCGATACTCCAAGAGCCGGCGCAAGGCCCCCATCTACTGGCCGCTGTACGTGCCCTCCAAGGCCTGGGGGGTGTGGGCCTACGCGCACCGGCTCAACCGGGAGGCCCTCTTTGCCGTGGCCACCGCGGCTGACGCACGGCTGGGCTCGGCGATCACCGAGATCCGCCGGCTGGAGAGCGCCCAGCTATCGGCCGGCCGGGGGACGCCCCGGGAGGTGGCCGCCATGTTGGAGTCCGAGCGCAGCCTGGCCGAGGAGCTGCGCCGATTCCACTCCGAGGCCCGCCGCATCGCCGAGCTGGGCTGGGCGCCGGACCTGGACGACGGCATAGTCCTGTGCGCCGCCCCCCTAGTGGAGCTGTTCGGGGACTGGCGCTCCGAGCTTTCCACCCGCCGAGCCGGCCTCAAGGCGGGGGCCTACCCCTGGGCGAGCGTAGACAAGTACCGGGACGCGCTGTGAGCCGGCTTCGCACCTGCCTGGCTGGCGAGCTGGCCCGCAAGGTCAACCGTCACCAGCTGGTTATCTGGGACGATCCCGACCAGCGCTACGTGGAGGTGGCGCAGGAGGTAGTCCCCGCCGGAGCCGCCTTTGCCGCCTACGACGGCAGTTGGTTCGCCCTGCGCAAGGCGGTCGAGCCGGCACTATCGGGTTCCCGGGCCGCAACGATGGTGGTCTACATCCCCGAGAGGCCCTTGGAACAGGACCCCCTGGAAGAGTTGCGGGCCGCGGCGGCCCAGTTCAAGCTAAGCCTGGGCGCACTGCTGAAAAAGGCACTGGGAGGAGAGCTGACGGAGGCCCGGATCGCCGAGCTGGCCAAGCAGGCCCGCACCCTGTTGGAGGCCGAGGCTGCTCTCGATACCGACGGGGCACTGGATGCCCGGCTGGTCTCGATCTTCCGCACCGGGGAGCTCAACGCCATCGCGGAGCAGGTCCTGATCGGTGGGCGCGGGGAACGCCTGGACGCCGAAGGTGCGTGGCCGCTGGTCAACGACGCGCTCGCAGCGCATTTGGGTTCGCCGTCGCTGACCTCCAATGCAGAGGCGCCAGGATCGCTGTTCCGCCACCTGGCTCTGGCGGTGCTTGCGGCCGGCCTGGGTGACCTGCCCGAGCGGATTGCCGCAGCGGTGAGCCCGGTGAGCCCCGCCCAGGCCGTGCGCGCCAGCGCGGTGCTGGACCGCCTCCGCCGGCCTGAGCACTTGGCCAGGCATCGGGTGCTGGCCGAGCACTTCGACGCGGAGATGTCCCTCCCGGCGAGCCTGTCCTGGGCGCCGGGCCTGGCGGGACTGGACCCCTCTCCCGGCATCGAGGAGCTGGCGCTGGAGGAGGGCCTGGCCCTGCTCTCAGCGGGTGACCACCACTCGGCCCACCGCCTAGCCGAACAGCGCCTCGCCACCAGCCGCTGGGCACAGCCGCAGGCCAGCCAGCCCGCCACGGGCGCGCTCTGCGATCAACCCCACCTTCGCTGGGCGGCAGCGAACCGCATCGCCATCCTGCAGGGGCTCATCCAGGACTACCAGCCTCCCTCAACGACTTCCAGCGCCACCCTGCTTGCCTGGTACGCCGAGGTTGGCTGGAGGGTGGATCAGGCCCACCGCCTGAGCGAGATCGCCCGAGCCGACCTGGGCCATCTCGGCGCCCTGGATACCCACGCCATAGCCGCAAGCGGGGCTTATTTGGCCTGGCTGGAGGCGGTGGTGAGCGCCACTACTGCTGCGGTGGTCAACGGGGGGTTGGAGGTGGGCACGATGGCCCGGCAAGGTGAGGTTTATTCCTTGCATGTAAAGCGCGCACCGGGGCCGACGGCTTACTTCATGGTGGATGCGCTCCGATTCGAGCTGGGCCAGGCCCTCGCTGCGCGCCTGGGCAGGGACGCCGAATCGTGCCAGCCGGCCGTGGCGGGGGTTCCCACCATCACCCCGGTCGGAATGCCAAACCTCCTGCCCGGAGCGGCCGATGGCCTGTCCGTCTCGCTCTACGACGGCAAGGTGCTCGCCAGCGTCGGGGGCGCGCCGATCCGCAACGTCGGGGATCGCCTCGCCGCCATCCGTCGTGCCGCAGGGGCGGTGCTCGACCTCGACTTCAGCGCTCTGATGGCCCGAAGCGACCAGCGACTTGGCGAGGAGATCGCCGGGATGGACGTCGTGCTGGTTCGGTCGACGGATATCGACGCGGCGGGGGAATCGGGGCGCGCCGGCACCGCGTGGCGCTCGGTGGACGGGATGATTGGCGAGCTGGCTACCCAGATCCAGCGACTCGGCCGTCTCGGTGTCCGCCGAGCCGTCATCAGCTCGGACCACGGTTTCATCGTCCTGCCCGAACAGCTGGCCGGCGCCCGGGTGCTGGAGCGACCCTCGGGCGAGGGCGACATGCACATACGGTGCTGGGTTGGGCGCGGCGGGGTGACCCCGGCGGGTGCGGCGCGGGTGGCGCTCAGCAGCCTCGGTGTCGGAGGCGGCCTCGACCTGATGGTCCCCGAGGGCCTCGCGGTTTTCCCGGCGAGGGGTTCGCGCCAGTTCTTCCACGGCGGGCTGTCGCCACAGGAGCTGGTAGTCCCGGTGCTGGTGCTCGACCTTGACGCTCCTCCTGGGCCTGGGCTCGCGCCTGAGGTGACCATCACAATGTCCGGCAAGGGGATCACCACCGGAGTGTTTGCGGCCACCATCACCCTTGCCTCCTCGCTGGCCGGAGCCGAGCTTGCGGTGAGGGTGGTTGCGCGAGCCGGCTCGGGTCCGGATCTGGTGGCTCGTCTGGTTGCGGGCGACGGCTTCGACCCGGCGACCGTGGTGGTCAGGGTGACTTCCAGTTCCCCGGCGGTGCTAACCTTCGGGGTGACGGCCAGGCTGGCCAAGGGAACCAAGGTGGACCTGGCGGTGCTCCACGGGAACTCGGGGGTGGAGTTGGCGCGAGCAGTGGCGAAGGTGCTCGCCGATGTGGGCGCCGGGGGAGACTGGCTGTGAGCGGCGGGGGTAGGGCGCGCATCACCCGTGTGGTGGCATCCAACTTCTTGAGCCTGGGGACCGATGTCTCCGTCGACCTCGGGGACCTGACGGTGCTGGCGGGAATCAACGGGTCCGGCAAGTCCAATGTGTTAGCCACCTTGTCGTTCGTCGCCAGCGCACTCGACAACGGGATGGCCTTCGCCCTCGTGGCCAGGAGGGGTATCAGTGCCCTCCGACGTCACGTCGGCCGGACCAGTCCAGCAATCCGCCTGAGCTACGAGCTGGACGGGCCTGGTTGGTATGGAAGCTACGAAATCGAGATCGGCGGGACCGAGAATTCCTACACAGTGCGGACCGAAGCAGCGTCGATCACCTATCGAGCCTCGGCGGGACACTGGAGCTACAGCGCGCGCCTAGGCGAGCTGCGCGATCCCGGACCCGAGCTGGCCGGGATCCCGTCCACTTTCGACGACTTGCTCCTGCGGGTCATTGGGGGGATCAAGCAGTACTCGCCGCTACGGGACGCGCTGCGCTCGGTGCGTTCCTACGCGATTTACCCCGATTCGCTGCGCGAACCGAGCAAGCCCAGCCCCCTCGCCTACCTCGACACTACCGGGACCAACTGGGCTTCCATCGTGCGCGGGGTCGCTGCCGGGTCCTACGGGGGCGAGCTGCGCGCCGCGCTGGCTCAGGTGACCGGCGACGTGATCGACCTGAGGGTGGACCAGCTGGGTGACAACCTGGCGGTTCTGTTCCGCCACCGAGTCGACGCGGGGGACCGTCGCGGTGGAGCCTGGTTCGATGCCGGTCGAGAAAGCGACGGGACCCTGCGGATCGCAGGACTGCTGACCGCCCTGCTCCAGGAGCCGCCCTTGACTCTGATTGCGGTCGAGGAGCCTGAGCTGACCATCCACCCCGGTGCGATCCCCCTGGTCGTCGACTTCCTCCGTATGGCTGCATCGTGGTCACAGGTGCTCATCACCACCCATAGCCCAGAGCTGCTGGACATGATCGCCCCTGAGGAGATTCGGGTGGTGCAAAGAATTGCCGGAGTCACCACTGTGTCGCCGGTCGACGCCGGCCAGGTCGGCCTCGTTCGAGCGCAGCTGGCTACGCCGGGCGAGTTGCTACGCCGGGAAGGGCTGGCGCCGCAGACTCAAGCGCCGCAGACTCAAGCGCCGCAGACTCAAGCGCCACGGGATCAAGCCGAGTGAGCCTCTATGTGGTGGTCGAAGGGCATGGGGAGCGCCAAGCCCTACCGGCCCTCGTCGGACGGCTGCGGTCCCTGCTCGGCCTGGCGGCCTTACCCTACATCCCGCGCGACGGAGGGGTCAGCAGGGCTCAGCTCCACTTGGATCGCCAGCGTGGCCAGGACGAAGTGGCGGCCCTCTGCTTGCAGTGGCGTAGCCGGGCACCCAGCGCCGTACTGGTTACCCAGGACAGCGACGACGCCTGCCCAAAGGACGCGGCCCCAACAGTTGCCGGATGGATCAGGCAGCACAACCTCCGGTTTCCGGTTGCCGTGGTGCTCTTCTACCGGGAGTACGAAACGATGTTCCTGGCGGCCTCGGCTTCGCTGGCTGGGGCACGTCTGGTGGGCAGCGTCCCAAGGGCCGGTCTTCCTCCTGGAGCGGTCTATCACGGTGATCCGGAGGCCCGGCGAGATGCCAAAGGCTGGGTCAGCGAGCAGCTCGGGCGGCCTTACCTGCCCAACCTCGACCAGGAGTCCTTTACCCGGACCCTTGACCTGGACGACCAGGGCCTGGCCTCCTTATCCTCCTACCGCCGCCTGCGTAGCGCCTTGGTCTTCCTGGACGATCACGCTGGCACCGGGACTCCGGGGATGGCCTACCCGTGAGCGCGACGTCGATGGATGCCCTGGACCGCCTGGCGAACGAGGCCTTCGCCGGGCGAGTGGTGCGCAAGGACCTGGTTCGCCAGGTAAAGGTCGGCGCCAATGTCCCGGTGTACGTGTTGGAGTTCCTGCTGGGCAAATACTGCGCCTCCGACGATCCCTTCACCGTCGCGGCTGGCCTGGTGGCGGTGAACCAGACCCTCGCCGACAACTTCATCCGGACCGACGAGTCCGAGAAGGCCAAGTCCCGCCTCCGCCAGCGGGGGCAGCTACACCTGATCGACAAGGTCGATGTCCGCCTGGTCGCGAGCGAGGACAAGTTCTGGGCTCACCTGGCCAGCTTCAACGACCGCTTCGTCCACATCGCCGACGAGGCGGTCTACCGCTACGACCGGCTGGTGCAGGGCGGCGCCTGGTGTCAGATGGAGCTGGTCTACAACGCGGAGGAGGACGAGGCCCCCAAGCGGCCCTTCTACATCCGCGCCCTCAAGCCCATCCAGATAGCCGCGTTCGAGCTGTCCGAGTACACCAACGCCCGCCGGGGCTTCGACCGCGACGGCTGGCTCGATCTGGTCATGCGGACGGTAGGTCTGGAACCCGCAGGGTATGACCTGCGAGGGAAGCTCTTGGCGGTGTGCCGGCTTGTGCCCATGGTCGAGCGCAACTACAACCTCATCGAGCTCGGACCCTGGGGCACGGGCAAGAGCTACGTATACCGGGAATCCAACCCCAACGCCATCCTTATCTCAGGTGGCAAGGTCACCGTCGCTCAGCTATTCGTGAACAACTCGACCGGGCGGGTCGGGCTCCTGGGCAGCTGGGACGTGGTGACCTTCGACGAGGTGGCGGGATTGCAGATGTCGGAGTCAGCGGTGGTGAACATGTTAAAGGACTACATGGAATCCGGCAGCTTTGCTCGAGGGAAGGAGGAGACGCCCGCCGAGGCATCGATTGTCCTCATCGGCAATACCTCCAAGCCGCACGCCGAGCTGGTGCGCAACGCCCACCTCTTTGCCGACCTGCCGCCCTCGATGATCAACCCGGCATTTCTGGACCGGATCCACTTCTACCTTCCGGGATGGGAGGCCCCGAAGCTCGAAGCATCGCTGTTCACCAACCACTTCGGGTTCGTCTCGGACTACTTCGCGGAGGCTCTCCGCCAGCTGCGGAAGCAGAGCCAGGTGCGCGCCCTCGATGCCGACTTTGCCCTGGGCGCGCACCTTTCGGCCCGGGACGAGCGGGCGGTGCGCAAGACCGTTTCGGGACTTCTCAAGATTATCCACCCGCACGGCGAGTGGTCCCGGTCAGACCTCCGGGAGTATTTGGAGCTGGCAATCGAGGGGCGGCGGCGGGTCAAGGAGCAGCTCAAAAAGCTGGCGCCCCACGACTACGCCAAGGTGGACTTTAGTTACATCGAGCGCGACACGGGACACGAGTATTGGGTCGGAGTGCCGGAGCAATCCAACCTTGGGGATGTGGTCGAGGATTGCTATGGCAGCGGCCCCGTCCCGTCGGTAAGCACGCTCCGCGCGGCGAGCACAACGGAGTTGCTTGCCGGAGGCGAGAACAAGCGAGTCGAGTACAAGCAGACCGCCAGAATCAACCTCCATACCAACCAACGCGATCCGGTCATGGAGTTGATGGTGACCAAGACGATCGCCGGATTCATGAACTCAGATGGGGGCACATTGCTCATCGGAGTCGCTGACAGCGGAAAGGTCTCGGGTATCGAACTCGACTTCAAGACCCTCGGCAAGAAGCAGGATCTTGACGGGTTCGGCCTCTGGCTGAATGGCCTGATCGACGGGACCCTGGGCCCGACGGCCGCCTCTGCGGTTCGCCTGACCTTCCACGCCTTCCCGGAGGGAACCGTGTGTCGGGTCGACGTCGAACCGGCGAGAGCACCGATGTTCCTGAGAAGCGGAAAGGGCGGAGCGGACCTCTACGTACGACTCACCAACTCGACCCGGCTACTCAACACCGCAGAGGCGCTCGACTACGTGCGCGGCCGGTGGAAGTAGGCGGCCCTGCCGGCCCACTCCCATGGACCCCCGCCCATATTCAAGTCGGATCAACTCGCCCTCCGGGGGCCAGCCCCCGGACCCCCGGCGACCAGCCCTCCGCTTCGCTGCGGACCGGTCCTCCGACCAAACGGCCAGTCTCGTGGCCGTAATTGGCCAGTGGAAGGCTCGCTGTGAAGGCCGATAAGCGCTGGGGAATGAAATGAATGCGGCGCACAGTTACCGAAAGCGGGTAGTCAGGGTCGCAGACGTGGAATTTACGGGACTAAAGTAATCTATCTGGTATGGGGCCCACTGACCTGGTTTATCCTCCAACACGTATCTTCGAACCAAGGTCATGTTGCTGCCCAGAACATCGTTGTAGGTGACGTCGAATTGAAGCCGTGCCTGGAGACCGCTTCCAAACTCTTGCCCGGTGATTGCCTTCCAATTGGTTTGCCAACGTGCAAGGTCTACGGAAAACTCAATGCGCGCTCTTTCTCCCGGCGGAAGCACGGGGTTTCGAATCGTTCCACTGCCAAACTGCATTGTCTGATCTGGGTTGTCGCTTCGCGGGTCCTGCCACCCGCGAAGGTGGCTCTTCTGTGGATCAATAATGGCCAGCCCTACGCCGACATTGCGGATCAGAATCGATGCCATGACCGAACCTTTCACGTCATGCACCAAGACCGGCAGGGCGCCGCCACTATGGAAGGTGCCGGCGAGCAGTTTCGTGCCAGCAAAGGATTCCGTTTCGCCGACGGTTATCCACGGTTGGACCGATGCTCGAAGACTCTGGCGGGTAACCTCAAGACCCGCCCTAGTCAAGTCAAGCTGTTCGGTGACTGCGGCGGCTTGCTGGGCCGAGGCGACCGCTTGTTCGGCTACAGACTTGGCTTGGTCGGTGGTCGCGGCACTCTGTCGTTCCAAGATCGCGCCCTGCCCAAGAACGGCCTCCGCCTCTTGCCTGGTCGCCGTGGCCATCCTTCGGGTCATTACAGCCATGCGCGCGGTGAAGACCGCTGATCCGGCCGTGGCGATAGCCGAGGCAGCCACTGCCGTCGCAGACCAATCCCAGGACACGAAGGTCGAGCCTATGCCACGGCTGTAACTACAGCGGTCGTGGAGAAGGAGATCGTTGGAGTCGTCGTCGCGTGGTTGATCCTGGTACCTCCGGTCCCGTCCCAACATCCGATCCAACAAACTGGTCCTACGGCGTCTCATGTCGGATCAGCCTGTCCGGCAGGGCTTGCTCGTAACCACTCTGAGCAGGGAAGACGGGAACAGGCGGGATAACCCGGCACGCCCAGACATGAAACGTCGTGCACTTTTAATCCCAAGGTGCGGGGTTCGAGACCCCGGCGGCCCACCAGATATGTGCTGGTGAGAGGTGGTGCGTGGCACCACTCTGCTATGCTCTGTCCCAACAAATGTCCCAACAAGCCGTGTTGGGACACGACAAGGAGAGTGTCATGGCAGGGAGCATCCGGCAGCGGACTGACCGCGGAGTCGACGCCTGAGAGCTGCGGGTGTGGCACGCGGTTAGGATGATTGACATGGCCGAGTCGGCGAACAACCCGACCCCACGCCCGTCGAAACTGTGGCATACGAGCGACCGCTTGATCGCGCGATCCCGGCCACCGCCTGGAGGGCGATCCTTGCCGAGGACGAGCGCGTCACCCTGGATACCTCACCGGTCCAGCTCGTCCAGGCCCAAAGGGACTCCGCCGGGACTTGAGCACTCCGGGCGTGCTTGACGCCTCCGCTGGCGTCGAGATTGTCCTCCGGACACCCAGCAGGGAGACCTTGCTGGCGATTCTCGAATGGTGTGATGCCCTGGTCATCGCCCCCTCCCACTTCTTGGCAGAAGCCGCCGGAGCACTTCGACGGCTCGAACGCTCCGGCGAAAGTTGGCCAAAACACCGAGCCCGCTTCGCGCTCGCGCGGCTCACGCAGCTGGTGACTCCGGCGGCACTTGATGACCTGATCAACGACGCATGGGCGTTGCGAGACAATCTGACCATCGCCGACGCGCTTTACGTTGTGCTCGCGCGTCGAGCCAATGCCGCTCTCATGACTACCGACCTGCGAATGCTGGGCGCTCCAGGCCTGAGCGACATCCAGGTCCTTCGTCCTTGACCTAGCCGCGGGGAACTGCTCTCGGCGCTACGGGTGGGGAGACGGCTCTTCAGATGCGGCTCACCCGGTGCCGTGCCGGGGGTCGGCACCCAAAGCACCTATCCGCAGCTGGTGTTCGCCGGACCGCCGGCGTGTCCGGCAGCGGACGCAATCAGCCACACACCACCGACGTCGTCCATGGTGTAGTCAAGGGACCAGTCGTCGCAGGTATCTCCGTTCGGACCCTGGTTGGCGCTCTGGAGGCTGGTGAAGCTGATCCAAGATACGTCCACCCCTGGAAACACGGGCGTGACAGCGTTGAGCGTCGCGTACTCGTCGTAGGAGCTGGAGACCTCGGCGGCAAAAGTGGATTCCGACTCCGCAGCTTGGGCCTGAGACGTGTACTGCG
>JBOGGT010000032.1:0-18201 GCA_050744225.1 Acidimicrobiales bacterium | reverse complement strand
GGGCTCTTGTTGGACGAGATCAACGCCACCCCACCACGCCTCGTCGGCGACGGCCGACCGATCACCTACCGCCTGTCTGGTGCTGAAACTTGACCTCAGGGCGGAAGCTCATTTCCGGTGGTCTGGGACCGGGATGATGAACTGGGAACCACGCAAGTTGACGCCGACATAGACCTCATCTATCTCGATCTGTCCCATCTCGGTGACCGTGGTGCGGAGATGGTTCTGGAGGCTGTAGGTGGTAAGAGACAGGATCGTGTCGATTAGCCTGTTTAGCGGACCTTTGCCAGAAGTGCCTGCTCGTCGCCCAGCGCGTGCATGACGATAATCTGGGGCGTGGCGTCAGGAATCTTGACGGCCAGCAGAGACGGGCTCGGTAGCACCCGGGACTGGCTGGAGAGCCGGAACGCGTAGCGCCCCTTGCCGCGCCCCATGATGATCCACTCTTTGTCCTCGGGCGCCAAGGTTGCTCGGCAGCTTCATGTCGAGTTCGGCGGCGGCAGGCGCTATGTCCGTACGCTCGAAGGGCACTTCGGCGTCCCCGGCGGTGTATCGCTGAAGAAAGATGTGCTCGATGAGCCCGGTGTAGCGGTTGGGTTTGCGCGGCATCAGTGGTCCCAACGCAACACAAGGACTTCCTCACGGAGCCGTGCCTTCGTGACCGTTGCCAAGCGGGTACGAAAGAGATCGACGCTCTCGACGGTGTAGCCGAGGCGCTCGGCAATATCGGCCAGGAGTTGCCCCGTTCGTATCATCAATCGGAAGAACGACGCTTGGTCACCGACGACGTAGGCGAGCCGCGCCCCTTTGCGAAGATGCGGCCGGAGCAGGTTCTTCTTGTGTTCGCGAAGCTGGGGCATGTCGCTGTAGAAGCCGAGCAGCACGGACTCCAGGCGGGTTGTGCGGGTGTAGTCCAGGATCACAAGCCGTGGGTGGTTGACCAGCGCCAGCACCAAGAACAGCCGTTGGCGCTCGCCACCGCTCAGGGACGCAAAGGCGGATCGGCGCCGGTCTGCCAGCCCGAAACGCTCGATCAGGTCCCCGGCGTCCCGCCCAGCAAACAGGCGTACAGCTTCGCCAACCCTGAGTCGATCGGGCAGGGCCGAGCTTTGGAGCTGGCTGCCGACTTTGGGTCGGAGGAGGTCGGCCTGGGTAACGGGGTCGAGGCCGAGGACGCGCAGCGTCCCCGCGTCGGGCCGGCGTAGGCCCTGGATGCACTCCACGGTGGTGGTCTTGCCGGCGCCGTTGCACCGATCAGCCCCACAATCTCGCCGCTCCAGACATCCAGGTCGAGCCTGTCGACCACTGTTCGGTTCCCGTAGGCCTTGCAAAGGCCCCGGACTCTCACAACATCGGGTTCTCTCATAGAGGCATTGTCCGCGATCGCGGCGGGGAGTGCGTCAGGCCTGGGGTGGAACTTTGCCTGTACCCAGGGTTGGAGAGCCATCGGGTCTCGCCCGCCTTGTGGTAGCGTTCCGAGTCACCGCTCTCTCACTACTACATCCAGTCGCAGGGCAGCTCATTTTGGACCACTCGATCAAGCAGCCCATTGGTCGTGGCCTGCGGCGCCAGTCGCTCCATGGTCGGCATGGAGCGCTGATGCGTAGGCGAGGGCCGCGGCGCCAGGTCCGATTGGCCCGATGGCTGGTCATCGGGTCCACTCTGACAGGGGTCCTAGCTGCCTGCGGAGCACCTCCAGCAACCTCCGCCGCTGCCCGCTCGTCAACGACCTCAGGTCCCCGTATGCCGTCTACGCCAGGGACCGGTAAGCCATCGACCTCGATCGGCGGCTGTGGTGGCCCAGCTCCGGGGAAGTCGTCGGGGTCGCTGAGCCTGAGCATGACCGTCGCGGGCCGTCCTCGGGTCGTGGTGGTTCACGTGCCCGATGGGTACGCCGGGTCGACGAAGGTGCCGCTGGTGCTCAACCTGCACGGCAGCGCGAGCACGGGAGCCGGGCAGGAGGCGTTCAGTGGGATGGACGCCACTGCCGATGCCGACGGTTTCATAGTGGCCTACCCGCAGGCTCTGATCCCCGAAGGTGAGGGTTTCGCCTGGAACGTGCCCGGAGCTTCGCTGGCCGATGGGATAGCGGTTCCGAAGGACGCTCCCGATGACGTGAGTTTTTTGACCGCCCTGGTAGCGGCGCTGGAACAGCGCTACTGCGTGGATCCGGATCGGGTCTACGCGACCGGCTTTTCGGGCGGGGCGCGCCTGGTCAGTGCGCTCGCTTGCGATGCCTCCGGGGTCTTTGCCGCGGTCGCGCCGGTCAGCGGGATCCGGCGGCTTTTGCCGTGTTCGACGAAGCGCGCGGTCCCGATCATCGCATTCCACGGTACGGCCGACCGGGTGGACCCCTACGGTGGCAACGGCCAGCCTTACTGGACCTACTCGGTCCCTCAAGCGGCGGCCGACTGGGCCGGCCAGGACAATTGCTCACCGACCGCGATGACCACAACGGGAACGGGCTATGACCTCATCGCCTATTCCGGATGCGCCAGGGGGTCGAGCGTCGAGCTCTACACCATCCTCGGCGAGGGCCACGAGTGGCCGGGCGGGCCTCGGCTACCTGAATACAGGATCGCCGCACTCGGTCCCCAGTCGAACGCGGTCGACGCGGACTCCACCATGTGGAGATTTTTCGCCGCCCACCCGATGCCCTGAGCCGGTGGCAGCCCATGGTTCCGGGCCTCGGCCCCAGGCCCGGAGAGCCGGGCCGCCTCAGAGACCCGGCTGGGGGCGGGCCCTCACAGGGGTGCGGGCCTCAGAGCGGAGCGGGGAGGAGGGTGGAGCCTGTCAGGAAGCGGTCCACTTCGGCGGCGCACGAGCGGCCTTCCGCGATGGCCCAGACAATGAGGCTCTGGCCCCGGCCGGCGTCTCCGCATACGAACACGCCGTCGCGCCCGGTGGTGTATCCTGCCCGCTCCACCGTGCCTCGTGGCGTGAGGCCCACGCCCAACAACCCCGCCAATCCCGGTTCGGGACCCGAGAAACCCATTGCCAGTAGCACCAGCTCGCACTCCAGGTCGAAGTCGGTGCCCTCCAGGCGGTCGAATCGGGGGCGGCCGTCGACGAAGCTCACCTCCACCTCGTGCGCCCGGAGCGCCCTAACGGCCGGCGCAGGGACCTGACCATTCTCAGCCCAGGCAGAACTCGGCGTGATGAAGTCGTCCAGGACGCGTTCATCACGCCGAGTTCGGTTGCCGCCCACGCCGGACCCGGCGCCCCCAGCGCCGCCAGCGCCCGATCTGCCGCCCACGCCCGATCTGCCGCCCACGCCGGACCCGGCGCCCCCGCCGCCGCCAGCGCCCGTTCCCCCGGCAGCGCCCGATCTGCCGCCCACGCCGGACCCGGCGCCCACGCCGGACCCTGCGCCCACGCCGGACCCGGCGCCCCCGCCGCCGCCAGCGCCAGCGCCGCCCAAGAAGCACTCGGTCTCGACCGCGAACACGCGCTTCCCCCCCTCTTCGTGCGCCGAGGAAGTCCTAAGCATCAGGGGCCAGGTCGGCCACGGGGTTGAATCGGCGCGCCGATCGGGCGGGCGGGGCATGATCTCGAACTGGTGTACCGATGCCGCCCCCTGGCGGTGGGCCGTCCCCAGGCAGTCGGCGCCGGTGTCGCCTCCTCCGATGATCACCACCCGCTTGCCTGCGGCGGTGATGGGAGCCTCGGCCAGGTCCCCCTCCTGGACCCTGTTCGCCCAGGGCAGGTACTCCATGGCCTGGTGGATCCCGCCCAGCTCACGCCCGGGGATGGCCAGGTCGCGCGCCACTGTGGCACCCACTGCCAGCACTACCGCGTCGTTGCCGGAGCACAGCTCCTCGACTCCGATGTCCACACCAACGTCCACCCCGCACGCAAACTCGGTTCCCTCTGCCCCCATCTGCTCCAGGCGCCGGTCCAGGACCGCCTTTTCCATCTTGAACTCGGGGATCCCGTAGCGCAGCAGGCCGCCGATCCGGTCGGCTCGCTCGTACACGCGCACCTGGTGCCCGGCGCGGGTCAGCTGTTGGGCGGCGGCGAGGCCAGCAGGACCAGAGCCCACCACCGCAACCCGGCGTCCGGTTCGCACAGAGGCGGCAACCGGCGTGACCCAACCCTGCGACCAGGCTCGGTCGACGATGGAAACCTCCACCTGCTTGATCGCCACCGGGTCGGCGTTGATGCCGAGGACGCAGGCGGTCTCGCAGGGGGCTGGGCAGAGCCGGCCGGTGAACTCGGGAAAGTTGTTGGTGGCGTGCAGGCGCTCGATGGCCCCCCGCCACTGGTCCCGGTAGACCAGGTCGTTCCAGTCGGGAATCAGGTTGCCCAACGGGCACCCGTCGTTGCAGAACGGGATGCCGCAGTCCATGCAGCGCGCAGCTTGGACCTTGACGTGGTCGGCGGGGAAGTCCTCGTACACCTCGCGCCAGTCGTGCAGGCGCAGCGCCACCGGCCGCCGGGTCGCGCTCTGGCGCCCGTACTCCATGAACCCGGTGGTCTTACCCATATAGCTCAGCCTTACCCATGTGCGGCGGCCATGATCGCGCCCTCGACCGGGACGCCCTCAGACTCCGCGGCCCGGGCGGCCTCCAGCACCCGCTTGTAGTCCCGGGGCATGACCTTGACAAACTCTGCGGTTGTCCGCGCCCACGAGGCGAGGATCCGGTCGGCCACGGGTGAATCGGTCTCGCCGACGTGGCGGGCCAGAATCTCGACCAGCCACACAAGGTCCTCCGGCCCGAGCGGCTCCAGCTCCACCATCTCGGGGTTCACCAGCGGCTCGAAGCGCCCGTACGGATCCCACACATAGGCCATTCCCCCTGACATTCCTGCTCCAAAGTTTCGTCCGGTTGCGCCCAGGACCACCACCCTCCCGCCGGTCATGTACTCACAGCCATGGTCGCCGATCCCCTCCACCACCGCGGTTGCGCCGGAGTTGCGCACCGCGAAGCGCTCGCCCACGACCCCGCGGATGAAGACCTCGCCGGCGGTGGCGCCGTACAGGATCACGTTTCCCGCGATGATCTGCTCCTCGGCCACGAAGCCGTCGGGTACCTCCCGGGACGGTCGTACCACCAAGCGGCCCCCGGAGAGGCCCTTGCCCAGGTAGTCGTTGGCGTCGCCTTCGAGGCGCAGGGTGATCCCCCGCGGCACGAAGGCCCCGAAGCTCTGGCCGGCGGACCCGGTGAAGGCGATCTCGATGGTACCCTCCGGCAGTCCCTGGCCCCCGTAGCGCCGGCTCACCTCGGCGCCCAGAAGGGTGCCCACGGTGCGGTTTACGTTGCGGATGGGCCGGGCGAGGCGCACCTTGGTGAGGTCGTCCAGGGCCGGGCGGCAGGCCTCGATCAGGTCCCGGTCCAGGACCGCATCGAGGTGGTGGTCCTGGGCGACGGTGCAGTGGCGGGCGGCTCCCGGCGCAGTGTCGGTCACCGCGAGGATGGGGGAGAGGTCCAGCCCTGCCGCTTTCCAGTGGTCGACCGCCCCGGTGGTGTCGAGCAGCTCAGGGTGGCCGATTACCTCTTCGACGCTTCGGGCCCCGAGTGAGGCCAGCAGCTCGCGGACCTCTTCGGCGATGTACTCGAAGAAGGTCACCACGAACTCCGGCTGGCCGGCGAAGCGCTCGCGCAGCTCGGGGTTCTGCGTGGCGATGCCCACCGGGCAGGTGTCCAGGTGGCAGACCCTCATCATCACGCAGCCGCTGACCACCAGGGGGGCGGTGGCAAAGCCGAACTCCTCCGCCCCGAGCAGGGCGGCGACCATCACGTCGCGCCCGGTTTTGAGCTGGCCGTCCACCTGGACCACTATCCGGTCGCGCAGCCGGTTGAGCATCAGGGTCTGCTGGGTCTCGGCCAGGCCCAGCTCCCAGGGGGCCCCGGCGTGCTTGAGAGAGTTGAGCGGTGAAGCGCCGGTGCCCCCGTCGTGGCCGGAGATGAGCACCACGTCCGCGTGCGCCTTGGAGACCCCTGCGGCGACCGTGCCGACACCCACCTCGGCCACCAGCTTCACATGGATGCGGGCGCGGTCGTTGGCGTTCTTCAGGTCGTAGATCAGCTGGGCCAGGTCCGCGATGGAGTAGATGTCGTGATGCGGGGGGGGAGAGATGAGCCCGACGCCGGGGGTTGAGTAACGGGTCTTGGCAATCCAGGGCCACACCTTGTGGCCGGGCAGCTGGCCGCCCTCGCCGGGCTTGGCGCCCTGGGCCATTTTGATCTGGATGTCATCCGCGTTGACCAGGTACTCGCTGGTCACCCCGAAGCGCCCCGAGGCCACCTGCTTGATCGCGCTGCGGCGCAGGTCGCCGTTCGGGTCGGGGGTGAATCGGTCGGAGTCCTCGCCTCCTTCGCCGGTATTGGAGCGCGCCCCCAGCCGGTTCATGGCGATGGCCAGGGTCTGGTGCGCCTCGGCCGAGATCGAGCCGTAGGACATGGCCCCGGTGGAGAAGCGCTTGACGATCTCGGCTACCGGCTCCACCTCCTCGATCGGGACTGGCTCGCGGCCGGCCTCGGAGGCGCTGCGGAAGCGGAAGAGTCCCCGCAGGGTTGCCAGCCTGGCGGCCTGGCTGTCCACCTCGGTGGTGTAGGACTTGAAGATGTCGTAGCGCTTGGAGCGCGTCGAGTGCTGGAGCCGATGGACAGTGGTCGGGTTGAACAGGTGGTACTCGCCCTCCCGGCGCCACTGGTACTCACCTCCTGCGGGTAGTTCACGATGCGCCAGCTCGCTGCCTCGCTCCGGCCAGGCGGTGGCGTGGCGGGCCAGGACTTCGCCCGCCAGCTCCTCCAGCCCGATGCCCCCGATGCGGCTGACTGTCCCCCCAAAGTAAGCATCCACCAGCTCGTGCGACAGCCCGATGGCCTCGAAGACCTGAGCCCCGGTGTAGGAGGCGACGGTGGAGATCCCCATCTTGGACATGATCTTCAGCACCCCCTTGCCGGAGGCCTTGATGTAGTTCCGGGCGGCTCGCTCGGGCGGGACCCCAGCGAGTTCACCCTGCGCGATCATCGCGTTGACGGTGTCGAAAGCCAGGTACGGGTTGATCGCAGTCGCCCCGTAGCCCAGCAGGAGGGCGAAGTGGTGCACCTCGCGGGCCTCACCGGTCTCGATGACCAGGCCCACCCGGGTGCGGGTGCGCTCCTCGATCAGGTGGTGGTGCACCGCGCTGACCAGCAGTAGGGCGGGGATGGGAGCCAGGCTGGCATTGGAATGTCGATCGGAGAGCACTATCAACGTGGCCCCCTCCACGATCGCCCTGCTGACCCGCTCGCAGATGTCGGCGAGCGCGCGACCCAGGCGGTCGCCTGCCGGCTCGTTCCCGGTAGCCGGGAACAGCCCGTCGATGGCGAAGGTCTTCCAAGTCGGTCGCGTGCCGTCCTCGTTTATGTAGAGCAGCTTGGACAGCTCGGAGTTGGTGAGGATCGGCGAGGGCATCACGATCTGGTGGCAGCTGGCCGCCTCGGGGGCCAAAAGGTTGCGCTCGGGTCCCAGGGTCCCTGCCAGCGAGGTCACCAACTCCTCTCGGATGGCGTCCAAGGGTGGGTTGGTAACCTGTGCGAAGAGCTGCGCGAAGTAGTCGTAGAGCACCCGTGGCCGATCGGAGAGCACCGCTAGCGGGGTATCTGTGCCCATCGAGCCGATTGGTTCTGCTCCGTTGCGGGCCATCGGGCCCAGCAGCACCTTGAGGTCCTCTGAGGTGTAGCCGAAGAGGCGCTGGAAGGCGAGCACCGAGGCGTGGGTGGGTGTCAGGGTGAAGCGCTCTGCCAGGTGGTTGAAATGGACCTCTTGGGCGGCGAGCCACTCCCCGTAGGGGTGCTCGGCCGCCAGGCCGGACTTGATCTCCTCGTCGCCAACTATGCGACCCAGGGAGGTGTCCACCAAGAACATGCGCCCCGGCTGGAGGCGACCCCGTGCCACCACCTTGGATGGGGAGATGTCGAGCACCCCGACCTCCGAGGCCATGACCACCAGGCCGTCGTCGGTCACCCAGTAGCGCGAGGGCCTGAGGCCGTTGCGGTCCAGGACTGCTCCGATGACCGTCCCGTCGGTGAAGGCGATCGAGGCCGGGCCGTCCCAGGGCTCCATCACCGCGGCGTGGAACTGGTAGAAGGCCCTTCGCGCCGGGTCCATGTCCCGGTGGTTCTCCCACGCTTCGGGGATCATCATCAGCACCGAGTGCGCCAAGCTGCGCCCCCCCAGGTGCAATAGCTCCAGCACCTCGTCAAAGCTGGCCGAGTCGCTGGCTCCGGGGGTCACGACGGGGAAGATCCGCCCCAGCTCGCCAGGGAGCACGTCGCTGGCGAGCAGGGATTCCCGCGCCCGCATCCAGTTGCGGTTGCCCGCCAGGGTGTTGATCTCGCCGTTGTGAGCCACGTAGCGGTAGGGATGTGCCAGAGCCCAGCTGGGGAAGGTATTGGTCGAAAAGCGCGAGTGGACCAGGGCGAGGGCCGAGGTGAACCGCTCGTCGGCCAGGTCGCAGTAAAAGTCGCCGAGCTGGCCGGAGGTGAGCATTCCCTTGTAGACCACCGTGCGAGCCGACAGTGAGGCGAAGTAGGTCCAGGCCAGGCTGTGCTCGATCTGCTTGCGGAGAATGAACACCCGCCGTTCTAGGACGAGCGGGTCAGGTTGCCCGGCTCCGTGCCCCACTGAACCATTCGCCGCTGAACCATTCGCCCAAGGACCGGCCACCGGCTCCAGGGCGATAAACGGCTGCCAGAACGAGGGCATCGCATTGCGGGCAATCTGGCCCAGCGCGCCCGGGTCGGTTGGAACGCTGCGCCATCCCAAGACCACCAGCCCTTCGGCCCGAGCAAGTGCGTCGATCGCGTCCCTGACCCCGCTGGCGGTGGACTCATCGGCGGGGAGCAGGCCGATCCCGGTGGCGTAGGCGCCCGCCGGAGGGAGCCTGCACGGTGCCACCGAGCGGTAAAAGTCGTCCGGCAGCTGGACCAGCAGCCCCGCCCCGTCCCCGGTGTTGGCCTCGGCTCCGGTGGCGCCGCGATGCTCCAGGTTGCACAGGCAGTCGAGGCCCATGCGAACCATCTCATGCGTTCGCCGGCCGTGCATGTCCACCACGAACGCGACCCCGCAGGCGTCGTGCTCGAAGCCGGGCTGGTAAAGGTCCGCCCGGGCCGCCGCCGCGCCTGCCCACACCAGGCCGCGCCGGGACGAGCTGGTGTGATCGAGCCGTCGGGCCGCAAGGCCTTTTGCCATTTGGGTCGTCCCTCTCTTCTAAAGGTGTTGCCGGATTAGTCCTGCACAAGACAGGGACGACGCTGGCCCTCGTGCGGCTATACCGATCTTACCGCCTGGAGGAGGATTCGGCGAACGCAAGCGGGGGGTTACGGGGCGAACGGGGCGGGGGCGGGCAGGGCGTGGTGGCGCCGCTGGCCAAATTATTCGAAAAGCCGACTGGCGGCACGCTACGGTCGAAGGGCCATGACGACCGCCAACGACGACCTCTATCTGCGGGCGTGCCGGTGCATCCCCGGTGGGGTCAACTCGCCGGTGCGGGCGTTCCGGTCGGTGGGGGGGACGCCGTATTTCGTCGACAGGGCATCCGGGGCCTGGGTGACCGACGTCGAAGGTTCCAGCTACGTGGACTACGTGCAGTCCTACGGGGCCATCATCTTGGGTCACGCTCACCCGGCGGTAACCAGTGCGGTGACCGCGGCCGCCGCGCTCGGGACTACCTACGGGGCGCCGACCGAGGCCGAGGTGCGCCTGGCGGAGGCAATCTGCGAGCGGGTCAGCGGGGTCGAGATGGTGCGGCTGGTCTCCAGCGGGACCGAGGCGGCGATGAGCGCGGTCCGCGTCGCCCGCGGCTTCACCGGGCGCTCCCGGGTGGTCAAGTTCGCCGGCTGCTACCACGGACACTCGGACGGCTTGCTGGCGGGTGGGGGCAGCGGGGTGGCCACGCTCGGCCTGCCCGACTCGGCGGGGGTCCCGGCCTCTGCAGTGGCTGAGACCCTGGTGGTCCCCTACAACGTCGTGCCGTCGGTGGGCGCCGATGTGGCATGCGTGATCGTGGAGCCGGTTGCGGCCAACATGGGACTGGTGCCTCCGGTGGCCGGATTCTTGGGGGGTTTGCGGGCCGCTTGTGACCGGGCTGGCGCTCTTTTGGTCTTCGACGAGGTGATCACCGGGTTCCGGGTTGCCCGTGGGGGGGCGAGCGCGCTGTGTGGTGTCCAGCCCGACCTGTGGTGCTGGGGCAAGGTCATCGGCGGGGGCCTGCCGATCGGTGCCTTCGGTGGTCGGCGGGAGGTCATGGAGGTGCTGGCGCCCCTCGGACCCGTCTATCAAGCCGGGACGCTTTCGGGTAATCCTCTCGCCACCGCGGCTGGGCTCGCGGTCCTGGAACGTCTTGATGTTGCTGCTTACGACGCATTGGTGGCGCTTGCCAGCGAGCTGGCCGCGGGACTGGTCGCTGCTGCCTCGCAGGTCGGCGTCGCGCTGCAGGTTCCCCAGGTTGGGACCCTGTTCGGGATCGCATTCGCCGACGAGGCGGTGGGCGACTACGAGGGTGCGCGGGCCTCGGCGGGGAATGGGCGCTATGCGGCGTTCTTCAGGGAGATGCTGGCGCGGGGGGTGGCACTGGCGCCCGGCGCCTACGAGGTCTGCTTCCCAGGGTTGGCACACGGTCCCGAGGAGTTGGAGCTCACCTTGTCTGCGGCGCGCGAGGCCCTGGCCGAGGTGGCGCTGCGGGCGTAGGTGGTGAGGTATGCGGGCGGGGAGGCCGCACACCCCGGCTCTGGGATCGGAGTCCCGGTCACCACCCGGAGGGGCACCTGTCCCGTCCAGCAGTTCAGTGGAGCGTCGGTGGGATCGTTGTCGGGGGGATCGTCGTTCGGGCCACCGGAGCGCACCTTTGCCGACGCCTCGTCGATAGGCAGGCGGATCAGCCGGGTGGCGCGAAGTTCGGAGTCGGTCGGCCCTGGGATGTCGGCACCACGCCCGGGCACGATGTGCTCGATGATCGCGGCGAGGATCCGGCGCTTTTCGGCGAAGTCGCTTACCTCGGTGGCCGTGCCAAAGATCATCACCGAGCGGTAGTTCAGCGAGTGGTGCAGGGTCGAGCGTGCGAGCACCAGGCCATCGACCAGGGTCACGGTCACACAAGCGGGAACCCCCCCGGCCAGAGCCCGAAGGGTAGCGTTTCCCGGTGCCCCGTGGAGGTAGAGGGAGTCGCCGATACGGGCGTAGTTGGTGGGGATGACGACCGGGCTTTGGTTGACGATCAGGCCCAGGTGACAGACAAAGCCTTCGTCGAGGATGGCATGGATTGTCGGGGTGTCATAGCGCCCCCGATCGGCCAGGCGTCGCACCCGGGTTCGGTCGCTCGGCGCACTTTGATTAGCCGTGGGTTGACCCATGGTTTGCAACCGTAGGCGAGATGGCGCGCCGGTGCGGGGCATTTTCCCGGAGAAGGGTTCGGTGCCCGAAGCTGGTGGGACTGTGAACGAGGGCGCACGTAGGGTTGGCCCGGTGGAGATAGTGGATACAGGGCCGGTTTCGCAAGGTCGAAGCGACCTTGGTCCAGCCATCGCTGCCGCACTAGCGGTCGATGGCGTGGCCGTTCTCCCCCCGATGGATGTGCACGATTCGCTGGCGTTGGTGGCAGGGTCGAGCCTGGGAGTCACGGCCACCATGCTCGATCCCTGGTACAACAAGGGAACAGGCGGGGTAAGGCCCGACTACGACGACTTCGTGGGTCGGCTGCTCTCTGGGGCGGCAGCTGTCTCGGATCACGTATTTTTGTGGGGGTTTCCCGAGATCGTGGCCCGCTTCGTCGGCCGGTTGCCCGACCCGCTGGTGCTGGTGGCGTGGCTGACCTGGTACTACAAGAACAACCCGTCGGTGATCCGGGGATGGCGTTCCGCGCAGATGGCCTGCCTCCACCTGTCTCGGCCCGGAGCCCGGCTGTTTCCTGAGCACTTCTTGAACCAGGCCCAGGCCGACCGGCTCGCTGCGGGCAAGCTGCGCTACATGCCCGGTCCCACCAGCGTCATCGAGGGTCACCTGGACGTGATCGAGGAGTCGCTGATGGTGGGTTTTGTGGGCAGGGCCGAACAGACCGGGCATCCCTCGCAGAAGCCGGCCCGGGTGTTCGACACCCTGCTGGCCATGGTCCTGGAGCCGGGGGACCTGGTGTTCGACCCGATGTGCGGCTCAGGGACCACCGGTGCGGCGGCACTGGCCCGTGGATGCAAGGCCATCCTGAGCGACCACGACCCGGCTTATGTAGAGATGACCGCTAAGCGCCTGGGGGTGCGGCCGGTCTAGCTGGCCCGACAGGTGGTCAGCGTGGAGGCATGGCTTTCGGGGGTGGAGAGCGGGGGGGTGGAGGGGGGTGGACAACCAGGCCCGGCCTCCGCTTGCTATCCACCCAATCATCCACTCCTGCGCCGATGTGCCCAGAGGCGCAGAAGCGGATGATGGAGACATCCGATTGGCTACTGCGAGGAGAAAATCGCACTGGCTGTCATTGCCAGCGCGGCAGGTTCGTCAGCCGCAGCCGGGACCCAAGGCCTGATGCTCTGCCTCGGCCTCAGCCTGCTGGGCGAAGCCGTGGTGGTCGGCCCTCGGGCACTTTCCACCGGCGTGCCCTTCGTTCCTGATCGCAGGCAGTCCAGGGGCAGCGGCTCCGGCCAGTCTGGGTCTGGCCAGTTTGGGTCCGGACCGTCAATCACCTACCGTTCTTTCGGCGGGTCTCAGCGCCGGGCACCGACTCTGGATGCTGGCCCGAGCCTGGACGGCTGGACCGTCGAGTTGCGGGTGCCGGGATGACCGAGGACAGCCCAGGTTCCGGGTCGTGGTGGCCGACGATCAGCGGATGGTGCGCGAGGGCCTGGTAACCCTGCTGGGCGTCCTTCCCGATATCGAGGTAGTCGGAGCCGCCAGCAACGGCGAGGAGGCGGTGGCCCTGGTGGAGCGCCACCGGCCCCAGGTAGCGCTGATGGACCTGCGCATGCCTCGCCTCGATGGTGTGGAAGCCACCCGCCGCATCCTCAGCGCTCACCCGGACACCCGGATCGTGGTGCTGACTACCTACGCCGATGACGACTCAATCCTGGCAGCCTCTCGAGCAGGCGCCCTCGGCCTAAGCTGAATATGCCCTAGCTCGAGGGGAGATCTTGATCTCCGCCCTGACACTCTCAGCTTGTGGCCAGCTTTGAAGGCATACTTCTTCGCGTTGCCGGTTCAGGGGGCGGTTGGCCGGTTACGGTAGTGAGGTGAGCGATTCAGGCCCGGGAGCCGCTGGGGGCGAGGTGGACCGGACCCTGGCAGGCCGCTACCAGCTGACTGAGTTCATCGCCTGCGGTGGGATGGCGGAGGTCTGGGAGGGTCGGGACCTCCGCTTGGCCAGGCTGGTGGCGATCAAGATGCCACTGCCCCACCTCCGGGGCCTGGACCAGGCGATGACCCGCTTTCGCCGGGAGGCGGTCGCCGCAGCCAAGCTCTCGCATCCAAACGTGGTTGCGGTGTACGACACGGGGACCGACGGAGCCGACACCTTCATTGTCATGGAGAGGGTTTCCGGGGAGAGCCTGGCAGAGATGCTCAGCCGGCAGGGCCCCCTTGACATCGAGGCGGCAGTGGCGATAGGAGCCCAGGTGGCGAATGCTCTCGATTTTGCCCACCGGGCGGGGGTGGTCCATCGCGACATCAAGCCGGCAAACATCTTGGTCACCAGCGACGGCCAGGTGAAGGTCACCGACTTCGGGATAGCCAAGGCGATGCAGGACGAGGGCCTGACCAACACCCAGGGAGTCCTTGGCACTGCCCGCTACGCCTCACCCGAGCAGATCGAAGGCAGGACCCCCGACGGCAGGACCGATGTGTACGCCTTGGGGGTGGTGCTCTACGAGATGCTCTGCGGTCGTGCTCCGTTCCGAGCGGACACCGAGATCGCGGTGGCCATGGCGCACGTGCGTGACGTGCCCGTTCCACCTTCCAGGCTGCGAAAAGAGGTTCCGGCCTGGCTTGAGGCGGTGGTGTTGCGCTCCTTGGCCAAGGATCCGAAAGATCGCTTCGAGTCGGCGGCAGCTCTCCGGGCGGTGTTGTTGGACGGTGGGAACCCGATCGAGACTGCGGACGCAGGGGGGAACGGGAGGGTTATCATTCCCCCAGGGCGTGGCGGGTTCGTTCCAACTTCGGGGCGCGGCCCCAGCACCACGGTGTTGGGTGATGGTCGCCCGCCGGGCGCGGCGCTTGGCCCGCTTGGTGGGGCCGCTGCGCCTGGGGTCCAGACCCGGTTCGACAGACCAGATGGGCTTTCCCAAGGACGGGGGAGCCGCGGCGGTTCGGGCGGCCCCGGCGTTCGCGACGGTCGCAGCCCGGGCGGCCCCGCCCGTCGCGGCCCTGGCCGTCGAGACTGGTTCGGGCGTCCGTCCCCGGGGGCCGGGGGGCAGCGGACCAAGGCGCGCGACCTGGTGGGGCCTCGCCGCCGCCTCCCCCTGGTTGTCGGTGTGGTCGTGCTGGTTGCGCTGGTGGTGGCGCTGGTGCTGTTGACCCAGCTCGGCACGAGCCACCGGCCAAGGCAGTCGCACAGCTCGACAACGGGGGGCGGGGGCGGCACAGCAACTCCGTCGGGCCAACCCATCACGGTTGCGGGGGGAGTGTTGTTCGACCATGTATCCACGCAGGCTGGCATCCAGGACCAAGGCGAGAACCCCGGATCCATTCCCAACCTCTACGACGGGAACCCCAATACGTCCTGGAGCACCGCTAAGTATAAGCCCCCCTACCAGCAGACCTTCGGAAACCTCAAGCAGGGGGTTGGTTTTGTGTTGGAGCTGTCGAGTGTGGACAAGCTCAACCAGTTGAGCGTTGTGAGCGCGACGAATACGCTGGGATGGACGGCCCAGGTGTACCTGTCGAACAGCATCTCGTGCACCATCGGGGGTTGGGGCAGCCCGGTGGCCACCGAGACTGCGGCCACGACGACCACCAACTTTTCCCTGGGCGGGCACGACGCCAGCGAGGTGCTGGTTTGGCTGACCAAGTTGAGCGCTGCCGGGCTGGCAACCATCGACGAGGCCAACCTCACCGGGTCAGTCGGCTCTAGCAGCGTCAGCGTGCCCGGGACCAACGTCTGTCTCCAGACCCCCCCCGCCTCGGGTCCTTCGAACCCCAACTCCGGCACCACCGGCAACTCCGGCACCACCGGCAACTCCGGCACGACCGGCAACTCCGGTAACGCCGGTGGCAACGGCAAAGCCCAAGGGAAGCCCGGCGCCAAGGACAAAGCCCACGGGAAGTCGGCAAGCCCCGCGGGTCCCGCCAATCCCGGCCTCGCTGGGTCCACCGCCGCTGGGTCCGCCGCCGCCGGCCCTAACGCCGGCCTCGCTGGGTCCGGTCCCGCTGGGGTCCAGACAACAGCGATCGAAGGAGTAGGCAGCAGCGGCTCGGGGCCGCCACCAGGCGCCAACACCGGGGCTCGATGAGGGGTCGACAAACCTGCCAACGGGCACGACTGCAACCACCTTGGCCCCGGCCAGGGCCAGGGCCGAGGCGGCACTCTCAGCCCGAGCGCCCGAGGTCCAGGTGTCGTCCAGGAGCACTACCCGCCGACCGGCCAGGTCATGGGTTGCCTCGAAGGCGCGGTCGTCGGCTCGGAGGTGCCCTAGCGGGGCATCTGAACGCGCCAGCGTCGAGCGGTGTTGCTCCGCCAGCCACGGGACCAGTTCGAGCGCCCGCTCGAGTGGGTGGGGGGTGGCGCCCGAGGTGGAAGGAACCGTGGTGAGCAGATCCCACGGCTGGCCCTCAGGCCCGCGCCCGCCCCAGTGACGCGCCCGCTGACCGTCGCAGCGCCCGTCGCAGGACCCGCCCCACTGACCGTCGCAGGACCCGCCCCACTGACCGTCGCAGCGCCCGTCACAGTGCCCGCCCGCCAGGCAGGCCGCGTGCGCCCGGAGAAATCTGCTCAGCGCTCCGACGACAGTCCTCGCGTGACGGTCCCGAAGGCGGGCGGTACCCCCGTCCTTGTAGCCCCGCAGCGCCTGGTGAAGCGGCCCGCCGAGCTCGCACAGGCTCACCGGGACAACCCGCAGGCACGGTCGGCTCACCTGTCGCAGGACCCGCCAGCAGGAATGGCACGTCGCGTACCCGCCGAACATCGGACCCCTGCAGACCGGGCACACGTCCGGAGCGGCGCGGGGAACCACCCGGCACAGCCTGGCCAGGTGGTCGGCCCGCCCTGAGGGGCCCTCCACGGGTTAGCCGAGGTCGAGGCGGAGTTGGCGTGATTGGCCCGGGACAACCGGGCGAGAAGGGTGACCAGCGGTGCGGTCCGCCGGGCGAGGGGTCGCCAGATCCGAACTCTGGTAGATTCGGGCCTTATAGCGTACCGAATCTACCAAAGTTCGATCCCGGAGAGCCTCAAGGACGTGGTCGGCGTCGCTGACCGCCACTGCCGAGCCCTCGTCTACCAGGGAGCGAGCCCAGTCCTCAGCGCCGACCAGCGTGTCGGTCACCATCAGTAGGCGACCCTGGGAGCGGGCCATGCGGCCCTGCAGCCGTGCGCCGCTCCGCGCGCCTGCCTCTACCACCAGCGTGGCCAGCGCCAGGCCCGACGAGACCGCGTCGCGGCGCCTGAACTGCTCGGGCGTCGGCGGAGACCACGGCCACCACTGGGAGACCACTGCCCCCGACGCCGCAATCTGCGAAGCCAGCCCGGCGTGCTCGGGGGGATAGACACAGCACAGCCCTCCCCCGAGAACCGCGATCGTCCTGCCACCGGCCGAGAGGGCGCCCAGGTGAGCCGCGGCGTCGATGCCGCGTGCCAGCCCGGACACCACGGTCACCCCGGCCGAGGCCAGCGCCCCACCGAGCCGCCGGGCCACGCCCAAGCCGGCAGCAGACGCGCGCCGGGTCCCAACCACCGAGACCGCCAGAGCGTCTCCGGTCACCAGCGTGCCCCGCACGAAAAGGCAAGGGGGCGCACCGTCGACCTGGGCCAGGTTCACCGGGTAGCCCGCCTCGCCCAGGCGTCCCGCCTCGCCCAGGCGTCCCGCCTCGCCCAGGCAGGCCACCCACACTTGTGGGTCACCACCCAGGGCCTCGCTCAGGCGCCCCTCGAAACGGTGGAGGTCCCCGACGAAGCTCGGACCCACGTCTCCCTGGCTCGACGTCGAGGCGCTCACGGCGGCTACCCTATCCACAGGGTGTGACACTCGGAAGGAGGACGGGGCCATGGCAGTTGCGGTCATCGTTGATGCAGTCAGGACTCCCGGCGGAAAGCGAGGGGGCAAGCTCGCGGGTTGGCACCCGGTCGACCTGGCGGCCCGGGTCCTCAAGGCACTGGCCGAGCGCAACGACTTGGACCCCGCCCTGGTGGACGACGTGATCATGGGTTGTGTCACCCAGGTGGGCGAGCAGGCCCTCAACGTGGCCCGCAACGCGGTGCTCGCCGCGGGCTGGCCGGAGTCGGTGCCAGCAACCACGGTGGACCGCCAGTGCGGGTCCTCCCAGCAGGCCCTGCACTTCGCCGCCCAGGGGGTGGCGGCTGGGGCTTACGACGTGGTGATCGCCGGGGGAGTCGAAGCCATGACCCGGGTCCCCATGGGGGCGAACATGGTCTCCGGCCCGGGAGCGCCGTTTGGCCCGGCGCTCACGCGGCGCTACGCCGAGGCGGGGGGCCTGGTCCCCCAGGGGATATCGGCCGAGCTGATCGCGCAGCGGTGGGGCCTGAGCCGCACCGACCTGGACACCTACGGGGCGCAGAGCCAGCGCCGGGCCTCCCGAGCCAGTGGGGAGGGCCGCTTCGACCGGGAGTTGGTTCCGGTGCCGGTCCGCGACGCGAACGGGAACGAGACCGGCGAGGCACTGAGAGCCGACGAGGGCCTCCGGCCGGGAACCACCGTCGAGATCCTGGCCAACCTCAAGCCGGCGTTCCAGGCCGACGGGGTGGTGACTGCGGGCAACTCCTCACAGATCACCGACGGCGCGGCCGCGGTGCTGGTGATGAGCGAGGAGCGCGCCACCGCCCTCGGCCTCACCCCGAGGGCGCGCTTCGTCGCTTTCGCCCTCGCCGGCGTGGATCCCCGGATCATGCTCACCGGGCCGATCCCCGCCACCGCCAAGGTTCTGGAGCGGGCCAAGCTGACTCTGTCCGACATGGATCGCATCGAGATCAACGAGGCATTTGCCTCGGTTGTCCTGGCGTGGGCGGCCGAGACCGGAGCGGACATGGAACGGGTCAACGTGAATGGCGGCGCCATCGCTCTGGGT
>JBOGGT010000031.1:0-9729 GCA_050744225.1 Acidimicrobiales bacterium | reverse complement strand
CGCGGTCACCGACTACGGCAACCAGGGCGTGACCACCGACGCCTCGGTTACCTGGCTGGGGCCTGCCACCTCCGCAGCCGGGTTGTACGTGGGGGCCAGCCGGGGACGCCTGGCGAATGAGGTCCACATGGTGGCCCCCGACATGGAGTCCGGCCAAGGCAGCGATCATCGGCGCGATGGGGCGCGACCGCGCCGATCGGGGCCTGGAGCGGGCCAGGGCCCGGGCGCGAGCCGAGTCCATAGCCACCCTGACCCGAGAATCGGAGGAGCGGGCCCGAAGCGATGCGGAGCGACAAACAAGGCTGTCCCACCCGCCCCTTGACCTGGCGCACTGGCGCACACAGTCCGAGATCGAGCACCTCGCAGACCAGATTCAGGCAACTCGCCGGTTGGCGAGCGAGGCTCGGATGGAGGTGGCGGTCCCGGACGGCACAGCCCTCGCCCGCTCCAATGAGGCCGATGTCGCCGCTGCGCAGCATGCTATGGCACAAGCGCAGGACTGGCGCGCCCAGTCGACCCAGGCCAAGGCCAGCCGCCCCGAACTGGTCGCTGCAGCCAAGGCCGACTACCGCGACGCCCGGGACGCGGCGGTGCTCATCGTCGCCGGGCCGGGCCTCTTTGGCCGCCGGGGGGCCCGCCTTGCAGTGGCCGAGGCACGCTGGGCCGAGGTGGCAAAGCGCTGGCAGCCAGGGCCCAACCCCTACCTACCGGGTCCTAACTGGTCCGATCATCAAGTGGAGGTGGCCGCCACCACCTGGGTCGCTCGGATCGTCGAGGCACGCATTGACGAGCTCGACAACCAGGCGAGGAGAGCCGAGCGTGAGGCGCACCTGGCCGAGGCCCGATCGCAGCGTCGCGTCGACGAGCGTGAACGGGCCATCGAGGCCAACCGCCAGGTTGCCCAGCGACAACAGGCGCTGGGCTCGAGCATCGAGCGCCTGGAGGCCGAGCACACCGAGGCGGCCACCCAGCGTGCCGAGGCCCTCGCCCATATGAGCCCTGCCCAGGTCATCGAGGCCGACAGGGCACGGACGATCTACGTCCTACAACAACGATCCCTGGAGCGCAGCGCGCGTGGCCGCGAAGCCTGGCCCAGGGCACCCCACAGGAGCGGGCCGGGGCGGGGCCACGACGGGCCGAGCCTGGGGCGGGGCATCGAGATGTGAGGGCCTCCTCGCCGGGCCGTCGGCCTCAGCTGTCCTCACCCAAGCCGCTGCCAGACCCACCCCACGCCCTGGCCCGCAAGACGTTCTTCGTCCAGAAGCGCGAGGTCCGCCAGCGCTACCGGAGGGGCCAGGAGGACCAGCTGTCCGCGAAGAAGGCCCGGAGTACGGCCAAGATACACCCGAAAGATGCAGTAGGCCGACGACTCCTCCGCTCAGTCTGAGCCTATCGTCGCTGCCGCCCGGCGGACCGGTGTCCGCCTGTTCTCGGAAGTGCCTGAGCACGACTTTCCGACCGATCTACCTGCATTCTCTGAAGCTCGGGATGAGCCTCGGCGAGGGGCTCGCAACGGCGTCGGTCGACACCCGGGCTGACCAGGGCAAACACGTTCTACTGCCCCCACCGAGCACCCGCGACACCGTTTGCGTTCAGGATCGTGCGTAGATCCTCGTCACAGGCCGTTACCTGGTGCTCAGATCCCACCACCGCGGCAGGGCTGTACGTAGGGGCGTCTTCTCTGCTCAGGTGCTAAATACTATTTACCATATCTCGACGCCGAACTGCGGCGGACAGATAGATTGCTGTCCCGATGGGAACCACAATGAGGCCCGCAAGCAGCATCGAGCCGGCAACAGTCCCCAACGCTATACCCGTTGCCTGGACAGCACATGTCGTATGCATCGATATGACGGTGCCGATTGTATGCTTCGATATGACGGTGCCGAATTCCCGTACGCTGTCACAATGTCCGGAGGTGTGCGTGCCGAAGAAGATCAAGCCAACACCCGCAAAAAGACCTCCGGGAAAGAGGAGACTGCCGACTAGGCGATTCTTGTAGCTCCACACTCCTCTAGTCCAGAGCAGGATTACGCCGATTAACCAACCCACAATGGGAAAGATGACTCCACCCACAAGAAGTAACCAGATGGTCAATCGATCCACCCACGTGGTATGGGTCTGCTCCACTATGCGGCTTCCGAATCCAGGCTCGTGCAAACCGATATGTCGCGTTCAAGCAAGTTCTGAGCGAGCCGGCATGGCCCTCCTCTGTCGAGGAGCTTGGGAGCGCCCGCCTTCAAGGGGGGAAGGTGGGTCCAGTTGATGGCCACCGGGGCGAGAAGGGACATCCTCGTCGCTGAGCTGGAGGCCCTCATGTTGTCGAACCAGTCATGCGGGTGTCCGCTACGTACTTTCATGTTGTCGAACCAGTCATGCGGGTGTCCTCTACGTACTTTGCTCGATGAAGGTTACTATAGTTTCCTGGAAGGCCGGTAGCCAGGCGCTATCCAGGTCTATGACGGAAGGCCCAGCCCTCGGGGGCGAATCGTGTCTGGAGATAGTCCGCTGGACTTCCGTCAGGACGACCGGCACTCGGTCGCCCTTGACGGACGACCGAGTGCCGGGAACGCTACGACAAGTTGTAGTAGTAAACCTGGCCACCTCCCCCGACCTCGAAGCTGATCGTCGGGTAGCTGTTCTCAACGCAATTGAAGTACGAAGCCAGGCAGAAGTGGCCAGTCATGTTCTCGGACCAGACATTGTACCCGACGCCATACTGTGGTGACTTGGTGTCACCCTTGTAGGACCATCCCAGGTTGGTGTTTGACGGGTACGTGTATTCGTACGTGTAGGTAATGTAGGTTCCGTCGCCACACCATGTGTGAGTATCATTGTATTGCCATATTTTGCTACCAAAGAAGTTCGTTGCGTACACGTCACCGCCTTGCTGCCAGCAGCCAGCCGATGCATCGATTGATGAGATACTTGCGTTGCTGGCTAGGGATGCGTGCGCGACGGACAATGCAGCGCTCTTACTGATCGGTGTCACTGGACCTGGGTAAGGGAGAGTGGGGGGTAACTCACGAGCGTTGCGTAGAGCATTGGATTGAGTCCGGTTCTCTGGGGACCGGAGGCAAAGGGGGTCCCGACACCCCCTTGGGAGGATGAGAGGGCTCAACCCCAGGGCCATGGCCACGGCATGTGTTGACTCCCTCCGCCTCGGTGCTCGGATCTTCTCTGAGTCTGTTGTACGACATCGGGCGGCCCTGGCGCATCTGTCGGTTCGCGTATATTTGGGAGAAATTTCTAGCAAGGGACACCTGGCGTGGGACCATGGCTGGGTGAGCCAACTCAGCTTCGATGCAGAGCAAGCGGTTTCCACCAGGAGGGTTGGGGCTAGGGGATGGACCGCAGCGGGGACGATCGTTGCGGTCGTTCTCTTCGGGTTCGCCGGTTGGCCTGGCTGGTGGTGGAAGCTCGGCTCCGGCCTGGTCCACCCGGACGTGTTGGCAGATGCGCTAGCCCTGGCCGAGGTCGGAGCCTTGTTGGTGTGGCGTGCCTCGCCGTTGGTGTGCTTCGCTCTGGCCGAGGCGGCCCTGGTTTCCTACGGGGTGCTGGGCTATCCCTCCACGCCTGCTGGCTATGCCGGCCTGGTTGCCACGGCCGTGGCCGCCTGGGGTGTCAACCGGGCCTGGGCCCGCTACGCCTGCTTGGGGTTGGCGGTAGGGGGCATATTGGCGATTGGTCTGTCGGACATGGCCTCTGCTGGGCGGGCCGGGATCGCCACCAACGTGGTGCTGGTGCTCACGGCCTGGCTGTTCGGTCGCATCGCCGGTGCTCGGGCTGACGCCGCCGCCTTGCGAGTGCTGGCAGTAGATGAGGCTACCCGACGCAAGGCAGCCGAGCACCGCTTGGCATTGGCCGCCAGCCTGCACGACGGGGTGGGCCGCATCTTGGTGGGGGTCTTGCGCCAGATGGAGGCGGCCCAGGTGGTAGGTGGCCACAAAGGAGTCGCTCTCATGGGTCGGGTGAGCGAGCGCCTGCGAGAGGCGGTGAGTGCCATCACCGCGGTGGTGGCCAGCGAGTCACGCTATGTAAGCGCGAGTTCGCCGGCCACAGTGTTCGTTCCGCCGTTGATCGAGGCTGAGCGCCCCGGCTTATTGGCAGGGGTGCTCGGCCAGTGGTTGGACACCCTGGCCACCGCCGAGGTATCTGTGGAGCTGTCCCTGAGCGGGAGCCCGGCCAGCTTGGACCATGGCGCAGAGGCAATCATTGCCGCTGTGGTCTGTGAGGCACTGGCGAATGTGGCCCGCCACTCCGCAGCAGGCGGCGTAGCGCTGGGGCTGGCATTTTGCTCCGGGGAGGCTTCTGTGTCGGTCTGCGACCCTGGGCCGGCTCGTGGGGGCACTGTTGGGGCGGGAACCGGCATTGCCCGCCTGCGCAAGATGCTGGTCCACGCCGGCGGCGGCCTCGATGCGGCGGCCGATCCCAGCGGCGGGTTCCTCTTGGAGGCCCACCTGCCACTGTCAGTCCCCAGCTCCGACACGTCGTCGCCAGTCCCGAACCAGGACGAGATGGGCCAGCCATGAACGAGCCCAGGATCCCCTCGGTGCTGGTGGTCGATGACGACACCGACCTGCTTGGCTCACTCACCCTGTTGTTGCATGAGTCGCCGCGCTTGGCCCTGGCGGGTACTGCAACCTCCGCTCATGACGCCATCGGAGCCTGCAAGCGGTTTCATCCCGACGTGGTCC
The DNA here is from genome assembly GCA_050744225.1 of Acidimicrobiales bacterium. GTDB lineage: Bacteria > Actinomycetota > Acidimicrobiia > Acidimicrobiales > JAJPHD01 > JAVKSL01. The sequence continues at coordinate 5,032 of JBOGGT010000031.1, read as the reverse complement.
TGGCTGATGTTCGCATGCCGGGCCTCGATGGGTTGAGCCTGACCAGGGCCCTCACGAGGGGCGACCGCAAACGGGTCCCCAAGGTGTTGGTCAGCACTGGTTTTGTCCTCGACGAGTACCTGGTCGGGGCGATTGGCGCAGGTGCTTGCGGGTTCATACCCAAGACAGCCCCGTGGGCTGAGCTCGAAGCGGCACTTGTAGCCGCGCACGCTGGCAGCCTCGTCTTGCCTGGTGAGCTGTCGACTCACCTGGTGGAGCTGGTGTTATCCGGCAACGCCGAGCTTGCCGACCTCACCCCCCGTGAGCTGGAGGTGCTCACGATGGTGGGCGCCGGTCGCGACGCTGGCCAGATTGCTAAGTCGCTGTTCGTCTCGGAGGGCACGGTGAGGGCACACCTGGAGCACCTGCGAGTCAAGCTGGGGGCCTCCAACCGCGTTGAGCTGGCCCTGATCGCCAGGCGGGCCGGACTCGGGTACTCGTCATGCGACAAGGGAGTCCTCTGCTGTTGTAACGGGGGGGGGGGGGATTAGAGGAGCCGTGGACCCGAGAGCCTGACGTGTTTCGATCAAAGGTCTCAGCAAAGTCGCATGTGCGCCGCGTCGGCAAGTCGAAGTAAGCCCAGTTCCAGGACTAAGTGGACAAGCAGACATGTGCTAATGTAGTGTTGTAGACGTGCGTACGGTTGCTGTGGTGAACCAGAAGGGGGGAGTAGGCAAGACGGCCACCACTCTCGGGTTCGCGTCAGCGATGCGGCATCGGGGAGGCAAGGTGCTCGTGATCGACATGGACCCCCAGGCCAACGCCACCACTGGATTGGGCGTGGAGGTGACATCTGAGACCCTCACCGCAGGAGACGCGATGGCCTCGGGAGAGGTGGGTGTCGCAATGGACGCGGTCAGGTCCACGAGCTGGGGCTCTGGCGTGGACTGTGTCCCGTCAGACGTTCACTTAGCCGAGCGTGAGTACGAGACTGGTGGTGCTGGCCACGAGTTCCGACTGAGCAGAAGCCTGGAAGGCATCGACGGCTACGACCTGGCACTGATCGACTGTCCCCCCAGTGTCGGGGAGTTGGTTACGAATGCCCTAGTAGCGGCGGACTCGGCCCTGATCGTGACCGAAGCAGACGTGGACTCTCTCATGGGCGTCGCCAACGTCATGGACACTATCCAAGCAGTGAAGCGGTACTACAATCCCCGGTTGGGCACCGCCGGAATTGTGCTGAACAACCTCGACCTGCGAGCGGGTGAGCAGAGGTATCGCCTAGGCGAGCTGCAAGAGGCCTACGGCGTCCTGGTGTGGGAGCCTTATGTGCCACATCGCGCTCGTATCGCGGACGCCAAGGGCGCGCAGGCCGCCATCCACGAGTACGGCTATCGCGCCAAGGACCTCACGGCCATCTTTGACGCCCTGGTTGCCCGGTTGCTTGCGGTGCAGGCTGCGGCATAGAGCGTGCCGTCTCCCGCACGCAGGCCGGTTCTGAACAAGGCTGCCACCAAGGCTCACCCGGTAGTCCCTAGTCCCGAGTCGGAACTCGCCAACTCGACGACAGCCACCCCGCAGTCAGGTTCTGGTCTTGAAGTGTCTGCAACACCCGATCTGGAGGGTTCGACTGCCATGCTCTCGGCCCGGGTTCCGATCGAGATACGAGACGCGGTCAAGTTCCACGCTGTGAAGCACCGGACCAGTGTCCAAGCCATCGTCACCTCTGCGGTGAAAGAGTACCTCAACCTGTAGACATCTCAACTTGTAGACATCTCTACGCGTTGCGACGTGGACATGGACGACCCCAGAGTCTGAGCCGCAGTATTGGCCTGTGACGAGGATCGGCGCTGGATCCTGAACGCGGGGAGGGATCGGCAGCCCAGCGGGACCCAAACCCCCGCTCGGAGCTGGGCATCCTCGGCACGAGTCCAACAAACGACCGGTTGTGCGACGAGCCCAGCACCGGGCGGAATCCGCCCTCGGACGCATCCACAACCCGTGTACACAATCATTGTCTCACAGGCTGGCGCCCCGGCGATTTTGACGCACCTCATCATCCGCGTCGAGCGCCGAGCTCGACTCGGCCTCCAACGGGACCGAGCAGGTAGCTGCCGATTCAGGATCTTGCACGGATCCTCGTCACAGGCCGTATTGGGAGCGCGAGGCATCCACCACTCGCGCTGTACCGCGTGCTAGAACTACACCCATGATATCTACTCTGCTTCCCGTTGGTGATGACGGAGCGAGCGAAGAGATCCTCGATGCCGTCAACGCCGCTGAGTACCTGGGCTGTACCCGCATCTACGTCGACAAGCTGATTCGAACCGGACACCTTCCGGCCCATCGGGTGGGCCAGCATTGGATCATCCGGGTTCGCGACCTTGAATCCTGGGCAAAGGCCAACCCTGCAGATGGCAAACGTGGCGTGCGTCACGCTGAGACCACCCAAGCCGACCTGCGCGCACTTGCGGCCATAGCCAAGCATCCTGGTCTAACGGCCGTGGGCCTCTCGCATCTGAGCGGGGAGCCGCGGCGCACCTGTTTGGAGCGTCTCCAGCGCTTGGACCGCCAGGGTTTGATCACCCGGCACGCGGTCCGCTACCACGAGCCCCATCAGTGTCAACTCACTGATGCGGGCTGGGAGCAATACCACAGCCACACGGCACCGGGCGCCCAAGCCGACTCGGCTTAGAGGGACTTCCGATGCCCGAGGACGAACACAACCCCCCAAGGAGGTGGTGCCTTCCTGAGGCCGGCCTAACCAGCTGACCGACCGCGACGGGGCTGGCAATATGCCGAGCCCCCCAGCCGACAAACCCAACCCCGGACCATCCGACCGACCTAACGCCCTGAAAAGCTTGTTCGGTCGCTGGCCCTCCTCAAACTGGAGGTCGAGCTATCGACGCCCATGCTACACCACGCGCGCCAACATCGGGTCGATACCCACACCCACAGGCCCGCACAGCCCCATCCCGGCGAGCCCACCACGCCGACCGACACTGCCCGCCACCGCTAAGTCCCGGGCTCATCGTGGCCACCGTGGCGGCCGCCTGGGGCATCACCCCAACCGAGCTGGTGGGCCCATCCCGCTCCCCACGCCTGGTCCAGGCCCGAGCGGTGGTCGTCCACCTCGCCCGGACCCTGCTCGGGTGCTCCTGGTCAGAGGCGGCCGCCGCGGTGGGAAGGGCCGACCACACCACCGCCATGCACGCCGATCGCCGCTTACGTGCGACCCTGGCGACCGACGAGGCCCTCGCCGGTCGCATCACTTGGGTAACCGCCGCCCTGTCCCCGGCCTCAGCCGTCACCGAGCGCCACTCTGGCGCCCCCACAGCGCCTGCCTCACCCCTGGCGCGCCGAGGCCTCCCATGAGCGCCCCCGAAGCCCCTCCGCCCCCCTCCGCCCCCCCTGCGCCGGTTCCCGAGCGCTGGTGTGGCCCCACCCCCGGCTCCTACCGACTCGGCTACGTGGGCCCGGGAGTGGAGGTCTGGCACCTGCGCTGTGCCCCCAAGTGCCGCCGTGAGCGCTGGTCAGCCATCAAGGCCACCGTCAGGAGCCTCACCGCCAGCGCGCACCTGGTTGGGCAGTACCTTACCTGGTTTGGCAACCCCGACGGCAGCCGTATCCGGGTCTCCCAGGCCCGCATCGCCGCTGACCTGGGCCTGTCGGTGGGCACCGTGTCCCGAGCGATCTGTGAGCTCGAAGACGCCGGGTTGCTAAAGGTCCGCCGCTCTCGTTGGCATCGCGACTCCGAAGGGGGCCTTTGCCGGGAGGTCAACCACTACACGCTGTGCACCCCACCGGATAACGCCGAGGCCAGAGGGATCACCGGCACCCGCAAGCGCCGACCGTCGGTTCCCTGCCCCGCTGAGTACCACCGCCGGGCGCGCGAGCGCGCAATGGCCGAGCGCCGGGCCAAGGTCGAGGCCGCCCTGGCGGCGGTGAACGGGTCCTCTGAGGCGCAGAGGATATCTGAGCTGCCCTCCCTCGGGGCCGTCTAGGCCCATCTGGCCCCCTCGCCGGCGCCGGCGAGGGGGCCAGATGGGGCGCCCGACCCGGCCCCGCCGGGCGCCGACGCCGACACCAGCGAGCCTAGGCAGGGCCCCACCGCTCCTCCCAAGATGCTTCTGGCCGAGCTGCGGGCCCAACTCGGCACCTACCACCACCGCCGGCGCCCGGTGAGCCCCGCCCCCCCCTAGACAGCCCTCAGCCCGCCTGAGTCCGCCCCCTGGCCAGGGGCGGCATTGTCGCGCCCCGAATCCAACGATCGGCGCTGTCGGGGCCAAACAGGCGGGCCTCGTAGGCGTTTTGGTGGCCACCACAGCCCCTCAGCCCCGGTGGTGGGGCTGTCTGGGGCCGGCGGTGGGGGCCTATGGCTCCCCATTGGGGGGGAGGTGCTGGTCATCTCGACACCTGGCTAGGCGCGCTAACCCGCCCTTACGGGCAAGGGGTTAAGGGTAGGCAAGGCGAAAAATGCACAGCTTGAGGGATGTGCGCGCCTTCGGCGCGATTTGGTGCCGGCTACGCCGGCCCTTATCCCCAAAGCTTTGGCACCTTCCGCCCACCAACACCAGCAAGCCCGTCAAGGCCTCGCTGATGGACCTAACCCCAAAAGCGCCTCTAAGAAAGACTGGCTGCTGCGCTCGGGCGGTGAGACCGCTCCGGCCTCGGTGGGTGACGGGAAGCCCCCGTCCCGGCTGGCGAAGGACCCGAATGATTTCTACGATTTGACAAATGATAAAGAAAATGCTACTGTAAGTTTCCCTCAACGATTAGGACTTGGATCATGGCTTCGACAGACATCTACCAAGAATTTGCCCAGGTGGCTCAAGAAGCAGAAGAGGCTGGCGGAGCCAAGTCCTTCCAGATGGAGCGCTTACGCCGTGCCGTGGGCGCCGGGCGATTAGCTCCGGGTCCATGTAGTCAGACCGCTGGAGAAGTTACAAGCGGATCAGCGGTAGCGACCGTATTCGGTCAGCTCCCCAAGGGTTCGGCGGTGAACGCTGCCGAACTGGTGATGCTCACGAACACCCAGTTCCCGTCTGGGCAC
>JBOGGT010000030.1:0-7318 GCA_050744225.1 Acidimicrobiales bacterium | reverse complement strand
TGGGTGCGGGCCTGGCGTTCGACCTTGAGGTGGCGGTTGCACTGTCCGCCGCCGGCCCGGTGTCGGTCCTGTGCGCCGCAGCGGTGGACGGGCACCCGCTCTCGATCGCGATCGCGGCCGCTGGCGCGGTCTCGGTCCAGCTGGAAGCGCTAAACGCCACCTACTGCGCCCAGCCGGGTGCCTCAGGCGCGGTCATCGACGGTCTCGCCCGATCCAAACGCCTGGTCAGCGAGGGACTCGAGGAAGCCCGCCAGGCGGTCCGGGCACTTCGCGAGGATGCCCTCCCCCTGGAGGTGGAGCTTGCTCGGCTGTGCGGGGGCAGCGATGCCGGCCTGACGATCCTGGGGGAGCCACGGACCATTGTCCCCGAGGTGATCCTGGCCCTGTACCGGGTGGCGCAGGAGGCGCTCACCAACGCCACCAAGCACGCTCCGGGGGCGAAGGTATCGGTGAGCCTGGAGTTCCGCCCGAACCAGGTCTGCCTCTCGGTGCTCAACGGGCCGGCCGAGTCGCCGCCCGCGCCGATCGCCGTCTCCGGAGCGGGCTATGGCCTGCAGGGAGTGCGCGAGCGGGTCCTCCTGCTTGCCGGCCAGGTAGAAGCCGGACCCACCGAGGAGCAGGGCTGGCGGGTTAGCACGACGGTGCCGGCATGAGGATGCCGGTATGAGCGTGCGGGTATGAGGGTGGTCATCGCGGACGACCAGCGGGTGGTGCGCGAAGGCCTGGTGACCATCGTCGGCAGCCTGCCGGGGATCGAGGTGGTGGGGGCCGCCGCTGACGGCGTGGAGGTGATGGCACTGGTCGCCGAGCTCCAACCTGACGTGGTCCTGATGGACCTGCGGATGCCCCGGACCGACGGGATCGAGGCCACCAGGGCGCTGCGCTCCAGCGGCGGTCCCACCCAGGTGGTGGTGCTGACCACCTACGCGGACGACTCCTCGGTGCTGGAGGCGCTCTCCGCGGGGGCCATCGGCTACCTCACCAAGGACGCCGGGCGCGACGACATTCGCCGGGCCCTGGAAGCCGCAGCCGCCGGCCAGTCGGTGATGGACGGCGCGGTCCGGGCCGCTCTGCTGGACGCGGCGCGCTCCGGGGCCTCCGCGCCGGTCCGGCCCCCCCAGCTCCCCGACGGGCTCACCGAGCGGGAGGCCGAAGTGCTGGGGCTGATCTCGCAGGGGCTGTCCAACTCGGAGATCGCGGGTCTGTTATTCCTTGGCCAGGCAACCGTGAAGACCCACGTGAACCGGATCTTTACCAAGACGGCCAGCCGTGACCGGGCCCAGGCGGTTGCCTACGCCCACCGCCACGGCCTCGCCAAATCCTGAGGCCGCACCCCTGCGGACCCATAAACGCGTCTGGCTAAGATATTGGCCATGGACGACACCATGCCCCTGGGGAGGGTGAGAGACCACCTGTCAGAAGTGATCAGGGATGTTCGACGGACGCACCGGCGCGTCACCGTAACCACCAATGGCTTACCGGCGGCCGTGCTGATCTCGCCCGAGGACCTCCAGGCGATCGAGGATACCCTGGATGTCCTGGCGGAACCAGAGACCATGAAAGCCCTGATCCACAACCGAGAACACCCCGAGGAGGCTTACATACTCTCCCGTGAAGAGGCGATGGCACGATGGGCGTCGCGATAGTTGCGTCGCATCACCTGGGAAGGCACGGCGTCTCGTGACATGGATCGCATCGCCGAAAAGGACCCGAGGGCAGTGGGCGCCATCGTCGAGTTCGTCTACGGCGTCCTGGCCGAACACCCGGAGCGAGCCGGCGGTCCTCTCGTTCGCGAGCTTTCCTGGCTCCACAGAGCGACCCGCGGGCCGTACCGAATCCTGTACACTTTCGACCAGGAGGACGTGAGGATCGCGCACGTGGATCACAGAGCCACCGCATATCGCCGCAGGTAGCGTTCGGCGTCAACCTTTCGGGCGCGCCGGGAGTCTTTGTTGGTGTGAGCGAGCTGAACCCGGAGTTCCAGCGGTATATGTCCACCCGCTCGGCTGGGCTCGTACGCCTGGCGTGGCTCCTCACCGGCGACATCAACGACGCGGAGGACCTGGTCCAGACCGCCCTGGCCAGGGCGTTCCAGCACTGGGGTCGGATCGTTGCGCCGCCTGGCGACCGTCGGCGGCCCGGTCATTGCCGCGGCTGCGCTCGCAGCGGTGGTGATGGCGGTCCTGGTGCCCCGCCCAGCCATCGTCGACGCCAGCTACAAGATCGCCCACGCGGCTCCCCTGCCCCTCATCAGGGCCTTCAACGCCCAGGGCCACCTGCTCAAGAAGGTCAACGCACCGATAATCTGACGGCGACCGGGTATCCTGCGTCGGTGGCCGCGGTCAGCATCGCCAATCCTGTCCGGCCCCTCGGCTCGGCGGCGGAGCTGCTCCGGGCGGGCACCGGGGACACCGATGGACCAGCCTGAGCCCCAGTCGCCCCCTGACGAGCCCCGCCGGGCCGGCGCTCCCGAACCGCTGGGGGAACCAGAGTCAGGCAGTGCGGCCGAGCCCGGTCCGGGTCTCGGCTGGGATACCGAGCTGGAGGCCATCTCAGCTGGTTGGGACCCTGGCGAGGGACCGGAAGCGGCGCCCAGGATCCACACCGCGCTGCTGTGCGACAGCGCGACCATCCGCGAAGGCCTCCTGCACGTCCTCGGCGCCGGGATCAGCCGGATCTGGCGCCCCCGCCTTCCCGCTCCGCTGGGTCTGACCCTGGCCCTGCTGGTCGAGGTCGCCCCGAGCGGGCTGACCCAGCCCCACCAGTTCAGCGTCAACATCACCGGACCCGAGGACCAACCGATTGCGACGGTCATGGGTGCGTTCGGGCTGCCCCCCAACCTCCGGCGCCCGCGCACCGAGCCCGGTGAGCGCCCGCTGATCCCAGCGGTGGTGGACCTGCGGGGGGCCGCCGTCGCCCACCATGGACGCCACACCATGAGCGTGTCCGTAGACGTTATAGCCAGCGTCGACCTCCTCTTCTGGGTGCTTCACCCAGAAGAGATGTCTCTGCCGTCACTGGACTCGCCCAACCCATGATCCGCCGAGCAGGGAGAACGCCGAGCAGGGAGGACAAGTGCTGGTTCGTCGTGTGGTGACAGCTGTGGCGACCGACGGCAGATCGGTGGTGGTCAGCGACGAGCAGCTGAAGCCGATCACCGCGGCGATGCTCTCGACCCAGGAGATGAACCTCGTCTGGGGCGCTGACCAGGCGTTCGTACTCCCGAGCGACGGGACCCTGGCCCCGACCACCGGCTTCTACCCGCCCCCGGGTGGCTTTCGTTTCTGGTATTTCACCCTCCCGCCCGACTCGGACTCGGTGGGACTCCCTGCTGAGCTGGATCAGGACGAGGCCCTGCGGGAGATGGGCGAGAAGCTGCCTGGCTTGGCGGAAGTGCTCGAAGCGGACGACCCCCGCATGCACACCACCGACACCGTGGACGTCGACCTGGTGGTTTCAGGTGAGGTCTGGCTGGAGTTGGACGGCGGCGCGGAGGTCCACCTGCGCCAGGGCGACTGCGTGGTAATCAACGGCAACCGCCACGCCTGGCACAACCGCTCGGCGCAGACCGCGATCATCGCCGTTGCCATCCTCGGAGCGGCCCGGGGCGCATAATACTCCCCAAGCGCAAACGCGGGGTCCTCCTCTTAGACGAGCTTAGATAGCTTAGACCGCTATAGACGCCTTAGACCCGCTTAGACGAGCTAGGGTACCAGGGGTGCAGGAGCGGTTGCCCAATCCGTATCAGCCTGGGTTCAATCACTTCCCGCCCGTCCTGGCGGGACGAGAGGGCCTGCTGGCTGCTGCCGACGAGGCCCTCGCTATCGGCGCTGAGGACGGACGAACACCTCAGCCGCTGTTGCTCATCGGGCCCCGAGGAGTGGGCAAGACGGTAGCCCTCGATGAAATCGCCCGACGAGGTGGGCTCCGTTACGGCTGGCCCCGCCTCCAGGTGGAGGTACCGGTGGAGCGACCCTTCACGCCGGCGGTGGTAGCCGAAGCAGACAAGCTCGCCGCCCTGATCGACCATTCTCCTGAGCGCCAGCGGCTGCGAGGAGACGCTGTACTTCAGCCGCTGGCAAGGCGCCACAACCCGAGAACGCGAATACCTTGTCGCCGTTGGGACGCTCATCAGCCAGGGCCTTGCGGCCACTGGGCGAGCGGTGGCCGACGAGCTTGGAGCGCAACCCAAACAACTGTCTGTCGCCCGAGAGGGACTAATCAAGAAGGGGACCCTCGTCGTCGTCGATGACCAGCTCCGATTCCCCGTGCCCGGCACGGCCGCATACATGGCCTCGCCGAATCGGGAAGGCCCAGGCCGGCTAATACGCTCCAAGGTCAGTCCGGTTCGCCGGGATCCAGAGGAGGATCGATAGCTAGTCGTGACGGCTTCAGCCTTCGCGCATAACCTGGATGGATGCAGGCCCTTGACCCGCCCAGCGATGCGCGGGGCCTGGCGCGCTTGTCGGCACTGGTAGGCCTGACGCTGGCGTTGGCCGCATGCGGCGTCACCGTGCCCAACGGGGCTGTCGCCGTGCCCACCGGGACTGTCGCCATGCCCACCAACTCCTCCACGAGGGTCGATCCGCCGCGCCCAAGCGCGCCGGCTGATCACACCAGCGACTCTCTGGCGCTCGCACTCGATGCGCTCGCCAAACCAGCGCCACTGGCGCCGTTCAGCGGTACGGGAGCCTCCGGGGCCTCCACGTGGAGACCCGCCGGGCGGCTTGTCGGAGGCGTTCCGGCGATCTACGAGACCGCGCTCACCCCGCCCGGAGGCACCCAGCCGGCATACCTGGCCTGGATGGACACCGGCCTGCTTTCCGCCCGGCTTTACTCGGGCTCCAGGAGCCCGGGAGGGGGTCCCTACCGCTTTACCGCACCCATTCGACCGGCGCAGGCGGGTTCTGTCGTTGCGGCCTTCAACGGCGGCTTCCTGTCCAACACCGGCGGCGGCTATTACACCGAGGGCCGGGCGGTCTACCCGCTCGTGTCGGGGTTGGCCTCGCTGGTGATCTACGCCGGCGGGAGGGTGAACATCGGCTCCTGGGGCCAGGACGTGGGGATGACCCCGCAGGTTGTGAGCGTCCGCCAGAACCTGGTGCCGCTGGTGGTTGGCGGTCGGCCCTCTGCCCAGGCGTCGAGCGCCAACTGGCAGGCCTGGGGCTCGACCTGCGGAGCCACCTCGTGTGCTGCGTCGGTGCCCGGGATCGAACACCAGTGGCGCTCCGGGATCGGGATACGCGGCGACGGCGCTTTGGTATACGTCACCGGCGCAGGCCTTGACCCGGCCCAGCTGGCCCAGGTACTGGTGCGCGCCGGGGCGGTGCGGGCAATGGAGCTGGACATCAACCCGTTCTGGACCGTGCTGGCCACCTACGACCCTTCCGGCCCAGGAGGTCTGGCCACCGCCTCCAACGGGAGCCGCCTGGACCCCGGATCCGTGCAGGGACCCCAGACGTTCTTGGATCCATCTTGGGCACGGGACTTCGTGACCATGTCGGCGCGTCCCGCCCCGGCCGGGTGAGACCCCCGCCGGCGCCCGTCCCCGCCGGCTGAGCCCCCGCCCCTACGGACCGCCGTCGTGAGCGGAACTCGCGGGACGCATCGACGGCACCGAGCCGGTCCTCGCCAGCCAGGCCGATTCCCAGGTGGTCATCTGCGCGTCGGCGCCGGCGACCTGGAAGGCCGGACCCGTGGCTGGCCGGGAAGCGGCGCTGGTCCCAGAGAGAATCCCGAGGTTGGGCTGGTCCCCGCCGGCGGCGACGACCGACTCGGTCTCGGTGTCAGCCCTCGCCGCGGCGCGTTCGTCAGAGCGCATCCACTGGCGGATGATGGGGATGAACCCACCGACCGTGCCGATCTCGGTGGAGGCCCACAGCAGTCCCCCGCCAGCGTGGGTGCTGGCAAGGGTATACATAGATGCGATCGGGCTGGAGTCCATCAGGATGACGATCCCGAGGAAGGTCTCGAAGGCGGCGCCGAGCAGCAGGTTGAGCATCCTGGCTCCGTAGCCCATCTTCCAGTGGATGATTGGGTCGGTGCCCACCATGGGCCACCAGTACAGGCACCCACCCAGCAGGAATACGAGGTTCAGAAAGTCCATCAGCGGCATGTGGAGCATCGCGGTGTTGATCAGCGAAGTCAGGAAGAACCAGAACATCAACCCGAAGTACAGGGCCCAGGCCGTGATCGGGTGGGTGAACACGGCAAAGGGCCGGGATCGGAGGACCTGGAGCCAACGAATCTTGGACTTGCGGTTCGCCGTCTGGAGGAACAGTGTCGAGGGAGCGCTCAACGCCAGGAAGACCGGCGCCACCACCATCAGCATCAGGTGCTGGACGATGTGGGAGACAAACTGGTTGCTGGTAAAAGTGGCCACCGGGGACTGCAGAGCCACCTCTACGGCCAAGAGCCCCACCATGAACGATGCCGTCCGGCTGGCCGGCCAGCGCCGGCCCCGAGTGGCCAGGATCCAGCCAGCCCGCAGATACCAGTATGCAAGGCCCGCGAGCACCCCCAACATGACCAGGGGGAAGGGGCTCCACAACCAACTTGTGAGCACATGGTGGAGGGTGAAGCTCACCATGGGCATGGACATGCTGGGCATGGCTAAAGGGTAGACGTTGCGGGCCCGCTGGGAGGAGTCAGCACCTGAGTCAGCTGCTGGTTCCCGAGTTGGTCTAGTCGGGTCTCGGCCCGCTCAGGCGCCGGATCGCGGCGGCTCCGTCCTTGAACGAGGGCTGGCGAGAGTAGGGGTCGACCACCTCCATGGTCAGGCGATTGGTCCCTTCGTAGTGCATGGGCAGGAATATCTGACCGGCCTCCACGCACGAGGTCAGGGTCGCTCGGGCCGAGGTGGCGCCGCGGATCGTAAACACCTCGACCCAGTCGCCCTCCGAGATGCCGAGGGGGCGGGCGTCGGTCGGAGAGATCTGCACGTAAGCCTCGACCGGAGCCATCTGGCGCAGCACCGCCGACTTGGATGTCCGGGTCCCGGTGTGCCACTGGGCGGAGCTACCCCGCCCGGTGAGCAGCCGGAAGGGCCACTCGGCGCTCGGCTGTTCGGGACCCGCCCTGGGATCCTCCCAGACGAAGCGGGCCCTCCCGTCCGGGTGGTAGAACCGCCCGTCCTCGAACAGACGCCGCTCCTTTCCAGGAAGGTATCCGCCTCCGGCGGGGTATGGCCACTGCACCCCGCCGGCACGGCTCAGGTATGCGTAACCCTCGATCCCGGTGATGTCGCAGGGCCGCCCGGCGGATAGCCGCGCCAAGATGGCGAACACCGCTTCGGGGCTGGTCCATTCGGCCAGCATGG
>JBOGGT010000029.1:0-42065 GCA_050744225.1 Acidimicrobiales bacterium | reverse complement strand
TTCAGTCTGAGGTTCGGGCTTTGCTGCACCAAGTTAAGCCGAGCTGAGCCAGACACAGACCTATTCTCATCGTTCGTGGCGGCCGTCAGGCCATGGGTGTCTGAGGAGTCTTACCCGAACTGAGGAGTGCTACCCGTCGTGGTGACGGGTAGCGCTCCTCAGTTCATCCCACCAGGATCGCATCTCCGCGGCCAACGCCGCCGGGCAGAGCCACTGCCCTGGCCTCAAGGCTCTGGCCCCAAAGGCTCTGGCGGCGCCTGAGGCTGTTTGCTAGGTCGGAGCACTCCCAATCGTTCGGCGACGTCCTAGGACGCGGCCTCCTGGCTAGGGCTAGTAACGAACCTCCCACAGGCACAAGCCGTGCGGGGGTGCCGGGGAGGCCGCGAGGACCCGATCCCGCCCGGACAAGACCTCAGCCATCTCCATGACTCGGCGCTGGCCACGTCCGATCTCGACCAGGGTGCCCACCAGAGAGCGGACCATCTGGTGGCAGAACGAAGTGGCCTCAACCTCGAAGCGGTACAGCCGGCCTGCCCGAACCTCCTCGACCAGCCAGCCGGCTCGGATCACGCGGCGCACCAGCGAAGCGCCTTCCGGAGCCCGGCGGCAGAAGGAGGAGAAATCGTGCTCACCCAGGATCGACCCGGACGCGTCCTGAAGCGCGCCCAGATCCAGCCGCGACTCCAGGTGCCAGGCCTGGCGGGCGAGCACGGGGTCGGGCACCGGACCCAGGAGGACCTGGTAGCGGTAGACCCTGGACAGCGCCGAGTGCCTGGCGTCGAAGCCCGGCTCGGCCCAGGCGCATTCGCGCACGACAACCTCGGTGCCGAGCATGGAGTTGCAGGATTTGGCCAGCCTCGCCGGCTCCAGGGGGCGACCGGGCGAACGGCTGCCGACCATCTCGGGCACGTCCACATGGACGACCTGCCCCCAAGCGTGCACGCCCGCGTCGGTACGCCCAGCGCAGGTGAGCCTGACCTCGCCCCCGACCACCCGGCCAATCGCCTCGGCGAGCGTCCCAGAGACGGTGCGCTGGCCCGGCTGGAGGGCAAAGCCGGCAAAAGCCGAGCCGTCATAGGCCAGGGTCAGCCTGAGGCGGCGCCGGACGGCCGGCAATGGAGCAGAGGTGCTAACGGACCAGCTCGATGCGGGCCATGGGGGCGTTGTCCCCGTGGCGCGGACCCAGCTTGAGGATGCGGGTGTAACCGCCCGGACGGTCGATGAAACGGGGTCCGATCTCGGAGAACAGCTTGTACACCATGTCCGGGTCGCGCAGGAACGCCAGAACCTGGCGCCGGTTGTGGAGGCCGCCCTTGCGGGCCTTTGTGATGCAGCGCTCGGCCACCGGGCGCATGGCCTTGGCCTTGGCCTCGGTGGTCACAAGAGCCTCCCCTGCGATCAGCGAGGCCACCAGGTTGGCGAGCATCGCCCGCTGGTGGGCAGCGTCACCGCCGAGGCGGGGTCCCTTGCGCGGCTGACCGGGTACGGACACCTCAGGCCTCCTTGTGTCCGGGTCGGGCGACGGTGTGTCCGGGTCGGGCGACGGTATGTCCGGGTCGGGCGACGGTGTGTCCGGGTCGGGTGACCATCAGTCCTGCTTGAAACGGAGCGACAGGCCGCGCTCGTCGAGGCGGGCGATCACCTCGTCGAGGGACTTCTGACCAAAGTTGGTGATGTCCAGGAGCTCCTCCTCGGAACGCTGCAGCAGCTCCCCGACGGTGTTGACCTGAGCGCGCTTGAGGCAGTTCCGCGGGCGCTCCGACAGGTCCAGGTCCTCGATCGGCAGGTCCAGGTCGGGCGACCCGGTGGAGTACGAGTCGATGTCGCCCAGCTCCAGGCCACGGGGCCGGTCGCTCATGTCGGTTACCAGGCCCAAAAGGCTGCGCAGGGTCTGCGCGGCCGAAGCGAGTGCGTCGCGCGGCGAGATCGACCCGTCGGTCTCTATGTCGAGTACCAGGCGGTCGTAGTCGGTGGACTGCTCCACCCTGGTCGGCTCGACCGCGAAAGCTACCCGGCGCACAGGAGAGAAGATCGAGTCGATTGGGATCACCCCGATGGTCGCAGAGCGGTTGTTCCTCTCGGTCGACGCATAGCCGCGGCCCCGCTCCACGATAACGTCCATGGCCAGACGTCCCTTGGCGTTGACCGTGGCCAGGGCGAGCTCCGGGTTGAGCACCTCGACGTCGGCGCTGAGCACCAGGTCCGCGGCGGTGACCTCGGCCGGGCCGCGCACGTCCAGTCGCAGGGTCACGGACTCGTCCGACTCGACCCGCAGGACCAGGTCCTTCAGGTTCAAGATGATCTCGGTGATGTCCTGCTTGACCCCCGGCAGGGTGGTGAACTCATGGAGGGCCTCGTCGAATCGGACCTGGGTGACCGCGGCCCCGGGAATCGAGGAAAGAAGGGTCCGGCGCAGCGAGTTGCCCAGGGTATGGCCAAAGCCGGGATCGAGCGGGCCGATGGCAAAGCGCTGCCGCCCCGCGGACTCCTCACCAAGGGCTTCGACTGTGGGACGCTGGATGATTAGCACTTGTCTCCTTCTGGGACTGCTCTTCTTGGGCTACTTCGAGTAAAGCTCGATGATGAGCTGCTCTCTGACCTGCACGTCTATCTGGTCACGCAGCGGGGGTGCGAGGACCCGGACGCTGAAGGACTCGGGCACTGCCTCCAACCAGGGCGGGACCGCCCGGCCGAGGGTGTCGATATTGTGACGGACCACGATCATCTGGGTTGCCGCATCCGAGAGCGAGATGACGTCGCCCTGCCGCACCCGGCAGGAGGGGATGTTGACCCGCTTGGAATTGACCTTCACGTGCCCGTGGCTCACCAGCTGTCGGGCCTGGTTGCGACTGGCACACCATCCGGCCCGGAAGGCGATGTTGTCGAGGCGGAGCTCCAGCATCCTCAGCAGGTTCTCCCCGCTCACGCCGGGCTGGCGGGTGGCCTCCTCGTAGATGCCCACGAACTGGCGCTCGAGCACCCCGTAGATGCGACGGGCCTTTTGCTTCTCCCGCAGCTGGGCCTGGTACTCCGAGCCCTGGCGCAGCCGGTCCCGCCCGTGCTCTCCCGGCGGGTAGGGCCGGCGTTCGATCGCGCACTTGACCGTGTCGCACTTGGGTCCCTTGAGGTACAGCTTGACCTTCTCGCGCCGGCAGAGCCGGCAGACGGGTCCGGTGTATCGAGCCATCCCCGCCCCCTAGACCCTGCGCCGCTTCTTGGGGCGGCAGCCGTTGTGCGGTATGGGGGTCACGTCCTTGACGCTCGCCACCTCGATGCCCGCGCTGGCCAGGGCGCGGTGCGCGGTGTCGCGCCCTGAGCCAGGTCCGCGCAGCAGGACGTCCACCTTGCGCACGCCGTGCTCCATCGCCCGCTTCGCACACGCCTCCGCGGCCAGCTGGGCGGCGAAGGGAGTCGATTTGCGAGATCCCTTGTAGCCGACGTTGCCCGCCGAGCTCCAGGCCAGGACGTTGCCCTCCGGGTCGGTGATCGACACGATGGTGTTGTTGAAACTGGACTTGATGTGGGCGATGCCGTAAGCGACGTTCTTGCGCTCGCGCCGGCGCGGGCGCCGGCCTCCGGGCTTGGGCTTAGCCATTTGGGTTCTGGGCCATCAGTTTCTGGGCCATCCGTTTCTGGCTTTCAGGGGAGCTCATCAGTGCTTGCGAACCTTCTTCTTGCCGGCCACCGTCTTCTTGGGGCCTTTGCGGGTACGGGCGTTGGTATGGGTGCGCTGGCCCCGCACCGGCAGTCCCCGCCTATGGCGGATCCCCTGGTACGAACCAATCTCCATCTTGCGTTTGATGTCGGTGGACACGTCGCGGCGCAGGTCGCCTTCGGTCTTGGCGTTCGAGTCGATCCAGGCCCGCAGGCGCACCACCTCCTCGTCGGTGAGATCGCGGACCCGGGTGTCGGGGTTGATCTCGGTGACCGAGCAGGCCTTCTGGGCCGTGGTCAGGCCGACGCCATAGATGTAGGTGAGGGCGATCTCGAGCCGCTTCTCCCGGGGGATGTCGACTCCTGCGATGCGGGCCATGGCAGTCCTAGCCCTGGCGCTGCTTGTGGCGCGGGTTGGGGCACAACACCATCACCCGGCCGTGGCGCCGGATCACCTTGCACTTCTCGCACATAGGCTTGACGCTGGGTCTTACCTTCATCGGACGGCCTTCATTGGATCCCTCATTTGTAGCGGTAGGTGATACGACCGCGGGTCAGGTCGTAGGGGGTGATCTCCACCTGAACTCGGTCCCCGGGGAGGATGCGGATCCGGTGCATGCGCATCTTGCCAGAACTGTGGGCCAGGACCTTGTGGCCGTTTTCCAGCTCCACCCGGAACATGGCGTTGGGCAGGGGCTCGACCACCGTCCCCTCCAGCACGATCGCATCCTCCTTCGGTTTGGGCAGGTGATCCTCCTCGTTTCGGAAATAATTGAAGCCAGAGCAGAGTCAGCTACGTGCCCGCTCAACGAACGTGCGCGCCAGAACCAGCGCTGCCGGCCGAGGGGACATCCTAGCAGTTGGGATCCGGTCATGCTGCTGGGCCGGGTCCTGGCGCCGGCTCCCACTAGCATTTCTGTGTCCTCCACGCCGCTGGCCCGTGGCGGCGGCGCTCGATGGCCCCTACCAGGCGGGACATCACCTCTTCGGGGTCCCCCATCCCGTTTACCACCACCAGGCGGTCCCGCTCCAGGTACCACGCGATGAGCGGCTCGGTCTGGCGCTCGTAGAGGTCCAGCCGGCGCTGGATCGCCGCCACGGTGTCGTCGGAGCGCTGGATCACCTCGCCTCCGCAGATGTCACAGGTCCAGTTGATCGACGGCGGTCGGGTGATGTGGTAGTTGGCCCCGCAGGCAGAGCATGTCCGCCTGCCGGCTAGACGGCGCAGCGCCACCGGGGTGGGCAGGTCCAGATCCACCGCCAGGTCGATCGAGGCCGGGGCAAGCATGTCGTCCAGGCCCTCCGCCTGGGCCACCGTGCGGGGAAAGCCGTCCAGCACAAACCCTCGGGTCCGCGCATCTTGGTGCTTCAGTCGCTCGGCAACCACCCCGAGCACAATCTCGTCCGGGACCAGCTCGCCGCTCGACATGAACTGGCGGACCTGCCGGCCCATCTCGCCGTCCGAGCGCATTGCGGCGCGGAATATGTCGCCGGTTGAGATGTGGGGCACGACGAAGTGGTGGGACAGCCTGACGCACTGTGTCCCCTTCCCGGCTCCCTGCTTGCCGAGGATGATGAGCCTGACGCTGGAGATCAACTATCTCGCAAGGAACCCGTCGTAGTTGCGCATCATCAGCTGGCTGTCGATCTGCTTCATGGTCTCCAGCGATACCCCGACCGCTATCAGCAGCGTCACCCCGGCAAACGGAAGGCTCTGGATGTGCCACAGCGAGAGCACCACCGACGGGATCACCGCCACCGCGGCCAGGAACAGGGCTCCGGGCAGGGTGATCCGGTAGAGGATCTGCGACAGGTAGCGCTGGGTGGGAGGCCCTGGCCGGACACCGGGGATGTACCCGCCCTGCTTGCGGATAATGTCGGCCTGCTTGACCGGGTCGAACTGGATGCTCACGTAGAAGAAGGTGAACAGGACGGTCAGCAACCCGTAGCCGGCTATGTACCACAGGCTGGTGGGGGTGAGCTGGTTGTTGATGAAGGTCCTGAAGGCTCCTGAAGGGATCACGTTGGACATCAGGACCGGGAAGTAGAGCACCGAGCTGGCGAAGATGACCGGGATCACCCCGGCCTGGTTCACCTTGAGCGGGATGTAGCTGGACTGCCCACCGTACTCCTTGCGGCCCATCACCCGCTTGGCGAAGGTGATCGGGACCCTGCGCTGGCCCAGCTCCATGAAGGTGATCGCCACGATCAGCCCGAGCGCGATGAGGATCACCACCGCGAACTTGAACCTCCCGCCACCACTCAGGACCTCCCCACCGCCGGATGGGAGCGCCGCCACCACCTCGGCGAAGATGATGATCGACATGCCCTGGCCGATGCCGCGCTGGGTGATCAGCTCCCCCAGCCACATGACGAACGCCGTCCCTGCGGTGAGGGTGAGCACGATGAACATGATCCGGGGAACGGTAAAGTCAGGGATCAGGTTGCTTCCGGTCGCCCCACCGAACAGGCTCCCGTTGTGGAAGGCAAAGGTGAGCCCGGTGGACTGCAGCACTGCCAGCGCGACCGTCAGGTACCGGGTGGTCTGGGTCAGCTTGCGCTGACCCACCGCGCCCTGGTCCTGCCACTCCTCCAGCTTGGGGATCACGGTGACCAGCAGCTGGATGATGATCGAGCTGGTGATGTACGGCATGATGCCCAACCCGAAGACCGCGACCCTGGTCAGGCCCCCTCCGGTGAACAGGTTCAAGAAGCCGAGAATGCCACCCTGCTTGGCCTGTGCCTCCAGCGAGGCCACAGCCGAGAGGCTCACCCCGGGCACCGAGACATTCGCCCCGAACTGGTAGATAGCTATGACCAGCAAGGTGAACAGGACCTTGTTGCGCAGGTCTCGGACCCTGAACATGTTGATGACGTTGGGCAAGAGTGGCTGCTCCTGGTCTGGGGGCGCCGCGAGCTGGCAGAGCTGTGCCGGTCAGCGGTTAGTGAGGGCGTTGCCCTTCGCGGGGGGTCGGCCGTTGCCAAACGGTGGCGGTATCACCTTCACAGTACCCCCTGCGGCGACGATGGCGGCTTCGGCCGATGCGGAGAAGGCGTGGGCCGAGACCCGGAGCGCCCGGCTCAGCTCGCCCCGGCCGAGCACCTTTACAAGTCCGGCCTTATGCACCAGCCCGGCCTCGCGCAGGGTCTCGGGCGAGATCACATCGCTGGAGCTACCGCTGGCAAAACCCTCCAGAGTGTCCAGGTTCACCGGGTGGTACTCCACCCGGAACGGGTTCTTGAAGCCCTTGAGCTTGGGAATCCGCTGGGTCAGCGGGAGCTGGCCGCCCTCGAAGCCGGGCTTGACGTAGCCCCGCGCCTTCTGGCCCTTGGTCCCTCGCCCGGCGGTCTTGCCGCCCTTGCCGCCGGTGCCACGGCCCACCCGCCTGCGCGGCCGGTGGGATCCGGGAGCGGGCGCCAGGTCATGGACCTTCATTCTGTGACCTCCTTTGCTGGGCTGACCTCTACCAGGTGCGGGACACGGGCAATCATGCCCCGGATCTCTGGGCGGTCGGGCAGCCGGCGGGACTTGCCGATCCGGCCGAGCCCCAGGGCGCGCAGGGTGGCGCGGTGCTTGGGCTTGGTGCCGATGGCGGAGCGGATCTGGCTGACCACGATGTCGGTCTCCGCCGGCTCTCGGGGGCTGAGCATCAGGCCACCTCTGTCGGGCCGAGCTTGTCTTCCGGCGTAACGCCGTTGGGACATCAGGCCACCTCTGTCGGTAAGTGGGCTCCGCGCTCGGACTCCCGGTAGGCGCGCAAGACGCCAGCGGGGGTGACCTCCTCGGGGGACTTGCCCCGTGCGGCGGCTACCTCGTCGGGCCGCTTGAGCGCCTTGAGCCCGGCGATGGTTGCGTGTGCGACGTTGATGCCGTTGGACGAGCCGAGGGACTTGGCCAGCACGTCGTGGATGCCAGCCATCTCCAGGACCGCCCGGGCGGCGCCGCCGGCGATGACGCCGGTGCCCGGCGCGGCCGGCTTGAGCATGACCCTGCCGGCCCCGCTCTCGCCGATAACCGGGTGCACGATGGTGGTCCCTGCTCGGGGCACGTCAAAGAGGTTCTTGCGGGCCTCGTCGATCCCCTTCTGGACCGCCAGCCCTGCCTCCTTGGCCTTCCCATAGCCGAGGCCGACCTTGCCGTTGCCGTCACCGATGACCATCAGGGCGGTAAAGGAGAAGCGCCTGCCACCCTTGACCACCTTGGCCACTCGGTTGACCTTGATGGTCCGCTCTTCGTACTGGCTGTCGGGCACCTAAAGCTCCAATCCGGACTCACGTGCGGCATCGGCGACTGCGGCCACCCTGCCGTGGTAGCGGAAACCACCCCTGTCGAAGGTGACCTTGGTAACTCCTGCGGCAATGGCTCGTTCCCCCACGGCTCGGCCAACCGCGGCGGCTGCCGCCACGTTACCCGTTCCGGCACTGCGCAGCGGGCCCTCGTTGGTGGAGGCGGCGGCGATGGTGCGCCCCACGCTGTCATCGATGACCTGGGCGACCATGTGCCGGTTGGAGCGAAAGACCGCCAAGCGGGGGCGCTCGGTGGTGCCGACGACCTTCTTTCGCACCCGAGCCTGGCGCCTCTTGCGCAGGGTCACCGTACGGTCGGTGGCCTTGGCATGGGTCACCTTGGAATGGGCTCGGTTGACCTGAGCCCTCCCCTGAGCCCGCCCCTGAGCGGCCTTGGAGCGGGGGCCTGATGCCGGGCTCACTTGGCGGCCTTTCCAGCCTTGCGGACAACGCGCTCGCCTGCGTAGCGCACGCCCTTGCCCTTGTAGGGCTCGGGCTTGCGCAGCTTGCGGATGTCGGCGGCAACCTGGCCAACCAGTTCCTTGTCGATTCCCGCGACCCTGATCCGCGTGGGTACGGGCACCTCGAAGGAGATCCCGTCCGGGGCACGGACCGGGACCGGATGGCTGTAGCCGAGCGCCAACTCCAACTCGGCCGGCCCCTTGGCCAGAGCCCGGTAGCCGACCCCGACGATCTCCAGCTCCTTGACGAATCCGGTGGTCACCCCCGTGACCATATTCGCCACCAGCGAGCGGGTCAGACCGTGCAGCGCCCGGTTGTGGCGCTGGTCGTCGGGACGCTCCACCACCAGGTTGGCCCCCTCGCGTCGCACGGTGATCTCCCCGGGGAGCTGGCGTGACAGCTGACCCCGGGGACCGGAGACCGTGACCCCGCGCTCTGCCAGGGTCACTGCGACTGCGTCGGGCACCGGGATGGGTGCACGTCCGATCCTAGACATCGCCAACTCCTCGTTCCGAGGTTCGGAGGGACTCGGGGGGCGCCGCCCCCCGAGATTGGTTCACCAGATGTAGCACAGGACCTCACCACCCATCCGGCGCTTTCGTGCCTCTCTGTCGGTCATCAGGCCCTGGCTGGTAGACAGCACCGCGACCCCGAGCCCGCCGAGCACCCTCGGCAGGTGGTCCACCTGAGCGTAGACCCGCAGCCCAGGCTTGGAGACCCGCTTGAGCCCCGAGATGGTGCGGGCGCGTGCCGGCGTGTACTTGAGGTCGATCTCCAGCACCTTTCCCGGCTTGCCGGACTCGATGGTAGAGCGGTAGGCCGAGATGTAGCCCTCGCGGACCAGGACTGCAGCCAGGCTCTCCTTGAGCTTGGACCCGGGCATCTTGACCGTGTCCTTCATGGCCACGTTGGCGTTGCGGATCCGGGTGAGCATGTCCGCCACCGGGTCGGTCATGGTCATCGGCGCATCACCAGCTCGCCTTGGTCACGCCGGGAATCTCTCCCGCGTGCACCATCATCCGGAGGCAGATGCGACACAGCCCGAACTGGCGGTACACCGCGTGCGGCCGGCCACAACGCCGACAGCGGGTGTAGGCCCGCACCTTGAACTTGGGCTTGCGCTGCTGCTTCTCGATGAGCGCCTTCTTGGCCACTTAGCTTTGCACCTCGCGTCGGAATGGAAAGCCAAAGGCGGCGAGCAGTGCCCGGCCCTCGGCATCGGACTTGGCTGTTGTGACAATCGTGATATGCATGCCCCTGGTCACGTCGACCTGGTCGTAGGAGACTTCGGGGAAGATAAGCTGCTCGGTGACGCCGAAGGTGTAGTTCCCGGCCCCGTCGAACGAGTTCGCCGGCAACCCGCGGAAGTCCCGCATCCGGGGGATCGCCAGGCTCACCAGACGGTCGAAGAACTCCCACATGCGGTCTCCCCGCAGGGTCACCTTGGCGCCGATGGCGTTGCCCTCCCGCAGCTTGAACGCAGCCACGGACTTGCGGGCCCTGGTCACCTGCGGCTTCTGCCCGGTGATGGTGCGCAGGTCTCGCACCGCCCCTTCGAGCAGGGACTGCTGCTGGGTGGCTCTGCCGACCCCCATGTTGAGGACGATCTTCTCAAAGCGCGGGACCTGCATCACGTTGGGCAGCCCGAGCGATGCGCCCAGCGCGGCGCGGACTTCGGTGTTGTAGCGCACCTTCAGCCGGGGTGGCTCCGGCGCCGAACCGGCCGAGATGGCCGCGGATCCCTTGACCGCCTCTGCCGCCTGGCGAGCGGCGCGGGATCCCGCCGCCCCCTGGCCGGAGCCTGCGCCCGACCTGCCGGCCTGAGCCCCCCCGCCGCCCTTGCCTGCGCCGGCCTTGCCCGAGCCCCCCTTGACTGCGCCGGCCTTGCCCGAGCCCCCCTTGCCAGGAGCGCTCTTGGCGCCGGGGCCACCTTGGGCCGCCGGGCTCACAGCGCCGCTCCGCACTTGCGGCAGATACGGGTCTTGTTGCCCTCGTCGTCAATGCGCATCCCGATGCGAGTGGCCCCATCGGTCGGGCACACGATCGCAACCTTGGACACCGGCATCGGCATGTCCTTGTCGATGATGCCGCCCTGCATGGTCCCGCGGGTGGGCCGCGTGTGCCGGCGAGCGACGTTGACCCCCTCGACCACGACCTTGCGCTCAGCCGGCATGGCCCTCATGACCACGCCCTCACGACCCTTGTCCTTGCCGGACAGCACCACCACCTTGTCCCCTTTGCGGATCCTCATGGCTAGAGGACCTCCGGGGCAAGCGAGACGATGCGCATGAAGCGCTTGTCCCGCAGCTCGCGCCCCACCGGGCCGAAGATGCGGGTCCCCCGTGGCTGGAAGGCATCGTTGATCAGCACCGCCGCGTTCTCGTCAAAGCGGATGTAGCTCCCGTCAGGCCGACGACGCTCCTTCTTGGTGCGCACCACCACGCACTTGACCACGTCGCCGCGCTTGACCGCGGCACCGGGGATGGCGTCTTTGACCGTGGCGACGAAGATGTCGCCGATGCTGGCGTACCGGCGCTTGGAGCCACCGAGCACCTTGATGCACAGCACCTCCTTCGCACCAGAGTTGTCTGCCACCCGAAGGCGGGTCTCTTGCTGGATCATCTCGCCCGCTCCACTACCTCGACTATGCGCCACCGCTTGAGCTTGGACAACGGGCGGGTCTCCGCCACGCGCACCCGGTCGCCCACCCTGGTGTCGTTGTCCTCGTCGTGGGCGTAGAGGCTCTTGGTGCGCTGCACTGTCTTGGAGTAACGGCTGTGGCGGACCCGCTCCACTACCTTCACCACCGCGGTCTTGTCCATGGAGGTGGAGCTGACGATGCCCTCGCGCGACTTGCGCCGGTTCGGGCGGGGCGAAGCCTGCACCCCGGCGGATTCGCCTCCGGTATTGACTTCGGTCATGCGCCACTCCCTTCCTGGATCTGGGACAAGTAATAGGCCTCGGCGACGGCGATCTCGCGCTGGCGCTGGTTCGTCAGCAGCTGCGCGACCTCCCGGCGCAGCTGGCCCAGGCGCGAGGTGTTTGTGAGCTGCCCGGTGGCGGCCTGGAAGCGCAAGTTGAACAGTTCCTGTCGGGTATTGGCCACCCGGATGGCCAGCTCCTCGTCGTCCAGGGTGCCGAGCTCGGCCTGGCTGGTGGCAACGTAGTCAGCCATCAGATCTCCATACCTGCGGCCTCCTGGCTGGCACGGCTCACGAAGCGCGCCTGGATCGGCAGCTTCTGGATGGCCCGTTCCAGTGCGGCCCGGGCAAGCTCCTCGTTCACCCCGGCCAGCTCGAACATGATCCGCCCGGGCCGGACCACCGCCACCCACAGCTCGGGGTTGCCCTTGCCCGAACCCATGCGGGTCTCGGCCGGCTTGTGGGTGACCGGCTTGTCCGGGAAGACCCGGATCCAGACCTTGCCACCACGCTTGACGTGGCGGGTCATGGCGATACGGGCGGCCTCGATCTGGCGGGCGGTGATCCACCCCGGCTCTGTCGCCTGGATGCCGAAGTCGCCGAAGCAGACCGTGGTGCCGGAGCGCGACATGCCGCTGAGGCGTCCACGCTGCTGCTTGCGGTGAGCAACCTTGCGGGGCATGAGCATCAGTCGGCCTCCCGCCGACGATCTCTGGGCTGCCTCCAGATGGTGGGCGTCATCAGTCGGCCTCCCGCCGGAAGTGCGGCGCCTCGTGGTGGTCGTCCTGGGTGGTGCGCCGCTCGATCTCCTCCTCCTCTGCGAGGAGGCGCTCCAGTGCGTCGGCCTCCGGGCTGGGGGCCGGGACAGCCGGTGCGTCCGTAGCGTCGCTGGCGTCGCTGGCGTCAGTGGGCACAGATGGGGGGATCAGGGGTCCAGCATTACTTTGAAGGGACTGGCCGGAGTCAGAATCGTCGGCCTGTAGCGCGCCCGGCTCACCCATCTCGGGCCGCCGGCGCCCGCCACCGGCGGTGATCACCCGGCGGGGGCGGGCCTGTCCTGATGTGTCCCCGACCGCCATTGCCGCCTCACGGCTGGTCTTGTCCTCGGTGGACACCTTGTAGGGCAGGATGTCACCCTTGTAGATCCACACCTTGACTCCGATGCGGCCAAAGGTGGTCTTGGCCTCGCGGAAGCCGTAGTCGATGTCGGCCCGCAGGGTGTGCAGGGGGACCCTGCCCTCGCGGTACTGCTCCTTGCGGGCCATCTCCGAGCCTCCCAGCCGGCCGGAGCACTGGACCTTGATCCCCTTGCCCTCGGCCTTGGCGACCGTCTGGAGGGCGCGCTTCATCGCTCGGCGGAAGCTGATCCGGCGCGCCAGCTGGTCCGCGATCCCCTGGGCGATCAGCGCGGCGTCGAGCTCGGGCTGCTTAATCTCCTGGATGTTCAGCTGGATCTTCGGGTTGTGGGTGATGCGGGCCAGGTCGGTGCGCAGCCGGTCTGCCTCGGTCCCCCGCCGGCCGATGACGATCCCGGGGCGGGCGGTGTGGATATCCACTCGCAGCCTGTCCCTGGTGCGCTCGATCTCGATCCTGCTCACCGCAGCCGTCTCCAGCTGGGCAGTCAGGTACGACCGGATCCTGTAGTCCTCGATGACCGAGTCCTGGTAGGTCCGGTCGTCGAACCAGCGCGACTTCCAGTCGGTGGTGATACCCAGCCTGAATCCGTACGGGTTGACCTTCTGGCCCATGCTCAGGCGACCTCTCCGGTTGTGGGCGCCGGCTGGCTCCGGGGCTTGCGGTGTCCCGCCCCCTGGGCTCTGCGTGCCCCTTCGACCCGCCGAGCACGCCGTGCACCGGCCTCGCTACGGGCGCGGTTGCGCTGGCGCCTCAGCTCCTCGTCTGCCATGCGGCTCACGATGATCGTGATGTGGCAGGTGCGCTTGCGGATGCGGGTTGCCCGGCCCCTGGCGCGGGGGCGCCAGCGCTTGATCGTGGTGGACTCATCGGAATAACAGGCAGACACGTAGAGGTCGTCTGGGCTGAGGCCATCGTTGTTCTCGGCGTTGGCCACCGCCGAGGCGAGCAGCTTGGCGACCACCATCGCGGCGTCACGCTCGCAGAAGCGCAGGATCGCACCCGCCTCCGCGACCGGCTTGCCCCGGACCAGGTCCAGGACCTCGCGGGCCTTGTAGGCGGACATGTGGCAGTTGCGCAGGACCGCCCGGGTGCCCGGGCGCTCGTTGGTCTTGGCGGCGGTCATTATCTCCTACCCGCGCGTTCCTGGCCGGCGTGCCACCGGAAGGTCCTGGTGGGAGCGAACTCGCCCAGCTTGTGCCCCACCATGGACTCGGTGAGGTAGACCGGGACGTGCTTGTGCCCGTCGTGGACCGCGATGGTGTGGCCGACCATGTCCGGGATCACCGTCGATCGCCGGGACCAGGTCTTGATGACCCGCTTCTCGTTGCGGGCATTGAGGTCGTCGACCTTGTGCAACAGGTGATCATCGACGAAGGCTCCCTTCTTGAGGCTGCGGGGCATGTGTCTCCTAGACCGAAGTTGCCTGGACCGAAGTTATTTGGGCAGTGGCCCGGCGGGTACCGGGCACTAGCGGCGGGCGCCGCGGGTGCGGCGGCGGCGAACGATGAGCTTGTCTGAGTCCTTGGAGCGCTTCCGGGTGCGGCCCTCCGGCTTGCCCCAGGGCGAGACGGGGTGACGGCCACCCGAGCTCTTGCCCTCGCCACCACCCAAGGGGTGGTCGACGGGGTTCATCGCCACTCCGCGGGTCTGGGGGCGCACGCCGAGGTGGCGGCTGCGGCCGGCCTTGCCGATGGAGCGCAGCTCTGCCTCAGCATTGCCCACCTCCCCCAGGGTTGCCCGGCAGTCGATGGGAACCCGGCGCATCTCGGTGGAAGGGAGGCGCAGGGTTGCGTAGTCGCCCTCTTTGGCGACCAGCTGAATGCTGGTCCCGGCGCCGCGAGCCATCTTCCCGCCCCCGCCGGGGCGAAGCTCCACGTTGTGGATGGTGGATCCGACCGGGATGTAGCGCATGGGCAGGGCGTTGCCCGGGCGGATGTCTGCTCCCCTCCCGGAGGCCAGGATGTCGCCGACGTGCACCTTGGCCGGGGCGAGGATGTAGCGCTTCTCGCCGTCGACGTAGTGGAGCAGCGCGATGCGGGCGTTGCGGTTGGGGTCGTACTCGATGTGGGCCACCTTGGCCGGCACCCCGTCCTTGTCCCGGCGGAAGTCTATGACCCGGTACTGCTGCTTGTGTCCGCCACCTCGGTGTCGTGCGGTCTTGCGACCGTAGCTGTTGCGACCCCCGGTACTCGGCTTGGGCGCGAGGAGGGACTTCTCCGGGGTCGACCGGGTAATTTCGGCAAAGTCCGAGACCGACTGAAATCGCCGTCCGGCGCTGGTGGGCTTGCGTTTGCGCAGAGTCACTTCATCCCCCGAACAGATCGATCTTGTCGTCCGGCGCCAGTGTGACCATGGCTCGCTTGGTATCGGGCCGGACGCCGTAGGCGCCGGTGCGCCGGTTCCGCTTGCGCTTGCCCTTCCGGTTGAGGGTGTTCACCTTGAGCACCCTGACCCCGAAGATGGACTCGACCGCTTGGCGGATCTGGATCTTGTTCGCCTCGGGGTGAACCACGAAGGTATAGACGTTGTCATCCAACCGGCCGTAGGAGGCCTCGGAAACCACCGGCTTGAGGATGATCGAGCGGTGATCCATCAGGCGCCTTCCTCCTCGGGCGTGGCCGCCGCTGGCTCACCGACTGGCTGGGCGCCACCGACCGGCTCGGCGCCACCGGGGATGCCCGACAGGGTGAAAACCACCCAGTCCGAGCGCAGGATGTCATACGCGTTCAGCTCCCCGACCTCCAAAAGTTGAACCTGGGGCAGGTTGGCAAAGGACCGGGCCGCCACCACGTCGGCCGGATCGGTGACCACCACAACCCGACCGACCGCCCCGATACCCGCCAGCGTGGCGGCGGCGGCCTTGGTCCTGGGGACCTCGTACTCCCATCGCTCGACCACTGCCACCCGACCCTCGGACGCCCGGTCGGACAGGGCACAGCGAAGGGCCTGCGCGATCATCTTCTTCGGGGTGCGCTGGCGGTAGTTCCTCGGCTTGGGGCCGAGCGCTATCCCGCCACCCACCCAATGAGGAGCCCGCGTCGAACCCTGTCGGGCGTTGCCGGTGCCCTTCTGGCGGTAGGGCTTGGCCCCGCCGCCGCGGACCTCGGAGCGGGTCAGGGTGGACTGGGTGCCAGAGCGGGCCGCCGCCAGCTGGGCAGTTACCACCTGGTGCATCAGGGGAAGGTTCGCCGGCACACCGAAGTAGGCCTCATCGAGGCAGACCTCTCCGAGGCGACCTCCCGAGCTGGCGTGCAGCGGCGCGGTGATCATGCGGAGGCCTGGGATGCAGGGCGAGCCTTGATCGCGTTGCGGATGACCACCAGGCCGCCCCGAGGGCCGGGTACCGCGCCCCGGAGCAGCAGCAGCTCGCGATCGACATCGGCCTGGATGACCTCCAAGTTGAGGGTGGTCACCCGTTCCGAGCCCATCTGCCCGGCCATCCTGGTCCCCTTGAAGACCCGCGCGGGGGTGGCGCAGGCGCCGATCGCCCCCGGAGCGCGGTGCTTCTTGTGGTTGCCGTGAGAGGCTCCCTCGCCCTTGAAGTTGTGGCGTTTCATCGGGCCGGCAAAGCCCTTGCCCTTGCTCGTCGCGGTCACGTCGACCCGCTCGCCGACGCCCAGCAGCTCGACACTCAGCTCCTGGCCGACTGCGTAGTCGCTGATGTCGTCGAGGCGCAGCTCCACCAGTCGCCGACCCGGCTCGACGGCGCCCATATGGCCCTGCTCGGGCCGGTTCAGCGAACCTGGCCGGCGGAAGCCGTAGGTCACCTGGAGAGCGGAGTAACCGTCGCGCTCGGGGGTCTTCACCTGGACGACCCGGAGCGGGGCTACCTTCACGACGGTCACCGCGATGGCCCGGTTCTGGTCGTCCCAGACCTGGGTCATGCCGACCTTCTCCCCGACGATCGCCTTGGTTGCCATTGCTTGTCCTTCTCCGTGACGGGTTTCAATACCAGGTGGTCAATAACTATCTTGCCTGCAAATCAGCCTGCGCGGCTCACGCAGACGCTCCGCCCGGACGGACCGAGCGGAGCGCTCAACCTTGCTGCCGTGGGGTCCCCCGTCCGGTGGAACCGGAACCAGGGCGCACACGGACGCCTGAAAATGGTCCCACAACGGCAAGCCGTCCGGGAACCTGCCAAAGCATAGCACCCTCTGGTGGCCAGCAGTCTACTCTGCCCGGTTCACCACCACCCAATTGCTTTGAACGCACAGGTTTGAAGCCCGGCGAAGCTGGAAACAAGGTTCCCCGAGCGCCGATATCAACAGAGGCCACCGCCGACGGCAAGGGGATCAACCCTCCCGGATGCGGCCAGTGCCTGGACGGTCCACCCCCTAGGACCCGCACCGCACTGGCCGC
Source organism: Acidimicrobiales bacterium (assembly GCA_050744225.1). Lineage (GTDB taxonomy): Bacteria > Actinomycetota > Acidimicrobiia > Acidimicrobiales > JAJPHD01 > JAVKSL01. Next base: position 25,245 of record JBOGGT010000029.1, on the reverse strand, counting down.
GACCGGGATGTCCTGGTTGCCGAGTTCGGTTGCTGCGCTGCCGGTCCCGAGCGCGGAGCCGGGCTCGGCCCCTTGGCCCTCAGCCAAAATCCCGGCATCAGGGCCGAATTATGGCCCTGATGCCGGGATCTCAATGCCCGAGTTGTGAAGTTTGTAACCCTACGGGATGACCTTGGTCACGTCCGGGGCGTCACAACTCGGCCTCTCAGAACTCGTTCCTCTCTTCCGTGACCTCGTACTCTCTCATCCACTCTCCTCTTCTGACTGCTCGTGGGTGCCGGTCGTGCGTCCCTCGTACGGGGGAATGGGGACCCCTGGGTCCACTACATCGCCACTGTCATCGGTCTTGAGCATGTCACCACGGGGGTCGATCTGCTCAGCAGACGGTTCGGTCGCGTGTTTTGCTTCCATGTGTACCTCCCAATTAGGCATCAGGCTTTGTAAACCTGTCCTACCCACGACGTCGGGGAGTAAACACTACCGTTTGACTGCTCCCACGCCTTGAAGGCGATGGGATTCTGGGGCTCAGGGCGCCTCAGCACCCACGGGCACCTTGGTCTTATTGCCGTCGTCGCCCACCGGGACATATCCGAACGGTTCAGCCCCAGACCTCCGGTCCCGGTTCAAGTTAAGGGCAGAGTTGCGGTCTCTGCACAGAACCAGCCCACATACCCGACACCTATACATCCGGTCCGAGAGCTCGATGCGGGGCCTTGGCTTTCGTCCCGCAAGAACTACACCGCTGGGTGGTGTCCCGGGCAGGGCCGGAGCACCACAATCGTCTTTCCTGCCTTTGTTGCCTGCCAGGCCAGCACCGCTCGAAACTGGCGCCACCCGGCATCGGCAATCGAGCGGTTGAGCCCGGCCTTGTACCGGCCCGTGCCCCTGGAGGAGAGGTTCTTGACCTTGAGGTCCTCGACACCTATGCGGTCATAGGCCCCCACCAGGCCCCGAGCTAACTTGTGGTGGAAGTCGGATCGCTGGTTGGCCACCTTGGCTGCCACCCGAGCAGCCCTGGTCTTGGCCTTCGCCCGGCCCTTCGATCCGGTGGCCTTGCTGACGGCACCGCAGCCGCGCTGGCACACCCAGTGCATGACGGCTCCCTCGGCTCGAAAGCGGAAACGGTGCCCGAGCAGCCTGCAGGCCAACACCCGGCCGACGCTAGCCCGGGCCACCGAGGCACCCTACCGATGGGGCAGGGGTTCGGTTCAGAGGGAGTTCAACCATGACTGCAGCATCAGCCAGCGCCTCTGCTCAGGCAGGGGCGCAGCTCGGGGTCATCCGCACCCAGATCCCCTCACGACTCGACCGCCTACCGTGGACCCGGTTCCACTGGCGCATCATTGTGGGGTTGGGCGCGGCGTGGGTGCTGGATGGCCTGGAAGTGACCATCGTCGGATCCATCGCCTCACGCCTAACCCAGCACAATAGTGGACTCGCCCTCACCACCTCCGGCGTGGGCATCGCCGCTGCGCTGTACGTGGCCGGGGCGTGCCTCGGCGCCCTGGGATTCGGCGAGCTCACCGACCGCCTGGGACGCAAGAAGCTTTTCATGATCACGCTGGCGCTTTACATGGTGGCGACTGCAGTGACCGCCGTTTCGTTTGCACCGTGGTTCTTCTTTCTCTTCCGATTCGTCACCGGGACCGGGATAGGCGGAGAGTACGCCGCGATCAACTCGGCCATCGACGAGCTCATACCCGCCCGGGCGCGGGGGCGGGTGGACCTGGTGGTCAACGGTACGTACTGGCTGGGCTCGATCCTTGGCTCCGCCCTGTCCATACTGTTCCTCGACGAGGCGATCTTCCCTGCCGACATCGGGTGGCGCCTGACCTTTGCCATCGGGATCGTGCTCGCCAGCGTCGCCCTGCTGGTGCGCCGGGGCGTGCCCGAGAGCCCCCGGTGGCTGTTCATCCACGGGAGGGAGGAGGAGGCAGAGGCACTGGTCGCCTCAATCGAGGAGCAGACCGTGGCCGAGACCGGCGCCGAGTTGCCCGCGGCCACCAGGACCCTCACGGTGCACCAGCGCCGGTCAATCAGCTTCCGGGAGATTGCCCGTTCGGCGGTGCGGACCTACCCCAAGCGGTCGCTCCTGTGTCTGGCCCTGTTCGTCGGCCAGGCCTTCATCTACAACGGGATCACCTTCGACCTGGGGACGCTGATGACCACCTTCTACGGGGTGGCTGCGGGCATTGTCCCTGTCTTCCTGATCATCTACGCCGCTGGCAACTTTGCGGGACCCGTGCTGCTCGGCCGGCTCTTCGACACCGTGGGCCGCAAGCCTATGATCGCCGGTACCTACATCGGCTCGGCGGTTCTCGGGGTGTTGCTCGCGGGGCTTTTCGTCCAGCCGGGCCTACTCGGGCCGGCGAGTTTCATCGTGGTTGTGGTGGCCACCTTCTTCCTGGCCTCGGCGGGAGCCAGCGCGGCGTACCTGACCGCCTCGGAGATCTTCCCCATGGAGACGCGTGCCCTGGCGATCGCCTTCTTCTACGCCATCGGCACCGCGGTCGGGGGGATCGCCGGGCCGCTGCTCTTCGGCCCCCTGATCGCCACCAAGAGCCACGATCTGGTAGCTGTAGCCTTCCTCATCGGTGCCGCGTTGATGGCGCTCGGCGGGGTCGCCGAGCTCTTCTTCGGAGTCAAGGCCGAGGGCGCCCAGCTGGAGGACATCGCCCAACCCCTGACTGCGGAGGCCAGCGCGACAGATCCGGGTACGGCAGATGAAGGCGCAGCGGGAACTGACGGGGACGATGCCGGCGAGGGCGTGATGGCCGAGGCGTCGGCCATGGCGTCTGAGCGCGAGCACGCCATTCGCGACACAAGGATCCGTCGCCGCTTGGAGCGGCGCCAGAGCCGGGAGATCGGCGCCCGCCGCTACCGGCCCGGACCCGGAAGGCTGGGCACCCCGCCAGCGATCACCTCCGCTCCCCCTCTTCCAGAGGAGGCCCTGGACGCCCAGATCGTGGCCATCGAGCAGGCTCTGGCGCACCACGGCTCGATGACCCAGGACGAGCTGGCCACCCAGTTGGGGGTCCGGCACTGGGGTCCGGGCGTGTTCGCCGCGGCCCTGCGCCAGGCGGTGGCCGACGGAGGTGCCCGCCGCATATCGCCGGATCTCTTCGGACCCCCCGAGCCAGGCGGACCCCCCGAGCCAGGCGGGCCAGGCGGGCCAGGCGGGCCAGGCGGGCCAGGCGGGCCAGGCGGGCCAGGCGGGCCAGGCGGGGCGACCCCGCACATCAAGAGCGAGGGTTAAGGAGCCGACACTCCACGCCGCTCAGGAAACGTCGGCAAGGCGGCCGTGCGACCCCTGGGATGTACAGAGCCTCGACTTGGCGAACCGGAGGACAGCCATAGCTGAGGGCGTGGGAGAGTCGGGGTCGGAGCTGGCCAAGAGGTCGACACTCGGCGACTCATGCACGGTGGGACCCGCAGGAGGAACATCGCCGGCCCGGGCGGCTCGTGCGGCCGACCGCCTCTGCGCTGCGGCATCGCCGGGCTCTGACGGAGGCACCAAGACCTCGAACCAGACGGTCTTTCCCGGCCGATCCGATGGCCACTCGATACCCCAACGGTCGGAGAGCACCGCCACGATCTGCAGGCCGCGGCCGTGGGGGTCGCTTGGCTCAGGTCGCTTCACGGTCGGCTCACCGGCTCCGGTGTCGGTCACCTCCACCTTCAGGCGACCCTCGAGCTGGTCGAACTCCGCGCTCACCTCGAAGCCCGTGGCCGCGTGGAGCTGAGCGTTGGTGGCCAGCTCGGACACCATCAGCCCCACCGTCTCGAGCAACTCCGGGGAGGTGCCGGCGATTGCGTGGACGACAAAGTTGCGGGCTTCGCGCAAAGACCCTGGTGTGCTGGGAAAGCCCCTCTGTATCCTCACCACGCTAGCCAGGCTCGATCACTAGGAGGTCTGAGAGCCCAGTCAGCTGGATAACCCGCGCAATGACTGCGCTGGGGTGCCGGACCCCAACCGGGCCAACCCTGCTCACCGCGCCGAGCAGGAGGGCAATACCGGAGCTGTCCATGAATTCGAGGCCCCCGAGGTCGAAGACCACCCCCTCACCAATGCGATTCACGATGGCGTCGAACTCTGCCTGGATACGGCGTGCTCCGACCACATCCAACTCCCCGAGGATCTTGACCGTCCCGTCACCGACATCGGTGACCGAAGCAGTGTTCGGGGCCACGGCGGGGGAGGAGCCCGGGGCGCCTAGCGCTGCCATCTGATCCCCAAGACAGCAATGTCGTCGGGTGAGCCACCTGGAACCAACGCTTCGAGCACCCGATCCAGGTTAGCCTCCAACGAGGAGTCCCGGACCGCCGCGGCGAGGCGGAGGCGCTGCAGGCCCTCCTCGATGCTCTCGCCCCTCCGCTCCACCAGCCCGTCGGTGACCGCCAAGACGGTGGCACCAGGCGGCACGCCCACCTCGGATGACTCCCGAAGCGCGCACCCAGGAGCACCGACTGGAGGACCTGCCGGCCGCTCGATGAATGAGGCACCCTCGTCGGTGATCATCAGCGCTGGAAGGTGACCCGCGTTGGCCAGCGTGATGCAACGCCGGGCAACGTCCACCCTCCCGCACAGCACAGTGGCAAACTGCCCGTCGCGCGCGACGCTCAGCAGCTCACCCAGCTTGTCGAGCACAGTCTCGGGCGGGTGACCTTCTGCAACGTAGGCCCGGATGGAGTATCGCAACGAGGCCATCGTGGTTGCCGCCGCGAGGCCCCGACCCGAAACGTCCCCGACCACGAACACAAAGTGGTCCTGGTCGACGGAGATGAGGTCGTACCAGTCCCCGCCGATCTCGAGTCCGCTGACGCCGGGGACATAGCGCACGGCGATGTCGACGCCGTCGAAGACCGGGAGCTGGGTGGGCAGGAGCGATTGCTGCAAGGTCTCGGCGACCTCCCGCTGCTCGGCGTAGAGCCTGCGGTTCTCCGCCGCCAGCACCTCGGCCCGCATCCTACTCCTGACCAGGCGCTCTGCAGAGAACGCAACCGCCAGGGAGATGGCCACTCCGGCGAGGGTCACCATCCAGGTCAGGTTCTCGGCCAGGTAGCCGCCAAGCGTGTGCACCGGGCTGCCGACCAGTTCGATGGTCGTATCGCCAAAGGGGACGACGGCCGAGGCCTGGCGCCCGGTGACCGGCATAGCAGCCTCAGAGGACTCGAGCAGGTTCGACCCGCTCGCCGAGCTACCCAGGTAGAGGGCGAAGTTGAGATCGGCAAAGGGCGAGCTCTTCGGAACCACCAACCGCTTTCCCTTGGGAAGCACCCCTGACGCGTACACGACCAAGTTCGCAGGGGCGGATGCAGGTGGCATCTCCGCGTAGCCCAGGCGCGGCTGCTGGGCATCCAACAGGGAAATTATGCTCAGCGACTGACTCGGGTGGACCCGTGCGAAGACGGCGGAGGGGCCGCCAGGCAGCATAGCGAGCTCGGGAAGGACCCCGACGAAGGCCAACCGCCGGGGAACCCCGCCCAGCTGCCACAGCGACACCGATGCAAAGCTCGCATCAGCGCCGACCTGGTCAGCGGCAAAGCTCTCGAATGTCTTGGCGTTGGCCTTGGTGGCGACCGCAACCTGATAGTCAGCCTCGAGCCTGGCCTGAATGGCCGGCAAGTCCCCGGCGAGGTCTGCGGCCGCCTGGGATACTTGCAGCTTGAGCAGCCTTTGATCGTTGTCGCCGTTGACCAGGCTGACCACCGACGCCAGCGCGCAGGTCAGGACGAGGCCGAGGAAGAACGCGCCCACGGTGAGCCTCCTCGGAGGCCCGGCCCAAATACGCCGCCCATCTGCTGACACCCCAGCGCCGCCAGCTTGGGTGCTCGAAGTCACGCAAAGGCCCCGGACTCGCGAGCAGGACTCCCCGCACCACTCTCGGCTTGGTGGGGGGAAGCCTCGGACCGGCCCGGTACCGGCACTATCCTTGCCACCAACACGGCGGCATCGTCGTCGGTGGGGGCGTGGCGAATCAGCTCGTCACAAAGGTCCTCGATCGGGCGGTCGAAAAAGCCCGCCGCGTGGCCGGTCATGGTCATAAGGCAGTCGGCCAGATCGACTCCGCGACGTTCGACCAGGCCGTCTGTATAGAGCAGGACCGTGGCTCCGGGTTCGAGCACTATGTGTGCGTTGGCACGCCCCTCGGTTGTGGCGATCATCAGCGGGCAGCCGGTGGCCTGTTCGAGGAGCCTCGCTCCCTGGTGGGTGAGCATAAGGGGTGGAAGGTGCCCGGCTACCGCCCAGGACATACTCCAGCACCCATCCCCGACTGGCTTGAGCTGCGCGTGCAGCAGGGTGGCAAACTCGGTGATACCCAGCTGCGAGTTGACCCTTGCCAGCCGGTTCACGATGTCGGCCGGACTGGCCGGATGATCGAGGGCCAAGGTCCGCAGGCTGGCGCGCAGTTGGCCCATGGCCGCCGCTGCCCCCATGTCGTGGCCCACCACATCGCCCACCACCAACGCCAATCCACCAACGCCCGCCCCGCCCGCCCCGCCCGCCACGGCCTCCGCTCCGGCCACAGCCCCACCCGCCACAGCCCCGCCCGCCACAGCCCCGCCCTCCACGGCCTCTGCCATGGGATCGAGCGAGAAAACGTCGTACCAGTCCCCCCCTACCTCGTCTTGTCCTGCAGGGCGATAGCGCGCACAGAACTCCAAACCCTCGACCTGGGGGATCTCGCCGAGGAGGCTGCGCTGGAGCACCAGGGCAGAGTCTCGCACCTGCTGATAAGACATGCCGTGGCCCAACCCGGTGCCGGCCAACCGGACCACCTCGGCCAGCACCGACAGCTCGTCGTCGCGCCATGCGGACCGCCCCTCGCACATGCCAAAGGATACCACCGCCACCACCAGGCCATCCACCACCACCGGGGCCAACACGATATGGCGCAACCCAGCCCGGATACTGCCCGCCGAGCCCGTGGCGACCGACCAGGATGGCGGCACAGGGGTGTCGTAGGGCTGGCGCAGCAGGCGGCCGTGGCGAATGGCCTCGGTGATCGGGTCGCCGTCGCCATTCCAGACCAGGCCGGTCGAAGCCTCGGGGAGCTCTGCGAGGGAAGCGACTGCGGCCACTGCCACCCTGTCGGTCACCACCGGCAACGGCGGGCGTCTGAACGGAGGCACAGGGCGGGCCAGGAGGTGGACCGTGGCCAGGTCGGCCAGGTCGGGAACGACCACTTGGGCGAGCTGACTGAGCTCTACTGCTGGATCCAGGTTCGAGCCCAGCACGGCGGCGGCCCTGGCCAAGAAGCTCTGATGCCGGGCGTAGCGTTCGAGTTCGCGCCGGGCCTGCACCGCGTCCGTGACCTCCACCGCAAAGGTCAGGACCCCCCGCGGATCGTTCTCCAGGGCTGACCCCTGGCTCGGAACCCGCCCGATGAGCGAACAGGCGACGTCAAAAAACCGCTCCTCTGGCTCGCTGCCGCCAGCGATGCCCACCGGGGGAGCCCCGACGCGCAGCCGCACCGCCTGGGCATGAACGGCCTCGCCCGACACCCAAGCTCGAGCGATAAGGTCCGACAGCTGCGCTGGAATCCCGCCCGGCCTCGACCCGCTGGCGAAGGTGGCGCAAAAGGCCGCATTGGAGTAGTCCAGCACCTGATCGGCACCGCGGGTGACCGCGATGGCTGCGGGAGCGGCATCGAGCGCGTCCAGCAGGCGCTGACGACGGTCGACGTCACGCTGCAGGGCCAGCTCGGTCATCACCGCCGCTCCCACCACCTCCAGCGACCTGCGTTCGGTGGTGCCCCATCTCCGCGGCCGTGAATCGGCGACGACCAGAGCCCCGAGCACGTAACCGTCGCGATCCCGAAGCGGCACACCCGCCAGGGCCAACAGGTCGAGTCCGTCCAGGTTCAAGGGCTGATCATGGCCCGGCGCAGGGCCGCGGGCGTTGCCGATGTAGACGGGATTGCCCGCCCGGGTCACTGCCGCGCTGATCCCCGTTTCCAGCGGGGCTCGGCGCGAAGCCTGCCACGGCTCACCCAGGCCCACCAGGCCGACCAGATGCAGGTGCTCCCCTCCGACGAGGTTCACCAGCGCCACGGGAGCATCCATGACCACTGCGGCCAGCTCGGCCAGGCCGTCTAACTCCGCGCGGTTGGCCTCGGCCAGGACGAGGATGCGCGCTACCGCAGCGAGGCGCCTCACCTCCGCGACAGACAGGACACTCATTGTGCGGAAAGCTAGTCCATTCCCCTGGACGGGAGCTGTGGATCACCGTCGGGGATGGGGCGAAGGGGCGTGGGTGGGCACGAGGCGAAGGCGCAAGGGGGCAGATTAATCAAAACTGCGGGCTGCTCAGGCCGGCTTCTCGGCGTGGCCTCCGAACTCCGAGCGCATGGCTGACAGCACCTGGTTGGCGAAGTGGTCGAGGTCCCGGGAGGCGAAGCGGGAGTACAGGGCGCTGGCGAGCACCGGGGCGGGGACGCCCTCCTCGATGGCCGCTATCGCTGTCCAGCGGCCCTCGCCGGAGTCGGAGACCCGGCCGGAGAACTGGGCCAGGTCCGGGGAGCTGGCCATGGCCGCCGCGGTCAGGTCGAGCAGCCAGGAGGCGATCACGCTCCCCCGGCGCCAGACCTCGGCGACCGCGGGGAGGTCCAGTTCGTAGCGGTAGAACTCGGGGTTCTCCATGGGGGCGGTCTCCGCGTCCGCGCTTCGCTCGACCGCACCCGCGTTGGCGTTGCGCAAGATGTTCAGTCCCTCGGCGTAGGCCGCCATCATTCCGTACTCGATGCCGTTGTGGACCATCTTGACGAAGTGCCCGGCGCCGTTGGGGCCGCAGTGCAGGTAGCCCTGCTCGGCCGGGCTCGGGTCCCCGCTGCGGCCGGGCGTGCGCGGAGCTGTGCCAACCCCCGGGGCGATGGCAGCGAAGATCGGGCCCAAGCGTTCCACCACTTCGGCCTCGCCGCCGATCATCAAGCAGTACCCGCGCTCCAAGCCCCAGACCCCCCCGCTGGTGCCCGCGTCCACGTAGTGGATGCCGCTCTCGGCCAGGGTTGCCGCACGGGCGATGTCGTCGCGGTAGTAGGAGTTGCCGCCGTCGATGATTGCGTCGCCGGCATCGAAGTGCTCGGCCAGCGAGGCCACGGTGGACCCGGTGATCGCCCCCGCGGGGACCATCACCCAGGCGGCCCGCGGCACCTCCAGCTTGGCGGCAAAGTCGGCCAGGGAGTCCGCGCCGGTAGCACCCTCGGCGGCCAGGGCCTCCACCACCTTGGGGTCCAAGTCGTAGACGACGCAGGTGTGGCCCGCCGCCATCAGGCGCCGGACCAGGTTTGCTCCCATCCTGCCCAGGCCCACCATTCCCAGCTGCATGACTTGTCTCCCTTGCTTTTGCGCTTTTGCGGTTGCGGTCGAGGGGCGCAGCCCGACTCCATAGGATCGCGCTGCGGTGAACTCCACGCTAGACCCGCCGGCCTCGCCCGGCCCACCGCCCTGGCTCGGCCCACAGACTTCACCCGGCCCACAGACTTCGCTCGACCGAGCGCCTCGGCGGCCGACCGGACGACCTCGTGACCCCGGGGACAGGCGACGGGCTGATGATCGTCCCCGTCGGGAGCCGCGTCGAGGCCTTCGCCTCCGGTCCGTGAACACCACCGGTGGGCGCCCGCGGACCCACCGGGTGTTTGGGCAACTGGAGGTGCAGGGTACCAAATCACATTCAAGGTGTGACCTCGTGAACTAGGAGTACAATGGCACTGGTCTTGGCATTTTTCGTGCTGGTGATACTTTTCGCCGGCCTGGGCGTCGCAGTCCACTTCTTGTGGATCATTGCTGTGGTTCTGTTCTTCCTGTGGATCATCGGGTTCTTCATCCGCGGTATCGAGGGAAGCAGACGCGGCTGGTACGGTCGCCGCTGGTAGTGGACGGCGAGGGCTAAAGGCGGGGAGCCCCCTAAGCCAGGGAGACCAGCCGAACTACGGCACCGGGGCGAACGCCCCGGTGCCGTAGCTTTTGCTCAGCGAAGGTCGAAGCGGTCGAGGTTCATGACCTTGTCCCAGGCCGCCACGAAGTCAGCCACGAACTTTTGCTGAGCGTCGTCACAGGCGTAGACCTCGGCGATGGCCCTGAGCTGGGAGTTCGAGCCGAACACCAGGTCCACCGCAGTACCGGTCCAGTTCAATTGACCGGTTTCGCGGTCGCGGCCCTCGTACACCCCCTCGGCCTGGGACACTCCCCACTGTGTGCCCATGTCCAACAGGTTCACGAAGAAGTCGTTGGTCAGCGTGCCGGGCCGGGCGCTGAACACGCCGTGTCCGGAGTTCTTGGTGTTCGCACCGAGGACGCGCAGGCCGCCGACCAGCACGGTCATCTCCGGAGCCGTCAGGCCCAACAGGCTCGACCGGTCGATCAACAGCTCTTCCGGCCTGCGCTTGTCGTCGGCGGGGAAATGGTTGCGGAAACCGTCGACCCTCGGCTCCAATAGCGCGAAGGCCTCGACGTCGGTCTGGGTGGCCACTGCGTCGGTGCGTCCCGGCGAGAACGGCACCTGCACTGAGTGCCCGGCCTCGGCGGCGGCCTGCTCGATGCCGGCACACCCGCCGAGCACGATCAGGTCGGCCAGGGACACCTTTTTCCCACCAGCCTGGGCAGAGTTGAACTCACCCTGGATCCCCTCGAGGGTGCCCAGCACGATGGCCAGCTCGGGCGGATTGTTGACCTCCCAGTCCTTCTGCGGGGCAAGCCGGATACGGGCCCCGTTGGCCCCGCCGCGCTTGTCGCTGTCGCGGAAGGTCGAGGCCGACGCCCAGGCGGTCCCAACCAGTTGAGCAACCGACAGGCCTGACGCAAGGATGCTGGCCTTCAGGGCGGCGACGTCGTCAGCGTCCACCACGGGGTGGTCGAGCGCGGGGACCGGGTCCTGCCAGATCATCTGCTCGCCAGGGACCTCCGGCCCGAGATAGCGCGAGATGGGGCCCATGTCTCGGTGGGTGAGCTTGTACCAGGCCCGGGCGAAGGCGTCTGAGAACTCTTCCTGGTTCTCGTGGAAGCGCCGCGAGATCGGCTCGTAGATCGGGTCGAACCGGAGCGAGAGGTCGGTGGTGAGCATCATCGGGGCGTGCCGCCTGGCCGGGTCGTGCGCGTCGGGCACGGTGTCATCCGCTGCCCGATCGGTGGGACGCCACTGGTGGGCGCCGCCAGGGCTCTTGGTCAGCTCCCACTCGTAGCCGAACAGGTTCTTGAAGAAGCCGTCGTCCCACTTCACCGGATCGGTGGTCCAGATCAGCTCCAAGCCGCTGGTGATCGCGTCGTCGCCCGCGCCGGTGCCGAAGGTGTTCTTCCACCCCAGGCCCTGCTGCTCGATTGCGGCCCCCTCAGGCTCGCGGCCCACGTACTGATCGGCGTTGGCCGCCCCGTGGGTCTTGCCGAAGGTGTGCCCCCCGGCGATGAGCGCCACGGTCTCCTCGTCGTTCATGGCCATCCGGGCGAAGGTCTCCCGGATGTCGATGGCCGCGGCGAGCGGGTCAGGGTTGCCGTTGGGACCCTCTGGATTGACGTAGATCAAGCCCATCTGCACCGCGCCGAAAGGCTCGGCGAGCTCCCGGTCCCCGCTGTAGCGCTCGTCGCCGAGCCAGGTGTCCTCGGGTCCCCAGTAGAGGTCCTCCTCTGGCTCCCAGACGTCCTCACGCCCACCTCCGAAGCCGAAGGTCGCAAAGCCCATGGATTCGAGGGCGCAGTTACCGGCCAGGATCAGCAGGTCGGCCCAGGAGATCTTCCGTCCGTAGCGCTGCTTGACCGGCCAGAGCAGCCGGCGCGCCTTGTCCAGGTTGGCGTTATCGGGCCAGCTGTTGAGCGGGGCGAAGCGCTGGGTTCCTGAGCCGGCACCACCGCGGCCGTCCTGGATCCGGTAGGTGCCAGCGTCGTGCCAGGCCATGCGGATGATCAGTGGCCCGTAGTGGCCGAAGTCGGCCGGCCACCAATCCTGCGAGGTGGTCATCACCTTTACGATGTCAGCCTTCACCGCCGCGAGGTCGAGGGTGGCGAACTCGGCGGCGTAGTCGAACTTGGCGCCCATGGGATCACCCAGCGGCGAGTTCTTGGCCAGCGGCCGCAGGTTCAGCTGCTCCGGCCACCAGTGCTGGTTCGAGGTTGAACCAGTGGCGGCCTGGGGATAGCTCATCACCGGGCACTGGCGTGCGGAAGCCGCCTCTCCAGGGCTGGTCGTGGTCTCGAAGTTGGTCATGTTGGTCCTTTCTTGGCGTTAATGTGACGATCTGGTGTTTCGGGTGGCGCCGCGCCGGCAGCCTGGCACCTCGGGCAATAGCCCCAGTAGATGACCTCGGCCTCGTCGACGGTGTACCCGTGCTCGTCCGCCGCCTGCAGGCACGGCACCTCTCCCACCGCACAGTCGACATCGACCGTGGCGCCACAGGCCCGGCAGACCAGGTGGTGATGGTTGTCGTCCACCCGGTCCTCGTAGCGAGCCGCCGAGCGAGCCGGCTGGATGCGCCGGATGAGGCCCTTCTCGGTGAGTGTGCCCAGCACGTCGTATACTCCCTGGCGCGAGACGGCGCCGATCTCGGCCCGCACGCATTCCACGAGCTCGTCCGCAGTGTGGTGCGGTTGGCGGGACACCGCAGCCAGCACGGCCAAGCGTTGTGCGGTGACTTGAAGGCCGTGCCGGCGAAGCAGGTTCGTGGGATCGGGGAGGTCTTCCCTTCGCATGAACTTACTATACAGGGTACATTACTTGACTGTGTCCAGTTGCGCAAGCGCCTCGTTCAGCTCCAGCACGTTGACGTACGGATTCCCAAGGAATCCAAGCTCTGCTCCCTTGACCTCGCGGCCCACCAACACATCGAGCGCCGCAGGGTCAAGCCCGCGAGCTCGGGCCACCGCATCGACCTGAGCGTATGCGCCGGCGGGGGTGATGTCCGGGTCGAGGCCACTGCCCGAGCCGGTCACCAGGTCGGGTGTCGGTTCTATCCCCTCTTGGTGGTACCTGGCGATGCTGGCCGCCACCTGAGACTCCAGCGCCTTGGAGCGCGGCCCGAGGTTTGCCGGTCCGCTGGCCATCCCGTCGTCGGGGTCGGCACGGCCCTGGAACCACTCGGGGCCTTGCCACTGCTGGCCGATGAGGGTGGAGCCGTTGGCCGTCAGGGAACCGTTTGCCTGGTGAGGGAACAGGCCCTGGGCGATCCCGGTCTCGGCCAGCGGGTACGCCAGGCCGAGCAGGAGGGCGAAGAAGACGGAAACGACCACAGCCCGGCGCAGGTGCGTCAGCACTAGTAGAGCCCGGTGGCGGTGAGGGCCAGGTCGATCAGCTTGATACCGACAAACGGCACGATTAGGCCTCCGATCCCGTAGACCGCCAGGTTTCGGCGCAGGATCGACGCTGCGCTGCTCGGCCGCCAGCGGACCCCCTTCAGGGCCAGGGGAATCAAAGCCACGATCACCAGCGCATTGAAGATCACCGCAGCGAGCACTGCCGAGTCCGGGCTGTGCAGGCGCATGATGTTGAGAGCATGCAGCTGGGGGTAGGTGGCGGCGAACAGAGCCGGGATGATGGCGAAGTACTTGGCTACGTCGTTGGCGATTGAAAAGGTGGTCAGCGCTCCGCGAGTTATGAGCAGCTGCTTGCCGATCTCGACAATGTCGATCAGCTTGGTGGGGCTGGAGTCCAGGTCCACCATGTTGCCCGCCTCCTTGGCCGCGGTGGTGCCGGTGTTCATCGCCACGCCCACGTCCGCCTGGGCCAGGGCCGGGGCGTCGTTGGTACCGTCCCCGGTCATGGCTACCAGCTTTCCGCCGGTCTGTTCCGCCTTGATCAGCTCCAGCTTGGCCTCGGGGGTGGCTTCGGCCAGGTAATCGTCCACGCCGGCCTCAGCGGCGATGGCCGCCGCGGTCAGCGGGTTGTCCCCGGTGATCATCACAGTGCGGATCCCAAGGCCCCGGAGCTGCTCGAAGCGCTCGGCGATGCCCGCCTTGACCACGTCGCGCAACTCGATGACTCCGAGAACCACCGGCCCGTCCGCCACCACCAGGGGGGTGGAGCCGGCCTTGGCGACCCGTTCCACCAGGCCACCCAGCTCGGCGGGCACGGTCCCACCCTGGGAAGCCACCCAAGCCTGGACGGACTGGGCGGCCCCCTTGCGGATGCGCCGACGACCCACGGCCTGCGGAGCACCGGCCTGGGAGGCACCGGCCTTCGGTGTGAGGTCGAGCCCCGACATTCGCGTCTGGGCGCTGAAAGCCACGAAGGCGTGGTCGGCGCCCATCTCGGGGGTTCGCAGGTTAAAGCGCTCCTTGGCCAGCACGACCACCGAGCGCCCTTCAGGAGTCTCGTCCGCGAGGGAGGCCAGCTGGGCCGCCTCGGCCAGGGCCTCCACGGTCGCTGACCCCACTGGCCAGAAGTTCGAAGCCATCCGGTTGCCCATGGTGATGGTGCCGGTCTTGTCCAGCAAGAGTGTGCTGACGTCTCCTGCCGCCTCCACCGCCCGGCCGCTCATTGCCAGCACGTTGCGCTGGACCAGGCGGTCCATGCCCGCGATCCCGATCGCGGAGAGCAGCGCCCCGATCGTGGTCGGGATCAAGCAGACCAGCAGGGCCACCAGGGTCACCACAGAGACGCTTCCTCCCGCGTAGTGGGCGAAGGGCTCCAGCACCACCACCACAGGGAGGAAGATCAGCGTCAGTGCGGCCAGCAAGATGGTGAGGGCTACCTCGTTGGGGGTCTTGGTTCGGTTCGCCCCCTCTACCAGGCTGATCATGCGATCCAAGAAGGTATGGCCCGGCTCGGCGGTGATGCGGACCACTATCCGGTCGGAAAGCACCGTCGTGCCGCCGGTCACCGCTGAGCGGTCCCCGCCCGATTCGCGGATCACCGGGGCCGACTCGCCGGTGATGGCGGACTCGTCCACCGAGGCCACCCCTTCGACGACCTCGCCGTCGGAGGGGATCGCGTCGCCGGCTTCGCAGACCACCAGGTCTCCCTTGACCAGCGACGCCGCCGGGACCCGCTCCTCGGTGCCCCCGTTGCCGGCGCCGTTCGGCTCGGGGCGCAGCCTGCGGGCTTCGGTGTCTGTGCGGGTGCGGCGGAGGGAGTCAGCTTGGGCCTTCCCCCGCCCCTCGGCCATGGCCTCGGCCAGGTTGGCGAAGACGACGGTGAAGAACAACCAGATCGTGACTCCCCAGCTGAAGACGCTCGGGTGGGCGACCGCCTCTGCGAGGGTGACCACGGTGCCGACCAGTACCACGAACATGACCGGATTTCGGAGCTGCGCCCTGGGGTCGACCTTGCGGAGGGCGGACCAGACCGCGGGCACCACGATGGCCCGGTCGAATAGGCCGGGGGGGCCAGAGGGGGGGCCGTCACCCGGAGGCACCGGGGTCCCCTCGCTCGCGACCGCAGGCGCGACCACTCAGTGCTCCCGCACACAAAGGCTGCGTCGCAGCACTAGTAGAGCCTCCCTTTGCCCAGTTGCTCTACCACTGGCCCGAGAGAGACCGCGGGAAAGAAGGTGAGCCCGCCGATGATCACGATCACCCCGATGAGCAGGCCTACGAACAGGGGTGTATCGGTCCGGAAGGTCCCCAGGCTGACCGGCACCACCTGCTTTGCCGCCAGGGTCCCGGCAAGCGCCAGCACCGGGATGATGACGAAGAACCGCCCCGCCAGCATGGCTATGCCGCCCATGATGTTGTAGAAGGCCGTGTCCCCCGATAGGCCGCCGAAGGCGGAGCCGTTGTTGTTTGTTTGGCTGAGGAACGAGTAGAAGATCTCGGAGAAGCCGTGCGGCCCGCTGTTCCCGGTCACCGAGGTCCCCGCGTGGATGGACACCGCGATCCCCGTGAGGACCAGCACCGCCACCGGCATCACCAGCACGCCGAAGGCAGCCAGCTTTACCTCCCTCGCCTGGATCTTCTTGCCCAGGTACTCCGGTGTTCGCCCGATCATCAAACCGCCTATGAACACCGCAACGATTGCGGATAACAAGATGGTGTAGAGGCCGCTGCCCACCCCGCCCGGGGTCACCTCGCCCTGCATCATCCCCGCCATCAGGGCGAGGCCGCCGACGGGGTTGTACGAGTCCGCCGCCGAGTCGACCGAGCCGGCCGAGGCCTGGGTGGCGGCCACGTCGAACAGAGCCGAGCTGGCGGCGCCGTTACGGACCTCCTTTCCCTCCAGGTTCCCGCCCTGCTGGTGCACCAGACCGGCAGCGGCAACCGCCGGGTTGGGGCCGGCCTCAGCCGCGACGGCCACCCCGGCCCAGGCGCCGAATAGTACGGCCATGGCGGCCAGCACGGCGACCCCCTGGCGCACGCTGCCCACCATCTTGCCAAAGGTGTAGGTGAGGGCAACCGGGATCGCCAGCAGCGCGAAGACCTCCAAGAAGTTGGTCAGCCCAGTAGGGCTTGAAAAAGGGTCGGCGGAGTTGGCGTTCAGTGGGCCACCCCCGTTGGTCCCGAGTTGCTTGATCGCCTCCTGTGAGGCGTAGGGTCCCCTTGCCAGCGTCTGGTGCACCCCGGTCAGGTGGTTCACAACCTGCGCCGGCCCGGTAAGGGTCTGGACGGCTCCCTGGGAGACAAGGATGATGGCCATCACGAAGCTGATCGGGAGCAGCACGTACAGCGTGCCACGCACCAGGTCGACCCAGAAGTTCCCGATGGTCCCGGATGTCCCGGTGGCGCTGCCCTTACGGGCAAAGCCCCGGATCAGGGCGATGGCGATGGCGATACCCACCGAGGCGCTGGCGAAGTTCTGCACAACCAGGGCCACCATCTGCGAGAAGTACGACATGGTGGTCTCCCCGGCGTAGTTCTGCCAGTTGGTGTTGGTCAGGAAGGACACCGCGGTGTTGAAGGACAGGGCAGGGGCGACATTGGGCAGGTGCGACGGGTTGAGGGGGAGGTAGCGCTGCAGCCGCAGGAGGCCGTAGGTGATCAGCACCGCCACCAGCGAGTAGGAGATGACCGACCCGGCGTAGCGCCGCCAGCCCTGCTCCACCTCCGGGTCCACGCCCATTAACCGGTAGACCGGGCGCTCTACGGAACCGAGCCAGTGGACCTTACCCTCGTAGACCGCGACCATGTAGGAGCCGAGATACCGCCAGCCCAGGCCCAGGAGCACCACCATGAGCGCTACGGTCCCGAAGAAGTCCATTCAGGGGCCTCAGAACCATTCCGGCTTGAACAGGGCCACCCCGAGGTAGGCAAAGAGGATCGCCGCGGCGGCCAGGAGGACCCAGTCGACGATCACCCGATTCGCTCCAGGCCCACCGCCAGCGCCCAGCAGGCGCCGAAGAAGCCGAGTATGCCGATCACCGCCAAGAGGTCTGCCATGGGTCAATCCTGGTGGGCCAGGTGTCAACCAGGCGTCAACACGCCCATCAAGGGCATAAACAGATAGTCAATATCGGCCAGACTGCCCCTGATCAGGGATCGGGCTCGGCCACCAGCTGGTAGCCCACGCCGGGACTGGTGCGCAACATGGCCGCCGCCTCCGGACCCAGCTTGGTGCGCAGCCGATTGGCGTAGACCCTCAGGTAGTGGACCTCCGGACCATATCCGGGACCCCAGACCTCCTCCAGGATCACCCGGTGGGTGATCACCTTGCCCGAGTGGCGCGCCAGGTAGGCGAGCAGGTCAAACTCCCGCCCGGTCAGGGGGACCGCCCGATCCCCCGCCGTCGCCTCCCGACCCGCCAGGTCGAGAACCAGCACCCCGAGGGTGATCACGGTGCTTTCCGGTGCGCCATCCGCTGCCCGACGCCCCCGCCTGAGCGCAACCCGCAGGCGCGCCTCCAGCTCTGCCATGCCGAAGGGCTTGGTGACGAAGTCGTCTGCACCGCTGTCCAGGGCCGCCACCTTGCGTCGCTCAGAACCGTGCGCCGACAAGACGATGATCGGCACCTCGCTCCAGCCCCGGATTGCCGTGCACACCTCGACTCCGTCCCGGTCGGGCAGGCCGAGGTCCAGCACGATTACGTCCGGGTCGCACAGCGCGGCCTGGGCCAGGCCATCCTCTGCGGTCCGTGCAGTCAGCACCTCGTAGCCACGAGCCCGGAGCCCGATGCTCAGAGCCCGCAGGATCGGCATCTCGTCGTCGACAATCAGCAGGCGAGGCGCCACGACCGCCTCAGGTCACACCAGAGGGAGCCCGCAGCCCCGCACTGGCCAGAGGCAAGCTAAAGGTAAACACTGCGCCGCCGCCCGGATTGTCCCCCACCCGGATGCTCCCACCCTGTACCTCGACGAACGCCTTGGCAATGGCCAGGCCGAGCCCCATACCCCCGAGATGGGGGGCCGGCGCGCCAAGCCGGCGGAACGGCTCGAACACCGCCTCCCGCATCGAAGCGGGCACTCCGCGGCCCTGATCAGCCACGCTGACCTCGACGTGGTCGTCGGCGCTCCTGGCCGTCACGCATACGTCGGGCCTGTTGCTGCCGAGGGCCGCCCCGCCCCCGTGGTGGAGAGCGTTGTCGATCAGGTTGACGAGAACCTGTCCGACCAGCACCGGGTCAGCCTGGACCAGCGGCAGCCCGAACTCGACCCTCACCCCGACCCTGGCTGGGTCGAGTTGCCGGGTGACACTGGCGATGGCCTCATCCAGCACCTCCGAGACCAGGACAGGCTGGCAGTGAGGTTCCAGGACCCCCGCCTCGATCCTGCTCAGGTCCAGGAGGTCACCAACCAGCCTCGCCATCCTGTCTGTCTCGGACTCGATCACCTCCAGAAGCTCGGCCTGTTCCTCGGGGGCCAGACAGATGCGAGGCTCGCGCAGGCTCGACACCGATGCCTTGATCGCCGCCAACGGCGTGCGCAGGTCATGGGATACCGAGCCCACCAGAGCGGCCCGCCAGCGGTCCACCTCCTCCAGCAGGGCGGCGATGGTGGCCCGCTCCCGTAGCTGGGCGCGCTCCACCGCCAGGGCCGCGTGGTTGGCGAAGATGGCCAACAGCTGGCTCTCATGGGCCGCCAGACCCGGCCCGACCAGCACCAGCAGGCCCACAGGGTGGTCCGAGGTGACCAGGGCAAAGGTCTGTATGCCTGCCTCGCCGTCCTTTACCAACGCAGCCGGATGCCCTGCAGCGGGCACGATCCTTCCCAAGGTCTCCTCGGAGAGCGGAGCCCCGTCGAACGAGGCCACCGACAGCCGTCCTCCTCCTTCGCCCGGCAGGAGCAGGACCGCGGAATCCAGGCCGAAGACCCTTCGAAGCGTGCTAACCACCGAGTGAAGGAGGTCCCCGGCATCGCGGTCCCCGATGAGCAGGTCTGAGATCTCGAACAACTGGCGAACCTCGCGCTCTCGCCGGACGGCGGTGGATCGCGCCGCCTGCATCGCCGCGACCACACGGGAGACCACCAGCATTACCACCGCGTAGACGCCGAGAGCCACCCAGTTCTGCGGCGCTTTGACCGAAAGCAGGTAGTAAGGGCGCAAGAAAAAAAAGTCGTAGGCCAAGAACCCCGCTACCACCCCGACTGTCCCCACCACGAACCCGCCCAGTGCCACACCTGCCACCACCGGAACCACCATGACCAGGGCCGCGGTGGCCACGCTCAGGTGGGGCCGGAACGGGAGCATCAGCGCAGCGAGGGCAGCCACCCCGCCGAGGCTCGCCGTCAGGCCGGTCCAAAGCCCCCTGCCGGTGCCTTCCCTCACATTTGCCATAATATAGGGGGTGAGCTGCCTGGAGCCGGAGGACGAGACGGGTGGCCCTGACCCGGCCGACCCGGAACAGGCCGCGCTGGTGGAGCCCGCGGGGCGGTTTCGGATCTACCTCGGGGCCTCGGCGGGGGTGGGCAAGACCTGCGCGATGCTGGACGAGGGGTGGCGGCGCCACCAGCGGGGGGCAGACGTTGTGGTGGGGTTGGTCGAGACCCACGGCCGGGCATACACCTCGACCCTGATCCGGGACCTGGAGGTCGTTCCCAGGCGAGCGGTTGATTACCAGGGAAGGACCTTCGAGGAGATGGACCTGGACGCAGTCCTGGCCCGTAAGCCCGAGGTCGCACTAGTGGACGAGCTGGCCCACACCAACGTCGGCGGCTCCGGTAGCCACGACAAGCGCTGGAAGGACGTGATGGTACTGCTGGAGGCGGGGATCTCGGTGATCACCACGCTCAACATCCAGCACCTGGAGAGCCTTGGCGACGCAGTTGAAGCCATGACCGGCATCAAGGTGCGCGAGAGGGTCCCCGACTGGGTGGTGCGGCGCGCCGACCAGGTAGAGCTGATCGACTCGTCGCCCGAGCAACTTCGCAGGCGGATGGCCCACGGCCACGTCTACTCGCCGGAGAAGGTGCCCCAGGCGCTGACCCACTTCTTCAGGGTCGAGAACCTCACCGCGCTGCGCGAGCTGGCGCTGCGTTTCCTGGCGGACGAGACCGAGGAGGAGATGCTGGACTACCTCCGAAGTCACAACTTGCACGGGGTCTGGGAGACCAAGGAGAGGATCCTGGCTGCGGTGCGCGGTGACCATAACGCCGAACTGGTAATCCGCCGGGCCGCTCGGATCGCTGCCCGGGCCAAGGGAGACCTGGTGGTGGTCCACGTGATCTCTGGCGAAGGAGCCACGAAGGCTGCGCACGAGGTCATCGAGCACATGCGGGAGCTGGCGGTCGACGTCGGTGGGCACTGGCACGAGCTGCGTGCCGAGGATCCCGCCGCTGCGTTGCTGGACTTCGCAAGCGCTCACCAGATCACCCAGATCGTGGTGTGCTATACCCGCCGGACCCGCTGGGAGGAGGTAACCAAGGGCTCGGTCCTGCAAAAGCTGCTGCGCACGGCCGGTGAGGCCGGAGTAGACGTGCACGTCATAGCCAGGCGCGAGCCGGCGAGCCAAGGCTGACTAGCTTGAAGGGCGTGCGAGCTGAACCGCGGCGCCCGGGGTGAGCGAGCACCACGCGCACGCGGGCACGGGGAGCGGGGGGCACCGGCTCAATTATTCAAAAGGACACCACCACCACCAAGGAGCGTCGCGCGAGGCGGACGCCCGCTACCTGGCGGTCGCCCTCAGCTTGATCCTCGCGTTCATGGTCGTGGAGGTGGTGGGAGCCGCACTGGCGGGATCGCTGGCGCTGCTGGCCGACGCGGGGCACATGCTGACCGACGCCGGGGCGCTCGGGGCCTCGCTGTGGGCGGCGCGCCTGGCCTCCCGACCAGCGAGCGGGGCGTGGACCTTTGGGCTCAAGCGGGCCGAGATCCTCTCCGCCGCGGGCAACGGCGTCACCCTGCTGATCGTGTCCGCCCTGGTGACCTTCGACGCCGTCCGCCGACTCGTCCATCCCGGCCCGATCGAGGGCTCGGTGGTGGTCGCCCTCGCGGTGGTCGGCCTGTTGGTGAACGTGGTGGTGGTTGCGGTGCTGGCGAGGGCGAGCCGGGCCAGCCTGAACGTCGAGGGATGCTTCCGCCACGTGCTCACCGACGCCTACGGTTTCGCCGCCACCGTGGCCGCCGGGTCGATCATCCTGGCCACCGGCTTCGAGCGGGCCGACGCCATCGCCTCGCTGGTGGTGGTGGTGCTCATGCTGGGCGCAGCGCTGCACCTGCTCGGGGCGTCGGGACGGGTGCTGCTGGAGGGCGCACCCCTGGGGGTGGACCTGGACGAGGTTCGGGCGCACCTGCTGGGGGCGGAGCACGTCGCCGACGTGCACGACCTGCACGCCTGGACAGTCACGTCCGACCTTCCTGCCCTGTCCGCACATGTGGTGCTGCGCGATTCGTGCTTTTACGACGGGCACGCCGCGCAGATCCTGGACCAGCTCCAGGCGTGCCTGGCGGAGCACTTCGACGTCGAGCATTCCACCTTCCAGTTCGAGGCGGCCGGCCACCTGGCCCACGAGCCCGGGACCCACTGAGCGACAAACTGCAGGCCGGCTGACCCAGCCACCCGTAAAATACCCTGTCCCAGGGTACTTGAGCCCGGTCTGAGATCGGGGGCGGTCTCAGCTGAACTGGACCCCGCTGGTGCCGGCGACAAGCGGCGAGACAATTAGGTCACCGCCACAGGGGGCCAGGCCGATCTCCAGCCGAAGCGGGTGGATCTCCCCCGGCAGGAGGATCGACAGCGACGACGCGATGGACGTGGTCTGTCCGGCCGCACAACCGTCGATGTATTCGATGTTGAACGACGCAAAGGCGGCGGGGGCCACGGCGACGGGCTCTGGCGGGACCTCGGGGAAGGTATAGGCCTCGCCGTCCGAGACGTGAGTGGCTACCGCCGCGCCACTGGCGACGGTCGGTGCTCCGCTCATCAAGGATTATGACGCCCTGCTCCCCAGGCCGGTTCCCGGCAGGGCCGGGCCTTCTGGTCGAACCTGGGGACTGGACTACCCGTGGGGCGGTCCGGTTTCCATTCGACCGGAGCCGCGCCTACACCGCCTTGCGGTAGGCCCGGACGGCCAGGACGCCGAAGACCGCGATTATGCCCACGATCCAGACCGCCGAGAGCCACAGCGAGTCGCCTGCCGGTGAGCTGATGGTCAGGTTACGCGCCGCAGAGGCCCACAGGGTGACCGGGTTGTTGCGGGCGAAGTCCTGGAGCCAAGCGGGCATGGAGGCCACCGGGACAAACACACCGCTGGCGAAGGTGATCGGGAAGATCCAGATGAAGGCAAAGGACTGTACCGACTCGGGGTCCTTGAGGCTGAGGCCGATCCAGGCCGACACGCAGCAGATGGCGATCCCGATACCCACCGACAGGGCGATCATTGCAATGGTGTCGCCCACCCCGGTGTTGATCCGGAACCCCACCCCGTAACCCACCGCCAGCAAGATGATCACCGTCACCAGGATCCGCAGGCTGTCCGAGCCCAGCCGGCCGAGCAGCACCGCCGAACGCGCGATTGGCATGGAGCGGAACCTGTCGATCACCCCCTGGGACAGCTCGGTGGCCAGGCCGATGGCGGTGGTAACCGAGGCAAAGGCCGCGGTCTGGATGACGATCCCAGGGATCAGGTAGTTGACGTAGGCCCCCGCGTTGGTGTGGATGGCACCGCCGAACACGTAGCGGAACAGCAGGGTGAACATCACTGGCTGGATGGCAGTGAACACGATGAGGGCGGGCACCCGGTAGATGTGGGTGAGGTTGCGCTTCATCAGGGCGGCGGAGTCGCTCACCCCGTAGCGCAGCCGGCGGAGGAAGGGTTCAGGCGCCAGGCTCGCACCGAAGGGCGGGGTGACCGGGACAGTGACAGCGGCCATGGCGACTCAGAGCCCCTTGATCGAGGTGGAAGATCCGGCGCCCGCCATGTCGGGGCTTCTCCTGCCCCCTCGTCGGCCTCGACCACGGCCAGCCCCGGCTCCGGCCGCAGCAGCGTCCGCTTCCGAGTCCTCGGCGGCGTGGCCGGTCAGGGCCAGGAAGACGTTGTCCAGCGAGGGCCGGTGCAGAGCCAGGTCAACCACCGCCACGCCCGCTGTGTCCAGCCGGCGCACCGCCTCGATGAGAGTGGACGGGTCGCTGGCACCCACCGGCAGGCTCACCGCCCCGTCCCGAGGATCGGTAGACGCCTCGGCCGACCCCAGGGAGGCAACCGCAGCCACGGAGTCCCCCAGCTTGGAGTGATCCAGGACCCGGAACTCCAGCACGTCCCCTCCGATCAGGTCCTTCAGCTGGCTGGGGGTCCCCGAGGCGATCACCTGGCCCTGATCGAGGACCGCGATCTCGTCGGCGAGCTGGTCGGCCTCCTCCAGGTACTGGGTGGTGAGGAACAGTGTCATCCCCTCCGCCACAAGCGAGCGAATAATGTCCATCACGTCGTTGCGGCCCTTGGGGTCCAAGCCGGTGGTCGGCTCGTCAAGGAACAGCACTGCCGGCCGCGCCACCAGGCTTGCCCCCAGGTCCAGCCGCCGCCGCATGCCACCCGAGTAGGTCTTGGCCGCCCGGCCTGCGGCCTCGGTCAGGCCCAGCTGCTCCAGCAGCTCGGTGGCGCGCTGGCGCCCCTCCGCCCGACCCATGTGGTAGAGCCTGGCGGCCAGCTCGATGTTCTCCCGGCCGGTGAGGGTCTCGTCCACCGCGGCCTGCTGACCGGCGAGGCCGATCATGCGACGCACCGTGTCGGGGTGTGCCATCACGTCGACGCCCTCGATCTCGCAGCGCCCGGAGTCCGCACCCAGCAAGGTGGTGAGGATGCGGACCGTGGTGGTCTTGCCCGAGCCGTTGGGTCCCAGCAGGCCCAGCACGGCCCCCCGCGCGACCGCCAGGTCGATTCCCCGGAGCGCCTGGACCGCCCCGAAGGACTTGTGCAAGCCCTCCACCAGGACCGCCGGGCCGTTTCCCGATCCTTCACTCACCACTGGACCTCCTCCTCGCTCTTGGCTGCGGCAATCAGCCGTTCTGCCGTGTCAATGTCAATCTCCCCGGCTGCCAGTCTGACCAGGATGTCCGCCTCACTCGGCCGCTCGGGTGGCACCTCAGTCGGCCCGCCGTCCCGGTCGTGGTCCTGGCCGTCGCCCAGTCCGAGACGGCCCAGCAGCGCCTCGAAGCGCGCCCTGGCAGTGGGATAGCTCACCCCGAGGTGGCGCTCCAGCTCCTTCATGTTTCCTCGCGAGGACAAGAATACCGCGAGCATCTCCCGGTCGTCGGGGGACAGCGAGCAGTATTCACAGGCCTCGAAGCTGCCGGACAGCTCGGTCCCGCAGCTTCGACACCCGAGCCGGGTGAGGGCCAGGGAATCCCCACAGACCGGGCACTGGCGGGGTGCAGCGTAGTCGTGCGGTCCCCCATCCGCCGGGTGAGCCCAGTGGTGGGCCGGGCCGTGACCGGAGGGCCCCATCAGTGGACCTCCCCGACTCCGACCTCAACCGAGCCCATCGACACCTCGATGTCCAGGGTGGCGCGGCCGGCCCCGACCACCAGAGGCTCCCCCGCGGGAAGCACCTCGGATCCGCGGGTGACTCGAAGGCGCCCCAGGTCGCAGCGGGAGCGCACCACCACGTCTGAGGACGGAGCCAAGCTGATGAGGAGGGCCGCGGCATCGCCGCGGATGCTGGAGGACCCCTCGGTGAGAGCGCCACGGACCCGCAGGGTGGCGGCCTGCGCCCGCACGTCGATGGGGCCACTCAGGCCGTCCAGGGTCGCCGAAGCAAAAGCAAGGTCCACCCCGACCGGCGCCTTCACGCCGTTCACCTCCAGCGAGCCCGCACTGACGTCGACGTCGACCGCCAGGGAGGGGTTCACCCGGATCACCAGCGGTTCCACCCAGCCGCCGAACTCGCCCGAGCGGCCGGGCTGGCCAGACCAACCGGGGCCGCCGGGGCCGCTGGGGCCGCCGGGGCCGCCGGGGCCGC
>JBOGGT010000028.1:0-5429 GCA_050744225.1 Acidimicrobiales bacterium | reverse complement strand
GGGGCGGCCGGGGCGGCCGGGGCGGGGGCGGCGGGTCTTTGGGACGACGTACCGGAGCCACGAGGGACGGCGGAGCCTTGACGGACGCGGTTGCGGTCGGGGTGAGGCGTGGCCGGAGATGACTTTGCGGTTCGCCGGATACGCTCCAAGACCACCCGCAGCTGACTGTCCTCGATCCGGCAGAGAGCGCCAATCCGCATCACGTAAGGATCCCTGACCAGCTCGCTCGGATGCTCGGCAACCAAGCCAAGGGCGACCTCGGCCACCCGGGCCCGACTCTCGGGACTGCTCAGATCGCCCTCCGACAACACTCGGTCAACCCGAAACCCAAGGAAGGACCTCGCTCCCTCCACCGCCGCGCGCAGCGCCGCGGGATCACGCTGACCCAACTCGGCGGGATCGGTACCGGGCGGTAGGGCGGCCACCACCACCTCCACCTCGTGGCGGCGTTCCCACTCGTAGAACTTCTCGGCCGCTCCCTGGCCTGCCCCGTCCGCATCGAGGGCCAGCACCACCCGCCGGGCAAAGCGCCGCAGCAACCGGAAGTGTTCCTCCGCCAGCGAAGTCCCACAGATCGCCACCGCACGGGGCATCCCTGCCTCGAACATGGCGATTACGTCGGTGTAGCCCTCACACACCACCACCTCGCCCGTCCTGGACACCTCGTCCTTGGCCCAGTTGAGCCCGTACAGGACCTGGCGCTTGGAGTAGATCGAGCTCTCGGGCGAGTTCTTGTACTTGGCCTCGCCCGACCCGCCCGCGCCCGCCCCGCCGGGCCCGCCCGCGCCCAACCCGCCAGGCCCGCTCGCCGGTCCGCCCGTGCCCGGCCCGGCAGCTCCCCCGACCGAGCCCGCACCCGCACCCACCGTGCTCGCCGCACCAGCCTCCGCCGACCCGACACCGGCGCCCGGCAGGACGCGGCCCCCGAACGCGACCGGTCGGCCACCCGGCTCGAAGATCGGGAACAGCAGCCGGGCCCGGAATCCGTCCTGGCGCCTCCCCCGCCTGTTCACAAAGCCCAGCCCGGTCTCCCGCAAGACCCGGTCCGACAGCCCCAGTGCCTTCGTGAGCGCATCCCAGTCATCGGGCGCCCAGCCCAGCCTGAACCTGCGTACCGTCTCGGGGCCGTACCCCCTCGAGGCCAGGTACTCCCTGGCCGCAGCGGCGTCCGCCCCACAAACCAGCCGCTGGTGGTACCACTCCACCGCCCGCTCCATCACCGCCGTCAACTCGGCACGCTTCGCCCTCGCACCCGACTCTGCGCCCCCGGCGACTTCGCGCAGGGTGATCCCAGCTCGATCGGCGAGCACCTCCACCGCATCGGCGAAGTCGAGGTGCTCCATGGTCTTGACGAACTCGATGGCATCGCCCGAGGCCCCGCACCCAAAGCAGTGGTATCGGCCGAGCACCGGGTTCACATAGAACGACGGCGTGTTCTCCGAGTGGAACGGGCACCGCCCTACCCACTGTGCGCCCCGTTTCCGCACCGCCACCCGGTCGCTCACCAAAGCCACCATGTCGGTGGCTGCCTTTACCGCGGCGACGTCTTCGTCAGCTATGGCCACAGGGACCGACGGTAGCTGCCCCAGGCGGAAGCGGGTCGTGGGTGGGCACGGCCGGGCGGCGTAACCGGGCAAATTTTACCAAACAGGCGGCGGCGACGCAGACCGGCCCCCGCCAGCAGGTGGCGGCGGAAAAGGCCCCCCCACCTCAGCCGGCAGCCAGGACCGCCTGGGCCGCTGCCAACCGGGCGACTGGAACCCGGTAGGGAGAGCAGCTCACGTAGTCCAGGCCGGCGGCGGCGAAGACCGCAATCGAGGCGGGGTCGCCTCCGTGCTCGCCGCAGACCCCGATCTTGAGGCCCGGCCGGGTGGCCCTGCCCCGCTGAACCCCCAGGCGGACCAGCTCCCCCACTCCGTCGGGGTCCACCGTCTCGAAGGGGTTGGCTGCTAGAAGGCCCGCCCCCAGGTAGGCAGACATGAGGCGGCCTTCCACGTCGTCGCGGCTGAAGCCGAAGGTCATCTGGGTGAGGTCGTTGGTCCCGAAGGAGAAGAACTCGGCCTCCTCGGCGATCTCGCCCGCCAGCAGCGCTGCCCTGGGCGTCTCGATCATGGTCCCGATCAGCACCTCGACCGCACCGGCGCCAGATCCGGTCCCGGCGCCCACCTCGGCGATTGCCTCGGTGACCCAGGACCGGGCGAGGGCCAGCTCGGCGCGCGACACCGTCAGAGGGATCATCACCTCGATGATCGGGTGGCCCCCGACCTCTGCCCGAGCCGCCGCCGCCTGCATCAGCGCCCGCACCTGCATGGCGTACAGGCCGGGCTTGAGCACGCCCAGGCGCACCCCGCGGGTTCCGAGCATCGGGTTGGCCTCCCGCCAGCTCAGCGCCGCGTCGTAGAGGCGCTGCTCCTCGGCGTCGAGGCCCTCGGTGGCCGCCTTCACCGCCAGCTCGGTGGTGTCGGGAAGGAACTCATGCAGCGGGGGGTCGAGCAGCCTGACCGTGACCGGCAGTCCGTCCATCACTTCGAGGATCTCCACGAAGTCGTCGCGCTGGGCTACCCTCAGCTCCTCCAGGGCCTCCGCCTCCTCCTCGGGACCTGAGGCCAGGATCATGCGGCGCACTATCGGCAGGCGGTCCTCACCAAGGAACATGTGCTCTGTGCGGCACAGGCCAATCCCCTCCGCCCCGAACCGGCGTGCGTTGGCCGCGTCCTCCCCGGTGTCCGCGTTCGCCCTCACCCCCAGACGACCGCCCCGAACCTCGTCTGCCCAGGACAGCAGGGTCTGCAGCTCAGGTGAGGCCTCGACCGGGGCGAGCTCCATCTCGCCCACCACCACCTGCCCGGTGGTGCCGTCGATTGAGATCACGTCTCCCTGGCGGACGATGACCCGGCTGCAGCGGAAGTGCTCCCCGGCGATGTGGATCGACTCGGCTCCGACCACTGCGGGCTTGCCCCAGCCGCGTGCCACCACGGCGGCGTGGCTGACCAGTCCTCCCCGGCAGGTCAGGACACCCTCGGCGGCCATCATCCCGTGAACGTCGTCCGGCGAGGTCTCACTGCGCACCAAGATGACCCGCTCGCCCCGCTTGGCCGCCGCCACCGCCTCGTCCGCGCTGAAGACCGCGGCTCCCACCGCCGCACCCGGACTCGCCCCGAGTCCGCGGGTGACCACCGCCATGCCCGGATCGTGAGCGAACTGGGGATGCAGGCTCTGTTCGACCTGTTTCGGGTCAACCCGTGCGAGCGCCTCTGCCCTGGTCAGAGCGATCGCCGGGTCGTCGACCATCTCCACCGCCATGCGCAGCGCGGCGCGCCCGGTCCGCTTGCCGACACGGGTCTGGAGCATCCACAGCTTGCCCTGCTCGATGGTGAACTCGGTGTCGCACATGTCCCGGTAGTGGTGCTCCAGGCGCCCGAAGATCTCGGTCAGCTGGTCGTATATCTCGGGAAACTTGTCGGCCAGCGCGGCCAGCGGCTGGGTCTTGCGGATGCCGGCGACCACGTCCTCGCCCTGGGCGTTGACGAGGAAGTCCCCGTACGCACCCTTGGCCCCCGTGGCGGGGTCTCGGGTGAAGCCCACCCCGGTCCCAGAGCTGTCGTCCCGGTTGCCGAAGACCATCGCCTGCACGTTCACCGCGGTGCCGAGGTCGTGGGGGATGTGCTCCCGGTCCCGGTAGGCGACGGCACGGGGGCTGCCCCACGAGCGGAACACCGCGTCGATGGCGCCGTGCAACTGCTCGGCGGGGTCCTGAGGGAACGGCGCGTCGGTCTGGCGCTCGACCAGGCCCTTGTAGTCAGAGATGATCAGCTGGAGCGAGTCCACCGAGAGCGCCGAGTCGGTGCTGGCTCCGGTGCTGCGCTTGGCCTCCTCCAGCACCTCGTCGAAGCGG
The DNA here is from genome assembly GCA_050744225.1 of Acidimicrobiales bacterium. Lineage (GTDB taxonomy): Bacteria > Actinomycetota > Acidimicrobiia > Acidimicrobiales > JAJPHD01 > JAVKSL01. The sequence goes on along the minus strand of JBOGGT010000028.1, from coordinate 1,534 downwards.
GTGCCGGGGAGGCCGAGCACGATACGGGCGTACATGGCGATGAACCGCCGGTAGGAGTCGAGGGCGAATCGCTCGTCGGAGGTCTGCTTGGCCAACGCCACCACCGAGTCGTCGTTGAGGCCCAGGTTCAACACAGTGTCCATCATCCCGGGCATGGAGAACTTGGCCCCCGAACGCACGCTGACCAGGAGCGGGTCGTCGGGATCGCCGAGGGCCTTGCCCATCTTGGCCTCGAGCTCGGTGCGGGCGGCGGCGACCTCGGTGGCCAGTCCTGCGGGCCACTCGCCGGTGGCGGTGGTGGCGGTCACCGCCCGGCAGGCGTCGGTGGTGATGGTGAATCCGGGGGGCACGGGCAGCCCGAGCACCGAGGTCATCTCGGCCAGGTTGGCGCCCTTGCCGCCGAGGCTGTCCTTCATGAGCATCGGCGCCTTGTCGTGGCTCTGATTAAAATTGAATACGTAGCCCATAAAGATTCGTGCCCACTTTCGTCTCGCGGTTGTCCCAGCTTAGGACGGCGCGCTGCCACCCGGCCGAAGGTCTGCTATCCGGTCGTCGTGCTCGTGGTGGTCGTCGTGCTCGTGGTGGTCGTGGTGCTCGTGGTGGTCGTCGTGCCCTTGGTGCTCGCGGACGTGGGCGCTGAACGCTTCGAGTTGCTCGGCCCAGCCTCGCTCGGTGCGGTCGATCCACCGGTGCAGGTCGTTGAACGGTTCTTGGCGCAGCTGGTAGATGCGGACTCGGGTGTCGAAGGAGGGCTGGGTGTCAGTGACCAGACCCCCCTGGCGCAGGATCCGCAGGTGTTTGCTCATCGTGGGCGGGGTCACTCCGAGCGCACCGGCCAGTTCCCCGGCGCGGTGCGGGCGCAGGGCGAGCAGCTCGACGGCTTGGCGACGCAGCGGGTCGGCCAGGGCTGCCAGGGCAGCATCAACGCGAGACGCGTCGGTGGCGGCGCTCATTCCCAGGTGGTTGCGGTGATCGGTTGGCCGAGTGCAGCTTCGGCCTCGGCCCGGCTCACATCGCGCACGTGCTGGGCAAAGGTCCACATGTGGCCTTCGATGTCGATGGCGCGGTAGGTCCGGTCACCATAGAACTGCTCAGTCGGCTCCTGGGTGATGGTTGCGCCTGCCTCGCGGGCGCAAGCACAATGAGCGTCGAGCCCTTTGGCCAGGTGCACCTGCAGGGTCTGGGTGTTGGCGCCGTCCAGTCCACGGGGGCTGCGGATTGTCGGCGTCCACTGCCCGCCGACCATCAAGCGCCCGTTGCCTTCGAGAGCCATCTCGTAGTGGCACATCTCCGGGGACTCCGGTGGTCCGTCGATGGCCATGGTGACCTCCAGGCCGAAGGCGTCGACCAGCCAGTCCACGGCGGCCTTCGGATCCTCGTAGTACACAGCGGCAGTGATAGTTGTCTCGTCCATGGAGATAGTTTACAGATTTGGCAACTATCTGTCAAGCGCGCCGCTACCAGAGACGGTCCTGCAACTCCCTGACTATGGCGTCGATCGGGACCCGCACCTGGTCGGTGGAGTCGCGCTCGC
>JBOGGT010000027.1:0-15591 GCA_050744225.1 Acidimicrobiales bacterium | reverse complement strand
AGGGCAGCCATGGCCTCCCCCAACCCAACCCGCTCGCGGATGCAGCCCAGCACCGACCCCGTTCCTTGGGGCACGGCGCGTGAGAGGGCACCGATGTCCGCGGCAAAGGAGCTCAATTTCTCAGAGTCGCCTCCGGAGAGGCGCTTGGCCAGGCGCCGGATGTCGCTCACCCCGATCCGGGCTGGCTTGGTCACCATCTCCAGGACGTTGCGGGCAATGCGCCTCGGTGGCCGGCGGATGGTCTCGTTAATGTCCGCCGCCGCGATGCGCTCGGGCGCCAAGGCGATGCGCAGGTAGGCCAGCGCGGTGCGCATCCCCGTGCGCTCCAGGACCTTGGAGTCCAACGGGCGGGTGCAGGCGATCCCCGCCGCGCTCAGCGCCACCTGTGTCCCCAGGAGGGCGGAGTTCACCCGCGCCAGCACCGCGATGTCGCCCGGCTCGACGCCAGAGCTGAGCCAGCGCTCTACCTGAGTCTGGGCCTGGGGTCCCATCTCGGTGGCACTTACGGGCCGGACCTCGAGATCGTCGGCGCCTCCGGCGCGCCCCGGAGCCGGCCTGGTCTCCTTCGAGATCCGCCGGCGGTTGTGGGACAACAGGTTCGAGGCTGCTTCGATGACGGCGGGTGGACAGCGGTATCCGACCTCGAGGGCGTAGGGTCGGGCGCCGGGGAAGTAGTCCTCGAAGCTGATCAGGTAGTGCGGGTTGGCCCCGGCGTATCCGTAGATGCACTGGTCGTCGTCGCCGACGCCGAAGCAGTCCAGGGTCGGTCCTGCCACCAGTCGCAACAACAGCAGGTGCGCAGGCGCCAGGTCCTGGAACTCGTCCACCAGGAGGTGGCGGGCCAGCGCCTGGGTGCCCTGGCGTGCGGTGGGATCGGCGAGCAGGATCTGGATGGCCAGGTAGATCTGCTCGTCAAAGTCGGCGAGGCACTCCCGGGCCAGGATCTGGCGGTAGCTGCGGAACACCGCGGGCAGGCCCTGGGCGTCGGGAATCGCGGTCTCCGCCCTGGCCGGGTTGATCAGCCCGATACGGACCATCGACAGTGCCTCCAGGTAGGGGGCCAGGATGTCGGTGTTGGCCTGGGGGCGCACCTCGACCAGGCCCTCGATTATGCGGCGGACCTCGCGCTCGGTAATGACCCGCAGCCGGGGCCGCGCTACTCCCCCACCCAGTCCATTGCAGATCGCCAGGGCCAGGGAGTTCACCGTGCGGATGTGGGGCTTGTAGCCCGCCTCCGCCAGGTCGACAGTCCGCCCGGTCAGCTCGTCCACCGCCTTGCGGTTGAATGCCACCGCGGTCACGCATCCCGGATGCACCCCGCGGACCGCCAGCAGGTGGCGCAGCCGGGCGGTCAGCACCCGGGTCTTTCCCGACCCTGCCGGCGCGATAACCCTCGCCGGTCCCCGCCAGTGGGTCACCGCGGCCAGCTGGTCCGGAGCCAGGTCGGCGCCCGGTGGGGACCCCTTGGCCGGGCGGGGACCCAACGGGGTCAGCGAGCCCGCCTCGATGGCCCAGCGGTGCACCACCGAAGCCCCTCCCGGTCCCTCGGCCATCGCCTCGCTCGGCCCCCCGTCGCAGAACGCCGCCCTTCCGTCGGGGAGCAACACGTCGGCGGGGCCGCCCTCAACCGCCCCCAGGCGCTGCGCCCGGCGCCCGTGCCACCAGATCGGCTCGCCACCCGGATTCCGGGCGTCATAGGAGTTGGTCCAGGCAAGGAATTGGAGCCTGTCTCGCCACAGCTCCATGCCCGGCTCGCATCGGTACGGCTCGATGCTCACGACCTCCGGCTCGCGCAGCTCGGTCGGGTCGACCGCCATCTCGACCACGACCGGCCTGCGCGCCAGCCAGGCCTGGTGAAGGCGCGCTACCGTCGCGCCCGGCTCGGCCAGGACCGCCTCGTCGATGCGCACTATCGGGCACTGGCTCCAGGGCGGCGGCACCTGCGCACCTGCGCCGATCACCACCCCGCGCCCGAGCTCGGCCGGGCCAGGAGCTTCCACGCTCTACAACCGTAGCGAGCGGCTGTATCATGAAGCAATGATGAGCCGTTCCCGGCGCTGGGTTTACCCCCTGCCTGCCGGGGGCCTTGGGATCCTGGCTGGCCTCGCCACGGTCGCCTCGCTCGCCGGTTCCGGTGCCCCTGCCTCCGCCACCATGCCCACGGTCGCCTCTACGCCGACCACCACTACGCACAGCGCCACACCCACCACGGTCGCCGGCGGCGCGCCGGGCGGTCTGCCGATCGGCTCGGCACCGATCGCGCTGACTCAGCTGGCCGGACCCAACCGCTACGCCACCGCGGCCCTGATCGCTGAGCGCGCCTTCCCGAACGGGGCCAGCACCGCCATCCTGGTGAACGGCAACGACGTCCCCGACGCCCTCGCCGCCAGCTACCTCGCCGGCTACCAGGACAGCGGCAAGGGGGCGCCAATCCTGCTGACCGGGACCAACAGCGTGCCCCCCGCCACCGCCACCGCCCTGACCAGCCTGGGGGTGAAGATGATCTTCACGGTGGGCGGCACCAGCGAGATCAGCCTGTCCGAGCAGAACAACCTGGCCAGCCCCAATGTGGAAGTGAGTCCCCTGGCAGACACCAACCGCTTCAGCACCGCCGACACCATCGACGCCAAGGCTTCCGCCTCGGTCACCCCGAACGTCGGGGTCGGGGTGGTGGCGGGCAAGCGCTACGCCATCGTGGTGGACGGGCAGAACCCGGATCTGGTGGACGCCCTCGGGGCGGCGCCCATCGCCGAGGCCGGCCCCTTCCCGGTCTTCTTGGTGAACGGGGGGAAGGGCACCCTGTCGAGCCTGGACCTTTCGATAATGAAGTCCGCCTCCATCACCGACGCCATCGTGGTCGGAGGGACCGCTGCCATCGGCCCACAGGTGTCCACCCAGCTGATCACCGCCGGGATCACCCCGGCCCTCGCGGCCGGCCTCAGCCGCTCCGCCACCTCGGTCGCCCTCGCCGACTTCGCCATCGCCACCTTCGGCTTTTCCACCACGCATTTCAACCTCGCCAGCGGTGACCCCGCCCACCTGGTGGACTCGCTCACCGGCGGCCCTCTCGGCGGGGTCCAGCGCGCCCCCACCCTGATCACTGCGTCGGTGACAAACCCCGGCTCGGTCGTGGGCTTCGTGTCCGCGCACGCCTCCAGCGAGACGAGCATCAACGCCTTCGGAGGCTTTGGCTCGCTCAGCCCGGGGGCGCTGGGCGCCATCGCGGCGCCGCCTGGCCTCTTGGCGGTGGTCGAACCCACCGACGCTGGCGGCGCCGCGGAGACGGCTGCGGCCGCGCTGATCGCCAAGGCCACCGTCCCGCCCGGCACCAGCGTGGCGACGGCTCCCTCCGCCGCCCTGGACGGCCCCGCGCAGACCCCGGCCTGCCTACCGCTGGTGGATGACGCCAGCTACCTGGTAGTGCCAACGACCACCGCCGGGGCGGTCCAGGCGTACCTGCTCGGCCACCTCACCCCCGGCACGAGCCTCGGTAGCTCCGGGACCGCGGGCTCCGGCAGCACAGTTCAGGATTACTCCGTAACCGAGCAGTCCGTCGCCGCCGGAGCCAACCAGACCCTGGTGTTCACCATGGCCAACCTGGGGAACGGTTCGGTGGGCCTACGGGTCGACGCCCAGGTGATCCCCGCCAGCGCCGCCTGCCTCTCCAGTGGAGGCGGCCCGTCCAGTGGAGGCGGCCCGTCCGGCGGCGGCATCCCGTCCGGCGGCGGCATCCCGTCCGGCGGATAGGCACGCCCCGGCTGGCGGATAGGCACGCCCCCGGCTGGCAGGCAGGTGTTGCAGTTGTCCACCGAAAATGTGGACAACCGCGACCGCTGGCTTAGCCGGACAGGGTTTCGCCGCTTACATGGCAGCGCTGGCTCCGCTAGTCTGCTGGCATGGCTACCATTCAGGTTCGAGATCTTCCTCCCGAGGTCCACCGCATCTACCGGGTCCGCGCTGCCGCGGCAGGCATGAGCCTCCAGGAGTACGTACGGACCGAGATGGTGCGTAACGCCAGCCTGCGAGACCCGAGCGAGCTGGCGGCTGAGGTCGAACGACAGATCCGGCAGGGCGAGACCGAGGGCTACGCACACGGCTCCTCGGCGGAGGTTGTCCGCACCGACCGCGAGGCACACTGACTCCCCGATGGCAGTGATCGACGCCTCCGTGATGGTCGATGCGCTCGTTAGCTCCGGCGCCCCAGGCGAGCTGGCCCGAGACGAGCTCCGTGGCTGCTGGCTCCTGCAGGTGCCAGCAGTCTTTGTTGCCGAAGCCGTGTCCGCGCTGAGGGGGATGGTGCTCCGGGGACAACTCAGCTCGATCCGCGCCAGTGCCGCCGTTAAGCAGGTCCGAACGGTGCGAACGATGACTTATGCATTCGAACCGCTTGCCCCCCGGGTCTGGCAGCTGAGGGAGAACCTGACGGTCTACGACGCCTGGTACGTGGCATTGGCCGAGTGGCTCGCCACCGACCTGGTTACCGCAGACAAGCGGCTGACCCGAGCCGTCGGACCGCGCTGCGCGGTGCGACTGCCAGGTACCAGCCCGCCGATCTAGGCTCCTGCCCGCCATGGGACCTTTCCTCCCGAGGCACAGCACCGGGACCGTGAGTTCCGGCAGCACAGTTCAGGATTACTCGGTGACGGAGCAAATTCACCGCCGCGGAGGCAAACCAAGCCCTGGTGTTCACCACGGCCAACATGGCATACGGCTCGGTGGCCTGCGGGTCGACTCCGAGGTGGTCCCCGTCGGCGCCACCTGAGGGTCCGTCGGGCGGCAGCCCGGTGCCCGCCGGATCAGCGGCTTGGGCACTGGCGAGACTCGCGATGCTTAGATCGACAGGAAGCCCAGAATGGCGACCGTGACGAGCCACCCGGTCATCGCTGCATAGAAGCCGCGTTCTATTAGGCCGAAGTAGCCCCCGCCAGCGCGCCGGCCGAGGGCCATCGCCACCAGGGCGACCGCCATCAGGAGGGCGAGCACGTTGCTGGCGCTCGCGATGGCGGGGTGGAGCTGGTCGTGGTTGAGCAGGTGTGCGAGTCGCCAGCCGGCGGCGCCCACCGCCACGAAGGCAGTGATTGCCAGAATACCGTGGTTGCGCCCGGTGGGGGTGTGCGGCCCGCCGGGCTCCTCCATAGGAAACCAGCTGATCGCAGCGCGCGAAGCAGCGAAAACCGCGCAGAGCGCCACCACCACGCCGCACCGTCCGGGGAGGCCGGTAATGCTCAACGCAGCACCGAGGCCGGCGAGTGCGTAGGCGATGGTCTGCACCCGGTACCCGGCCCGGTAGGAGCTGATCCCGTACTGGCTGACCGCGTTACGGACTGGGGAAAGCCCGGTGGGCAGGACATGCAGCGCCACCAGCGCAGCCAGACCGACCACGAGGCCGGCGGCGATCAGCGCGACGCCCACTAGCTGCATGTGCACCTGGGCAGGCTGCATGTGCACCTGGGCTGGCGCCGGACAAATAGGCAATCAGGTTGCATATCTGTAGATTAGCGAGTCGTGGCCGAGAATGCAACGCCTGCTTACCGCTTCGGTGACCTGCTGGCGCTCGCTCGCCAAAGCTGGACCAGGCAGATGGCCCATCAGCTCGCCCTACGGGGATATCCCGATTACCGCATCAGCGACGCAGCCAGCATGCGGCTGCTCCTGTCGGGGCCTGTCCCTGTCGGCGGGCTCGGGGAAGTGCTTGGCGTCACCCGTCAGGCCGCACGCAAAGTCGCTCACCACCTGGAGCAGCGCGGCTTAGCGACCACCGAGTCCGATCCCGCCGACGCCCGCAGGGTCAACGTGGTGCTCACCGATGCCGGTCGTGCCTATGCCCTAACCCTGGTGGGGGTCATCGCCGCGCTGAACCGCGGCCTCGCTGAGCGAGTGGAGATGGACCAGTTGCTGGCCGCCGACGCCGTCCTGCGGACGTCGGTCGTCGACCCCCAGCTGGCAAGCACTGCCCAGCGGATTCCACGCCCGACCCGTCCAGCTGGCGGAGGGGCGCCGAGCTAGGACTAGGAGAAGAACACCTCGGCCACGTCGTGCATCAGCTCCAGGTCGACGGTCTTGAGCTCATCCACCCCGGCGCCCAGGGGCACCCGGACGATGTCGCCCCCCTGAAGGGCCACCATGGTGTCGAACTCACCGTCGTGGATCGCCTGGATCGCCGCCACCCCGAAGCGGGTAGCCAACACCCGGTCGAAAGCGGTGGGCGTCCCGCCGCGCTGGATGTGCCCAAGAACGGTCACACGGGACTCGAAGCCGGTGCGCTTCTCGATCTCCTCCGCCAGCAGAGTGCCCACGCCGCCCAGGCGGACATGGCCGAACTGGTCCACCTCGCCCGAGCGAAGCGCCATGGTGCCTTCCTTGGGGACGGCCCCCTCGGCCACCACCACTATCGAGGCATAGCGGCCCTTGCTGTGGCGGGACCGCAGGTGCTCGCAGATCAGCTCGATGTCGAAGGGCTCCTCGGGCACCACGATCTCAGCAGCACCCCCGGCGATACCGGCATAAGTGGCGATCCAGCCAGCGTGGCGGCCCATCACCTCGCACACGATCACTCTGTCGTGGGACTCCGCGGTGGTGTGCAGGCGGTCGATGGCGTCGGTGGCGATCTGCACCGCGGTGTGGAACCCGAAGGTCACCTCGGTCGCCGAGAGGTCGTTGTCGATGGTCTTGGGCACCCCCACCACCGACACCCCCAGCCCGGCCAGCCGGTGCGCGACCCCCAAGGTGTCCTCGCCGCCGATGGCGACGAGGGCGTCGAGCTGGTTGGCGGCGACGGTGGCCACCACCGCCGCGTCGCCACCCTCGATCTTGAACGGGTTTGTGCGCGAGGTGCCGAGGATCGTGCCGCCCTTGGGGAGGATTCCCCGGCACGCCTCCACGTCCAGGGGCATGGTCATGTTGTCAATCAGGCCTCGCCAACCGTCGGCGAAACCGACCAGGGTGTCACCGAAGGCAACCTCTCCCTTGCGCACCACTGCGCGGATGACCGCGTTGAGACCCGGGCAGTCCCCGCCCCCGGTGAGCACGCCAATTTTCATGAGCCCATCTCCGGCGTCCCATCCGCGGCCGGTCCCCGGCCCCTCAGCATCACGTTGCGCACGCATCCTCCTGGATCTTCAGATCGATGACCCGGCCAGGGTACTGACTGTTCGGACCGCTACGCCAACTGGAGGTTCGATGAGCTGGCAACCTTAGCCGGTCGCCGCCGCCAGTCCCCGAAGGTGATGGGGCTGGAGCACCTGGTCGACCAGCCCGTACGCCATCGCATCGGACGCACCGAGAATGAAGTCACGGTCGGTGTCTTTGGCTATACGCTCGACCGGCTGGCCGGTATGGGACGCCAGGATCTGGTCCAGCTGGGTCCGAAGGAATGAGATCTCGCGCGCCTGGTTCTCGATGTCCACCGACTGGCCCTGCGCCCCACCATGAGGCTGGTGGATCAGGATCCTGGAGTGCGGCAACGAGCACCGCTTCCCCGCGGCCCCGGCCGCCAGGAGTACCGCCCCCCCAGAGGCTGCCATGCCCAGGCACACGGTGGAGACGTCCGCTCGCACGTGTTGCATGGTGTCGTAGATGGCGAGGGTGGCGGTGACCGAGCCTCCGGGGCTGTTTATATACAGGCAGATGTCCTTTTCGGGATCTTCGGACTCCAGGTGCAGCAGCTGGGCAATGAGAAGGCCCGCGCTGGCGTCGGTGATCTCGGTGCAGAGCATTACCAACCGGTCCTTCAAAAGGCGCGAATAGATGTCGAAGGCCCGCTCCCCCCTTGGGGACTGCTCGATGACTGTGGGGATCAGGTAGCTCACTGATGCTCCTCCCGTTGGCTAATCTGCAACTGTCTGATTGCACTATAGCGGGGCCGAGGCCGAGTCATGCAAGTGTAAGATTGCGCTATGCCAAGCCAATCGAAGGTAGAGATGCTCGAACGCCAGGTCGTGGTCCCGGTGGAGACGGCCCGACTATGGGTAGCCCTGACCGACGACCGTTTCCTGTCCTCCTGGTTCGGAGCTACCGTGCGGTGGGATCTGCGTCCCGGAGGGGACGCTTGCTTCGTCGAGGACACCGGAAAGATCCGCCGCGGAGTGGTCGCCGAGGTTGTGGTCGACAGCCTTCTGCGATTCCGCTGGTGGGCCGACGGCGAGGAGTCGGGAAGTACGGAGGTGCGCTACGAGCTGGAACCGGTCGACGGGGGCACAAAGCTGAGGATCACCGAGACTCGAGTCCCGGTGGGTGCTGCGGGTTCGGTCAACGCCTCGGCGGGTGCGCTCGGTCAGCGCAACGCCACGGTGGGCGCCGTCTGGACTGCGTGGGACACGCGGCTTTGCGGGCTGTGGGGACGAGTGGCGGCTCCTTGTGCCCTCGTCGTCTAGCCGCGCAAGGCAACGGTGGAGAGCCAGACTGACGCGGTATTCGGGGTTTTGGCGGACTCCACCCGCCGCCAACTACTGGATCAGCTCTCGCGTGATGGTCCCTCGACGGCCACCTGGCTCGCCAGCGGATACCCAGTCTCCCGGCAGGCCATAGCCAAGCACCTGTCGCTGCTCGCAGGAGCCGGGGTGGTGGTTGGCGAGCGGCGCGGTCGCGAGGTCCGCTACCAGGTCAACGGGATCCGACTCGAAGATGCGGCGTCCTGGCTGGCCGAGGTCAGCGAGCGATGGGATCGGCGCTTGACGGACCTGTTGGCCCACCTGGAGGACACCGGCGGGTGAAGGCGTCGCTCAGTGCTGTGCCAGCGTCAGGCGCTGGCCGACCTGGAGGGACCCGCCGTGGAGTTGCGTGGCCAGAGCCTGCATCAGGGGGCGCGGGTCGCCGTTGCCGACCAGGCCGCTGGCGATGCCCCACAGGGTATCCCCCGGCTTCACGATGTAGACCTTCGCTCCCGCCGACGCCATGGCCGGAACAAGGGTGCGAACGGAACTGGCGGTGGATCGCTCAGGAGCCGAGGCACCGAATCCGCCCGCCAGGACAAGGCAACCCACCACCGTTGCTGCCAGTGCCCCGGCGACCGCCGTACGCCGTCTGGCGAACGCCTGGCGCGACGGCCGGGCGGCCTCCTGGTACCAGCCTGGTCTGATTGCTATCGCCATCATCGTCTCCTCTACCTTCGCCCAAGTCCCTATTTCCCGGAACGTCTGTTCGTAGAACAAGCGTACTGAGGTACATCTGTTCTGTCAAGCAGGAATCGAACCAGTGTTTGCGTTGAGGGTGTTCTCCTGTTACCATGGAGAACATCGGTTCGGAGAGAGGAGTCACGATGACGGAGGTGCTGACGCCGAAGCGTCGGGAGATACTGGAGTTCATGGCCGCGGAGCAGCGAGCGCACGGCTACCCGCCCTCGGTGCGCGAGATTGGCGAGGCGGTGGGACTGGCATCGTCGTCCACGGTGCACATCCACCTCAAGGTCCTGGAGAAGCATGGTTTCCTCCTACGGGATCCCACCAAGCCCCGGGCCATCGAGGTGCACTGGGACCCGGTTTCGGATGCGCCGATCGCCTGCCGGCCGGTTCGCCACGTACCCCTGCTCGGCGACGTGGCGGCAGGGGCCGATGTGCTGGCACAGGAGAACGTGGAGGAGCTGCTGCCGCTTCCAGAAGACCTCACCGGCACGGGTCCACTCTTCATGCTCCGAGTACGCGGGGAGTCGATGATCGAGGCCGGCATCCTCGACGGTGACTACGTGGTGGTGCGCAACCAGCCGACCGCCGAGAAGGGCGAGATAGTCGTGGCCGGGATACCTGGTGGCGAGGCCACCGTCAAGGCCTTCAACCGGCGAGGGAACAAGGTGGTGCTCCAGCCCGCCAACGCCGCGTTTACCGCCATGGAGTACGACCCCGACGAGGTGTCAGTCTACGGAAAGGTGGTCACGGTCCTGCGCCGCCTGTAACACCGTCGGGGAAGGTCTTGGAGGTGTTCAGCTTCGACCTAACACCGTGGATCAAGAGACCGTGCTCACCACCACCACCACCACCGACGCCGCCGGGATATCGCTGCGGTCGGAGTGCTCGGGGTTGCAGGGGACCGAGCTGCGGGGACTCCTTAGCCGACTGTGTTTGCGATGACGTTTGCGACTGCTGCCGCGACCCCGGTTGAGATGGCGGCTGCGACGCCTGTTGGGGCAGTGTCGGCACCTGCTGCCCCCGAGCCGCAGGTGAGTGCCCGGTAATCCTACAGCTAAGCTTCCGTCGACGACCACGTAGGGGGTAGCGGTATGGCGAAGATAGAGATCACCTCGACAACTCTGAGAGTGGTCATCGAAGGAGCGGACAAGGTACTCGCCCTCAAAGGGAGCCTCGAGGTCCCGTTATCCCACGTGAAGGGTGCAAGAGCCGATCCTGAGGCAGCCCGCGGCTGGCAGGGTCTCCGTCTCCCTGGGAGCTACATACCGGGGCTGATCACTGCGGGATCATTCCGCAAGGACGGGGAGTGGTCATTCTTCGACGTTCACAGGCCGGGAAACGCGCTGGTGATCGAGCTCGACGGACATGAGCACTACAGCCGTCTGGTGATCGAGGTGCCTGATCCGACCGCGACCGCCAGCGCGATCAACGCCGCCGTCACCTGAAGGAGTCCACGTGCGAGGACACCTTTGCGGGACGCGCACCTTGGGCCAGACCCGCGCTGGCCAGCTGTTGCAGTTTTCCACCGAAAATGTGGACAACTGCAACAGCTAGCCCCGGAGGTCCACCTCGTCTAACGGGTTCGGGCCTCGGGGTCTAATTTGTGCAGAGCACGTCTACTTCCACGTCAGGAGCGCAAAAGCCAAGCTGAGTCTGGTAAGGACTTCCGAACCTCAGGGGCCCTCGAGCAAAACGCCCCGGAGCACACGGTAGGTCGACTCCAGCTCGGCGCGTTCCACCCACTCACCAGGCGTGTGAGCCAGTGCAGGATCGCCGGGGCCGAAGTTGGCCGCCGGTATGCCCCGTGCCGCGAACCAGGAAACGTCGGTCCAGCCCAGCTTGGCCCGCGCTCCGCCCCCGCTGCGCGTGACCAAGCTAGCCAGCAGGAAATCATCCAGGCACGGGGGCGCGGGCAATGCTGCCTCCTCCACCTCCACTGAGTCTTGCGGGCCAAGGGCGGGACTCAGGACCGACCTCACCTGCTCGAACGCGCTCTCCCGAGCGCGATCCGGAGCAAAGCGGTGGTTCAAGACCAACTGCGCCACGTCGGGCACCACGTTGTTGGCCACTCCCCCCTCCACCCTGACCGCCTGGAGGGCCTCCACGAACTCGCACCCGCCCAGAACTACCCTCCGTGGCTCGTAGGATGCAACCGCCGAAAGCACAGCCCCAAGCCGGTGGATGGCGTTGGTCCCCATCCACGCGCGGGCGGTGTGCGCCCGCTGACCCCGCAGAGTGACCCGTATCCGCATCGTCCCCTGGCATCCGGCTTCCACCACTGCGCCGGTGGGCTCGGCGAGCACCGCCGCATCGGCCACCAGGAGGTCGGGACGAGCCCGGTGCAACTCCCCCAGGCCGCTGAAGCTCTGGTCAACCTCCTCGCAGGCATAGAAGACCCAGGTCACGTCCACAGCGAGTTGTCTTACGCAGCGTGCCAGCTCCAGCAGGACAGCCAGGCCCCCCTTCATGTCCGCAGCCCCCAAGCCCAAAAGACGATCCCCCTCCAGCACCGGCGTCTCATTCCCCGCGGCGGGAACTGTGTCCAGGTGCCCGGCGAGGAGCACCCTCGGCCGCCGGCCGGCGCCGGCCGGGTCCAGCTCGGCGAGGCCCGCGCCAGTCCGGGCCACCACGTTGTTCCCCACCCGGTCCACCACCAGCCCAGGCACCGCCCGCAGCTCTGACTCGACCAGGTCAGCAATCGCCCCCTCGTGGTGGCTGGCCGAGGCCACCCCCACCAGCTGGGCGGCCCGGGCGAGCAGGTCCGGCAGGTCCGGCGGGTCCGGCGGGGTCGGCGATCCCGCGCTCACGCCCCCACGCCGTGCGCCCGGAGTATGTCGTTGAGCCGGGCCTTGTCGTGGCGCTCACCCTCGGTGAGCCTGCGCACCACCAGCACGCACGGCATCCCGAAGGTTCCACCGGGGAACCGTCGCTCCCGGGTCCCCCCAACCGCCACACACCAGGGCGGCACCACCCCGCGCTCCAGTTCCTCGCCGGTCTCGGTGTCGATGACATGGATAGAGGGATTGAGGATCACCCCCTCGGCCACCACCGCGCCGGCGCCCACCCGGGCCCCCTGGGTCACCATGGCGCGACTCCCGATGAACGCCTCGTCCCCGATCACAACCGGTGCCGCCTGGGCGGGCTCCAGCACGCCCCCGATGCCCACGCCCCCCGAGAGGTGCACCTCCCGGCCGATTTGGGCGCAAGACCCGACTGTCGCCCAGGTGTCGACCATGGTGTTGGGGCCCACGTAAGCCCCGATGTTCACGTAGCTGGGCATCATCACCACCCCCCTCCCAAGGAATGCGCCCCAGCGCGCCGAGGCCCCCGGCACCACCCTGACCCCCGCTGCGGCATAGTCCCGCTTGAGCGGAATGCGATCGGCGTACTCGAACGGACCCAGCTCGATGGTCTCCAGCGACGAGAGCCGGAACAGCAACAGGACCGCCAGCTTGCACCACTCGTTCACCACCACCGAGCCGGTGGCCGGGTCGACCTCCGCCACCCGGGCCTCCCCCCGGTCCAGCAGGTTGACCGCCTCGTGCACCAGCGCCAGGGCATCGCGGTCTCCTGCGGCCAAGTCCGCCCGACGGTCCCACAGCTCGGTGATCTGCTCGCTCAGCTCTGCCATGGCGCCGAAACTAGCCGATTCCAGGGAATATCGAGAACCCACCTCGGGGCACTGGGATGCGCCAGGACAGTTGTTACGATATGTCAGGTGCTGTACGAGCGCGAGGCCGCCCTGTCCGCCATTCGGGACGGGCTGAAGGACAGCGAGGCTGGTCTGGGCTGCGCCTTGTTCGTGCTCGGCGAGGCTGGAATGGGAAAGAGCACCCTGTTGGGAGCGGCCCGAGAACTCGTCGGGCCGGGCCTGCCCGTGGTCTCAGCTCGGGGCGCGCCACTGGAATCCGACCTACCCCTTGCATACGCAGAGCAGTTCCTGGGTTCGCTTTCCGCCTCCCCCGATGCAACCAGTGTCGCCGACCCGCTCACCCGGAGGGCCGCAGCGCACGAGGCGGCCCGCACCCGACTGCGCCAGCTGGCTGAACAGGGACCGCTCCTGGTGCTACTGGACGACATGCATTGGGCCGACGCGGACTCGGTGTCGCTGATCTCCTTTCTCGCCAGGCGTCTGTCCAACCTTCCCATCGTGGTCATCGGCGCCACGAGGTCGTGGCCGGCGACAGGTAGCCTGATGGCAGCGGCCCTTGCTCACGCAGGGGAGGCGCGGATCGTGGAGGCATCTCCCCTCAGTGACGAGGCAAGCGACGAGCTGTTGGAAGAGCTGCTCGGCGAGATGGCCACCGACCAGGCCAAGCGACAGGCGCGTGAGCTGGCTGAGGGCATTCCCCTGTTGGTAATCGAGACCGCCCGCCTCATCAGATCGCAGGGGGCCGTACCGGCGTCCGAGGGAGGGGTCGGCAGTCTCGGGACTACGCAAAGGACCATCCTCCTGCGCCCGCTCATCGGAGTACCGACATCGGCTCTGGCTTGCGTCCGGGCGGCCTCGATCCTTGGTCCTCGAGCGCGGTTGGCAGCCGTGGAGGCGCTGGTGGGGATCGACCCAGAGTCCTTCGCCAACGGAATCGATGCGCTCATCGGCGCCGGGGTGCTACTTGAGCAGGTTCAGGGCCGGGTGGGCTTTCGTCACGACCTGGTGCAGTCCGCGGTTTACCAGGACATGGGTCCAGCCGCACGGGCGGCGCTGCATACCAAGGCTTTCGCCCACTACGCAGATCAGGCAGACTTGGTGGCCGCCGCACCCCACGCCGTGGCCGCCGACTTGAGCGGCGACCCCCGGGCAATCGAGGCAGTGGCCGAAGCCGCTCGCCTGGCGATTAACGCCGGAGCGGTCCAGTCAGGCTTGGCTCAGCTGGAAGTGGCACTCGGCTTGGCGGGGGCGCAGCCGGCAGACAACCTCCTCCTCCGGTACGCGGATACGCTCTGTGCGGTCGGACGCCCGGCAGACGCCCTCGCGCACTACAGCCGACTCCTATCCAGCAAGAGGGCCACGGGCCTGCGCAGCCGGATCACCATCGGCCTGGCCAGGGCCCAGAGCGCTGACGGCCACATCGGAGACGCCGTCGCCACGTTCAGGGAGGTCATCGCCGAACAGGGCGCCACCCCCGACGCTCGACTGGTCCCCCTGCTGGTAGAGCTGGCAAACGCGGTCTATGAGCGCGACGGGCCACGCGCAGCCCTCGCCAACATGGCCTCCACCTTCGGGTCGCCCAAGCCGTCAGAAGTCGGTTGGGAGATGGCAACGGGCTTTTGGGGTCACTGCCAGCTGGAGTGTGGGGACGGCACGGGCCTTGACCGCATCGAGGCCGCGTTCACCAGCGCCAAGGCACGCCTGGCAGCGAGCGCGATCCACCCGGGCAGCAGCGTGAGCCCGATCGCAGCCAAGGTCAACGCCCTGCTCGCCACCGAGCAATACGAGAGCTGCCTGGACCTGGCGAGGACAGCAGAGAGCTGGCTGCGCGCCGGGGGCGAGCTGCGCAGCCTGGTCATCCTCCGAGGCCTGCGACTCCTCGCCCTCTTGTGCAGTGGTGCCCCGCTGACGCTTTTGTCCGAGGCCGAGGACCTCGACGAGGAACTCGACATAGGTAGCTTGTGGTGGTCCCGTTTCGGTTCCCTGAGAGTACGGGCTCTGGTTTGGTTGGGCCAGCTGAGCCAGGCGGCAGAACTGTGCGCTCAGTTGGACGCCAGTGCCAGCGGCTGGATGGCCCAGATCATGATCGCCGCGGCGCGCGGTGAGCTGTTCCTTGCGTCGGGTGATGCCGCAGGGGCGTCAGAGTCGTTCACCTCTTCCCAGACGGTGGCGGAGCAACTGGGCCTTGGGCTGAGCTCTTATATGTGGGAGTCAGGCGCGATGGAGGCGTACCTTGGAGCCGGGGAGATGACCCGGGCAGTTTCGCCGAGCCCGTCTGGTCCTATCCGAGGTTGTGGAGGTGGCCGAGTCAAGAGGGGCGCTCTTGTTGGCTCGGGCTGGCGCTGATGAGCTGGCGGCAGCCGGGGGCCGCCGGCGCCGCAAGAAGCCTGCAACCGTTTTGAGCGTTCAACAGCGACGGGTCGCCGAGCTGGCGGTTACGGGCGCAACCGCCAGGGAGATTGCCGCAAGCCTTTATGTCTCTGCCAAGACGGTCGAGTCCCACTTGGCAGCCGTCTACATGAAGCTCGGAGTGTCTGGGAAGGCTGAGTTGCGCAAGCGTCGAGACCTCCTGACGTCGACTGCAGCTGACTCTGACACGGGGCCGGCTGAACTGACGGGTGAATAGCCCCTCGGCACTCCACCGACGCCCGCACCACCGAGCGGGTTTGGGGGGCGCAGCCCCGAAGCTCTCAAGCAGCGCTTTGGAGGCTGACGCTGTAGCCCAGCGCCTCCAGTTGGGACACTGCACGCTGGCGAGAGCGCTCGGCGTCGCGCTTGACGAAGTAGTCGCCCCCAAGGTCGTCGTAGTCGCAGTCGTTG
>JBOGGT010000026.1:0-6766 GCA_050744225.1 Acidimicrobiales bacterium | reverse complement strand
CCGATCCTAGGAGGCCGCTGATGTACATCGTGGGGTTGGCGCTCAGCCCGGTGGCCGCAGGACGGCCGGCTTTCCCTTCGCCACCTGTCGAAAGTACTTGGTGATCGCCAGCATGTACCCCTCGATGTCGGCCAGGCGAAGCGACCCGGCGGCCGCCCTCATCTCAAAGGCCGTGCCCTTGGCGCCGCTCGCATCGGTCCCACGCTTGGCCATCCCCTTGGCGCCCAGGCTCTCCAACTGGGCCGCTCCCGCCTGTTGGGCCTGCGACATCCCGACCCCGTTGTTCTGTCGAGCGGCCCATGTCGAATAGTCGGCAGAAGACAAAAGGTCCTGGCCCCTGGTAATACCCCGCGCCCAAGCCTCGATGGTGACATCGTTCAGCACCTGCAAATTACGTGTCCCTCCAGGAGCAGCCGGGTCGGCTACGCTCGGGCTAAACGCCGACAGGACCGGTCGATTGGCCACATACAGCACGTCTCGCGTATGGAACCCGGTGACTCGATTTGCTGCCCTGATGAGCAAGATCACCATGGCCCTGCCGTTGTTGGAAGCCAGGTAGTTGCGCTGCGCATCAGGCAGGTCCGAGAACAATTTGGCCAGGTTGTGGCGCGACATAAGGGGTGCGATCACCTTGGCGTAGCTGGGGATCGTCTGCGAGCCCAGCTTCACATATTGAACCATGACCGCTAACATCCCGACCAACGCGTCGGACGTGTTCGGCCCAAAGGTCACTCCGCCCACCTGGTCATGAAGCTCACCGATCGCTGCCCGGGCCCAACCTGGGGCGGAGCCCATGATCCGCCGGCCGGTGCCGACGGCATTCAGGGAATCGCCCATCAACATCCTCCGGCCCGGACTGCGTGCTGCGGTCAGTTGTGGATCTTCGTTTTCGGGATTCCCAAGGTCTTCCATGATCTTGGCGACCCTGCCCATGCGGATGTCCGCGGTGAACTGCGCATTGAAGATCCACTCATCCATAGCGTGGTACATGACGCTGCCGTGAAACCTGTGTTCCCCGGGGAAGCTCCAGCCAAAGCGGTCCTTGCGCCGACCCCGAAGATCTGTGCACATCTTGGTGATGTCTTGTGCGACCTTGGTCACCTCGGCTGTGTCGGTCTCATCCAAGGGTTCAGTGACGAACTCGAGGTCGCCCCGCGGGTGGCGGGTGTGATCATCTTCGTGCCAGGTTGACTCGTCGGCTTGCAGCTCGAACAAGTGGCCCCGGCTGAGCGCTGTGGTCTTGGGCACAGGGTCGGAGTCCGGAGTGCTCACCGGGCTGTATGGATCGAACGGCTTCCCACCCTTGCTGCGGCGCTTGGCCTCGTCCTTGGTGAGCGGACGTCGCAGGATCATGACCGTCTGGCCACCGTCTTCGAACTCGAAGCCCACCTTACGCTGGACCACCGGCGTCTCGTTCCTGGGTGGCCGTTGTTGCCCGAGGCCGCGGGCCGGGCTGGGTTGGCGGGACCCGAAGGCGTTCGCGCTTCGCTCAGGCTCGCGTGCGAAGCGGTCCGAGGGGTGGCTTGGGCGGATCCCCGCGGGTGCCGGAGTCCCCTCGACCGATCCGCGGCCGGATCGCAAGATACGGCTCACTTCCTGGTTCCCTACCGTGCGCTGCAGGATGAGGATCTCATCTGGCTTGATCACCTGCGGTCGTCCCGCTAACGCGACAGGGAAGCTCCGACCTGCCACGTCCGACGTGCAACTCGTTACGGGAGGGGTGCGCTCCGATTCTGGTCGCCGCGTCCCGACTGCTGTTTCGCTGCGACCTGGCGCGTGCAACCCGGCCATAGCAGCCAGTATACCCCCCAGTGACGCGATCGGCGAGGCCACCGAAGTGAATCGCCGGGAGGAAGTGTAAAAGGGTGGCGCTGAGTACCGTCGTCTGGGTGGCCCGTGTTCACCACCGTCAAGTACAACCACTTCAACGAGACCATCGACTTTGGGTTCTTCAACCAGGCCTGGTTCTTGATAGCCCACGGCGACTTGAACCCGATGTCGTCAGTGATGGGCTTTGGCTACATCCAGGACCACTTCCAGCTCGTCATGTGGCCGCTTGCCCTGCTCTGGTACGTGTACCCGCACGGGGTGACGCTGGTGAGGGCACCGGTGGTGGTGTTCGTCCTCGCTCCATCTCAGGGCAACACGGCAGGGGTTCCCCAGGGCGAAGTGGCAGCAGACGTGAAATATATTGAGAGCGCCTTGGGAGGACAGGTGATGACCGACCATGCGGGTGTTACCGCCCTTCGCTGGACGCCACCGACTGGGGTCACTTCGGTCCAGCTCCCGACGGGGTAGCGGGGCAGCACCGAGGCAAGCCGCAGCCGCAAGCCGCTACAGAGCCACTCGCGGGTCGGGCGCCTCGGGGTCCACCCCGTAGCGGTAAATGGCGTCGGCGACCTCCTCTGGTTTCGCCTCCCCGGTGGCCACCAGGGCTGCCAAAACCGCGATCACCACATGGGCGGCGTCGACCTCGAAGTACCTGCGTAGGGTGGCACGGGCGTCGCTGCGGCCGAAGCCGTCGGTGCCGAGCGAGCTGAAGTGACCCGGCACCCACCGAGCCACCTGGTCGGGAATCGCCTTCATGAAGTCGGTGACCGCCACCACCGGACCCTCGGCATCGGCCAGGGCCGAAGTCACGTGAGGGGTGCGGGGTGCCTGGCCGGGGTGCAGCCGGTTCCATCGCTCGGTGTCGAGGGCGTCCTCCCGCAGCGCCTTGTAGGAGGTCACCGACCAGGCGGAGGCGGAAACCGCCCAGTCACGGGCGAGCAACTCGCGCGCCTCCATCACGGCCACGTACGCGGTCCCCGAGAAGCACAGGGTGGCCTGGCGCGCCCCCTTGCCCGCGGCACCCACCGCCGCTGGCGGAGCGAAGCGGTAGATCCCCCTGATCACGCCCTCGCGAACCCGGTCGCCGTCGCTGCCGGCGGGCAGGGCGGGCTGCACGTAATTCTCGTTGTAGAGAGTCAGGTAGTACAACACGTCCTCGGCATCGGCGCCGACCATCCGCCGCACCCCGTCGGCCACGATCAGCGCCACCTCGTAGGCGAAAGCCGGGTCGTAGGCGCACATGTTGGGCACGGTAGAGGCGTGCAGGAGGGAATGACCGTCGTCGTGCTGGAGCCCCTCGCCCTCCAGTGTGGTGCGCCCGGCGGTGGCGCCGAGCAGGAACCCCCGAGCCCGGATGTCGCCGGCCGCCCAGATCAGGTCGCCCACCCGCTGGAAGCCGAACATCGAGTAGAAGATGAAAAACGGGATCATCGTCGTGGCCAGCGTCGCGTAAGCCGTGCCCGCGGCGATAAAGTCAGCCATTGCGCCGGCCTCGGTGATCCCCTCCTCCAGGATCTGGCCGTCGCGGGCCTCGGTGTAGGACAGCAGCAGGCTGGCGTCGACCGGGGTGTAGAGCTGGCCTGAGGGGGCGTAGATCTTCACCTCCCGGAATAGGGCGTCCAGCCCGAAGGTCCGCGCCTCGTCCGGGACTATGGGCACCACTCGGGCACCTATCGAAGGGTCGCGCACCAGGGCACGCAGCAGCCGGGCGAAGCCCATGGTGGTGGAGACGGCCTGGCGGCCCGAACCGGCCATCAACTCGGCGAAGGTCGACTCCGACGGCGCCGGCAGACCCTTGGTCCGCACCACTCGACGGGGTAGGGAACCGTGCAGGGCTGCCCGCCGGGCACGCAGGTACTGGTCGTACTCGCTGTCGGGAGCCGGCCGGAAGTAGGGCGGCTCGTCCGCCTCCAGGGCGGAGTCCGGGATCTCGTCGTGCAGGTGGAGGCGGTCCCGAAGGGTGCGCAGCTGCTCGCGGGTCATCTTCTTGATCTGGTGGGTGGCGTTTCGGGCCTCGATCTCCGGCCCGAGGGTCCAGCCCTTGACCGTCTTGGCCAGGATCACCGTCGGGGTGCCCTCGTGCTCCACAGCCGCTTTGTAAGCGGCATATAGCTTGTGGTAGTCGTGCCCGCCCCTGGGCAGCGCCTGCAGCTCGGCGTCCGAAAGATGTTCCACCATGCGCCTCAGCCGTGGGTCCGGTCCGAAGAAGTGCTCCCGGATGAAGGCACCCGACTCGGTGGCGTACAGCTGGTAGTCGCCGTCCAGGCTGGTGGTCATCTTGTTGACCAGCACGCCGTCGGTGTCCCGGGCGAGCAGCTCGTCCCAGCCGCGCCCCCAGATCACCTTTATCACGTTCCAACCGGCGCCTCTGAAGGTCGCCTCCAGCTCCTGGATGATCTTGCCGTTCCCCCGCACCGGCCCGTCCAGGCGCTGGAGGTTGCAGTTGATCACGAAGGTCAGGTTGTCCAGGCGCTCCCGGACGGCGATAGACAGCGCACCCAGCGTCTCGGGCTCGTCCACCTCGCCGTCGCCCACGAAGCACCACACCCGCGAACCGGAGGTGTCGGCCAGCCGGCGGTGCAGCACGTAACGGTTGAATCGGGCCTGGTAGATGGCACAGATCGGCCCCAGCCCCATCGATACGGTGGGGAACTCCCAGAACTCCGGCATAGCCCGGGGGTGCGGGTAGGAGGGCAACCCGCCGCCACCGATCTCCATGCGGAAGTGGTCCAGCTGGTCTTCGCTGAGCCTGCCCTCAAGGAAGGCCCGGGCGTAGATCCCCGGCGACGCGTGCCCCTGGAAGTAGACTTGATCCCCCGGCGTCCCGTCGTCCTTGCCCCGGAAGAAGTGGTTGAAGCCCACCTCGTACAGCGCGGCCGAGCTGGCGTAGGTGGCCAGGTGCCCGCCGATCCCCGAGGCGCGGTGGTTCGCCCGGGTCACCATCACCGCCGCGTTCCACCGGATGTAGGCCCGGATGCGCCGCTCGGCGTGCTCGTCGCCCGGGAACCACGGCTCGTTCTCGGGAGCGATGGTGTTGATGTACGGCGTCGAGGTGGTCCCCGGGAAGCCCACCTGGGCCTCCCGGGCGCGCTCGGCCAGGCGCATGAGCAGGTAGCGGGCACGGTTGCGCCCCTGGGCCTCGACCACTGAGTCGAAGCTGTCGAGCCACTCGGTGGTCTCGGTCGGGTCGATGTCGGGAAGCTGGTGGTAGAACCCGTCGAAGATCACGCCCGCCAGCGTATTGGCTGGAAGTCGGTCTTTGGTGAAATTTGCTCGGTGGTGCCGCGCCGCAGTGCCCACTCACGCCATGCTGGCGGCCCCGCCCCGGACCGGCTCGGTGCTCCCACCGGCGCCAAAAGGAATCGGCGCCGGTGGGCCACCGACCGGTTCAGGCCGAAGGCCTTGTGCGCCGGATTGGATACTTGTCCGTCCCAGCGGGTCGGATATCGTTGCAACACCATGACCACCTCGTCCCGCCGCGGCGACCACTCCGCTCGGTGGCGTCGAGCAAGGAGGCTGGCGGCGTCGGCCTCGGCGGTGGCGGTCGCCCTCGGGGCCGGAGCTGGGTTGGTGGCATTGTTAGCCCCGCCCGCCTTGGCTGGGCCGAACCTCCTTGTACGCCTACCCCGGCGGCACCTCCGCCCCTACCTCATCGTGCCCGCAGAGCGCGACGCTGGCCTCTGAGTGCAGCCTCACCCAGGCCCTGGCTGACGCAACGAGCTCGGGGGACACGATCTACTTGGAGGCCGACTCGACCGGTGCCACCTCCGACACCACCTCCGGCTGGTCGACCGGGGCGAGCGGGCTCACCATCACCTCGGCACCCGGCGTCGCCGCCATCCTGGACGGCCAGGGCGTGAGCCAATACGTGCTGAAGTACACCGGGCCCGGGACGGGCACCAACGGGCTGGCCGTCAGAGACCTCACCATCGAAGGCTCCGCCACCAACTTCGGGAACGGCGGCGGGATCCTCAACGGCAACGGGTCGCTGAGCGTGGCGGGGAGCGTGCTGGCCGGCAACGGCCCGGACTGTGGTGGCGCCAACTCGGTGACCGACGATGGCTACAACATCGACAGCGACGGGAGCTGTGGGTTCAGCGCGGCGAATCACAGTGTCAGCGACAGCACCTCGCTGGTGGGTTCGCTCGGGATGCTCGGCCCCAACGGGGGCCCGACTGAGACGATCCTTCCCGATGGCGGGTCGAGTCCGTACCCGGCGGTGGGCCTGGTCCCCAACCCGACCTCGGTGAGCCTGGGCGGGACCACCGTGGCCCTCTGCCCCAGGGTGGACCAGCGCGGGGTGTCCTCGACGCCCGGTGATGCTTGCAGCGCTGGGGCGGATGAGGCCATCGCCGGGGTGGCGCCCGCCTTCAACCCCCCAACCTCGGCGAGCTTCCCCGCCGGGGCCACCACCACCTTCGACGTGAGCACAACGGGCGGGGTGCCTGCGCCTACCTTGAGCGTGACCAGCGTCCTGCCGCCCTGGTTGGCCTTCACTCCCGGTACAGACGGCACGGGCAGCGTCAGCGCGGACCCGACCAACTCGGAGGTCGGTGACACCGCCATGGTCACCGTGGTGGCGGACAATGGGGTGGGCACCAGCCCGCCCAGCCAGGTCTACACCTTCTCGGTGACCGCACCCCCGCCGGCATATCTGGGGCACTGGCCGCGCTCAGCTGGCAGGACAACCGTCGCCCCGCCCTGTCGGTCCGCGACGCAGCCGCCATCGCCCAGGCGGTGTCAGCAATGGCGGACGAGGCCGCCTTGGGCCAAGGCCACACCGAGTCGGCTCACCTCGAGCACAGCCTGGCCTGCGCGGCCGCCATCGTGATCGCAGCGAATGAGGCCCTGGCCGTCCGGGTGCGCAGGGCTGCTGCGGCCGGGGCGAGCTGGGAAGCCATCGCGATAGCGATCGGGCGCTCCACCCGGTATGTGG
>JBOGGT010000025.1:0-7774 GCA_050744225.1 Acidimicrobiales bacterium | reverse complement strand
GAGCTGCGGCGGTCGGCGGGGCGGCGGCGGTCGGCGGGGCTGCGGCGGGCGGGGCTGCGGAGGCCGAGACTGGGTTGGCGTTGCGGAAACCCCGAGCTAGGTCTGGGCTTGACCGGAGCTCACGGGTATCGCTGCGGGTCCCAGACGAAACCAAGGAAGCCAACTGCATGGTCGCCCGCCCGGCGCGGCCGTTGGTTTCGGGGCCGTTGGTTTCGGGGCCGCTGGTTTCGGGGCCGCTGGTCACCGGGCTTCCCATCTCGGGCACCAGGGTCGGCCCAGCCTCGATCAGACGATCCTTGATCACCTTGAGGGGCAAGAAGTTCTCCCGCTGCTGGCGCAGTATCCACCTCAGCCGCTCCACGTCGGCGTCGTAGAACTTGCGGTACCCCGATGGCGTGCGTTCGGGATCGAGCAGGCCCTGGCTCTCCAGGAACCTGATCTTGGAGATGGTGACCTCCGGGAACTCGTCCTTCAACAGGGTGAGGACGTCTCCGATCGACAGGTAGGCCCGGTCCGCCAATGCCCCCCCTACCCCGCGTCCGAAACCTGGGGGGGCCCGGCTATGAAGACGAGCTTGAACTTGCCAATCTGGACCTCGTCGCCACTCGAGAGCTCGGCCTGCTCGATGCGCTCGCGGTTGAGGTAGGTGCCGTTGAGCGATCCCACGTCCCGGACAACAAAGCCCGCACCCTGGCTCGCGAACTCGGCGTGCCGGCGAGAGACAGTGATGTCGTCCAAGAAGATGTCGCTCTCGGGATGCCGCCCCGCCCTGGTAACGGTCGACTCCAACGCGAACCGCGACCCGGCGTTCGGCCCGCGCTTGACCACGAGGATGCCGGTACCGTGGGGGACGACCGGGATCGCGAGTGTCAGCTCCTCCTCGTTGGCCTCGGGGTGGCCGCCGGTGTCAGCCGGGATGAAGGTGACAGTCGTGTCGTCGCCCGGACCGGTCAGAGCCCCACAGGATGAGCAAAAGTTGGCCTCCGCCGAGTTGACGTGGCCGCATTGGTCGCACTTCACCCCCCTACGGTACTCCCTCCAATGCCTCGATCCCTCGAATGCTCATTCTGCTATGAGAGATCTGTACGAAGCTGCGTCCATCAACGTCCCCGCGGCGCCTGCTTCGGCAGGCTCGATCACGCAGATCCAGCCCTCCCCGTAGGGGTCCTCGTTGAGGCGCTGGGGCGAGTCGGCGAGGTCCGCGTTGACCTCCACCACAGTGCCGGTGAGGGGAGCGTAGACATCCGACACCGATTTGGTGGACTCGACCTCGCTGAACGCAGCGTCTGCCGCCACCTTGGTCCCAGGCTCGGGCAGCGCCACGAAGACCACGTCGCCGAGGGCGTCGGCAGCGTACGCGGTAATCCCGATCCGGACCGTCCGCCCCTCGACGCGGACCCATTCGTGGTCAGAGGTATAACGCAGCTCTTCGGGTACGTTCACCCGCGCCACACTATCGCACCGTGCTAAGCGGCGGTGCGACCTGTGGCGAGCGCTGCCTTCGCCTGCGGAACGTAGTGGGTCAACGAAACCCAGGCGAGGGCCATCCCTGGGATGGCGAACACCCATGCAGCGCCCTCGGCGTAGGCGTGCCAGGAAAGCCCGGAGTGGCCGAACAGGAACAGGGGCAGCGCGACCATGAGGCCGAACGCGCCCGCCTTGCCCAGCCAGATGACATCCATCCTCGGCGCCCGCCTGCTCGCGAGCAGCATCGCGCCCAATGCTACCACCGTCTCCCGCGCGAAGACCACCGAGAAGACCCAGATCGGCACCGCACCGTAGACCAGGCCACCGACCGCCCCCGCAGCAAGCAACACGCGGTCGGCCGTGGGGTCGAGCACCTTTCCGAGGGTCGAGACCTGGTCGAACCGGCGGGCGACGAACCCGTCCACCCAGTCGGTACAGCCCAAGCCGGCGAGCAAGGAGGCCGCAGCCACGGTATCGCCCGGCCCGAAAAGCAGCCAGAGGAAGACCGGAACGCAGCAGAGCCGACCCGCCGACAGAGCGTTCGGGACAGTCCATACCCTGCCCAGATCGCCACCCGCGACAGAGCCACCGTCGGCTCCACGATCCATTACCGGCCTCCCACGCGGCCTGATCCTAGGCGGGTACCTTGCCCCCCGCAGCGCCCAGGTCAACACCCGGACCTGCTGCAGCGGCCACCAACGCGACCCGCAGCTCCGCCAGCACCTCCGGGTCGGTCACCTTCTCCCCCCCAGAGTCGAGCAGGTAAAAGGTGTCGACCACCTCGTGGCCGAGCGTCTGGCCCTTGGCGTGGCGGATGTCGAGCCCCAGCCCGGCAATTGCCCCACTCACACGGTGCAACAGGCCCACCTCGTCGCTCGCCCAAATCTCCACCACGGTCGCGCTGGAGGACGCCTCCAGGTCTATGCGCACCTCTGGCGCACCCCGAGCTCGCCCGGTTCGCGCCCGGCGCGAGGCATAGGTCCGGGAGCGCTGGGCCAACGCTGGCTCCAACGAGGCAGGGTCGCCGGCCAGCTGGCTCAGCCGGGCCTCGAATGCAGACCAGTCGGGCTGCCCACCAACCTCCGGCTTTACCACGTACTCCGAAACCGCCAGCGCAGCCCCCCCGTAGCGACCAGACCACGCATCTGCCCCCAGCACGGTGAGCCCCTCCAGCGCCAGGGCTCCGCACACCAGGGCAAAAATCCCCGCCATATCCGGGGCCACCACGCAGACGCGCTCGCCCTCCCCCTTGACCACCCACGAATCCGAAGCCCGGCGCACCAGCTCGGAATGCCGGGGCAGGGGGAAGGCGGGCAGGGACTCGGGCTCGTGCCCGGCCAGGACCCGATCGACCTTGCCGACCAACTCCGCCACCAGGCCGGCCTTCCACGCGCTCCAGGCCGACTCGCCGGTGGCCAGGGAGTCCGCCTCGGTCAGAGCGCCCAGCAGCTCCAGCGTCTGGCGGTTCCCCACCGCCTTGGCGACCGCCTCGATGGTGGAAGGATCGGCCAGGTCGCGCCGGGTCGCCGCGTCCGGGAGCAGCAGGTGGTGAGCCACCATGGCCACCAGGCACTCCACGTCGCGCGCCCCAAAGCCCAGGCGCGGGCCAATCTCGGCCATCAGCACCATCCCGGCGTCGGTGTGGTCCCCGGGATAGCCCTTGCCCAGATCGTGCAGCAACGCCCCCACCAGCAAAAGATCCGGCCGGCCGACCCGGCGCACCAGGGCCGCCGCGCCAGCGGCCGTCTCCATCAGGTGGCGGTCGACGGTGAAACGGTGGTACGCGTTGCGCTGGGGGCGGTTGCGCACCGCCGCCCACTCGGGCAGGATCCCGACCAGGATCCCGTGATGGTCCAGGTCCTCCAGCACCGCTATCGCCGCGCGCCCTGCGCCGAGCAGCGAGACCAGGGCCTGGGTCGCCTCCGGAGGCCAGACGGCCAGCGGGTCCAGGGCCGCGGCGCACGCGGCGAGAGTGGAGAGGGCGGCCCGGCTCAACCGAGCTCCATTACTCGAAGCGGTGGCGTCAGCGGCACGGACTATCAGGGTCAGCTCCCCGCCCGGTTCAGGTGGTGCCAGCACCTCCACCTGGCCGTCACGCAGGACGATGCCCGGGGCCAGCAGCCGGTCGCGGCTCAGCGCCCGACCCCGGGGACCCGCCAGCCAGGATCGGATCCGCCACCAGGCGTCGTCGGTTGCCCAGGCCACGTCGCGTGCCGCCCCGGCCACCTGGTGCATCAGCACGTCGGCGTCGGCCACCCCCAGCGCCGCGGCCACCGCGTCCTGCTCCTGGAGTGCCAGGCGATCGAGCCCCCGGCCCGCCTGGCGGTGCAGCTGGGTGCGCACCTCCCCCAACACCTCCGCCGCCGGCGCCAGCGCGGGGTCCGGGGGCAGGATCGGGGCCGCCAGCGCCATCGCAGCCAGCGCGGTAACGTCACGCAGCCCCCCCTTGGCCTCCTTGATGTCCGGCTCCAGCAAGAAGGCCAGCTCGCCCTCCCGGCGGTGACGCTCGCCGCACATCTCGTCGAGCTGGGGCAGGACCCGCTTAGCCCCGTCGCGCCACTGGCGCCTGGACCGCTCGGCCAGGTCCGCGGCCAGCGCGCCGTCGCCAGCCACGCACCGGGCATCGAGCAGCCCGAGGGCCACCTTGAGGTCGTCGCGAGCCACCGAGAGCGCTTCTTTGACCGTGCGTACGCTGTGGTCCAGGGACAAGTGGGCGTCCCACACCGGGTACCAGATGCGGTCCGCCACCGGGCCGATCTCCCGTTTTCCCCGGTGCACCAGCACGAGGTCCAGGTCGCTGGCCGGGTACAGCTCCCCGCGGCCGTGCCCGCCGACCGCCACCAGGGCCACCCCCGGCTCCTCGCCCAGCAGCCCGGCGAGCCAACGGTCCACCAGCTCGGCGTGCACCCGTGCGAGCGTGCGCCCGCGCAGCGAAGGGTCGGCCAACAGGGCACGCCTGTCATCGAGGAAGCTCACATGCCCAAGCTAGGCCGGATTGTGTTTCATTTTGGTAAAATTGAGACTCGCCCGCCCGGCTTTTGTGTCCACCCCGGACCCGCTACGTTAGAGACCGTGGGCGTCTCGCCGATCGCGGCCTTTGCCGGCGGGTTGGTGTCGTTCCTCTCGCCCTGCGTGCTGCCGGTCGTACCCGCCTACCTCTCGGTGATCACCGGGCTCGACGTCGGGGAGATCACCGCGGGGACCAGCCACCAGCTGGGGCGGATCACCCGGGACACGGTGGGCTTCATCGCCGGGTTCTCGGCGGTGTTCATCGCCCTCAGCCTGCCCGCCACCTGGGTGGGCTCCCTGCTCTTCCGGCACCAGGGCGCACTGACCCGGGCATCGGGGGTGGTCCTGGTGGCGATGGCCGCGTTCCTGGCGGGGTCGTTGGTGCTGCGCGCCCCGTGGCTTTACCAGGAGCGTCGATTCCATCCCAGCCTGTCCCGGATGGGCCTTTTCGCCGCGCCGATCGCCGGGGTGGCCTTCGGGTTCGGCTGGACTCCCTGCGTGGGGCCGGTGCTCGCCTCCCTGTTGGCCCTCGCCGCCGCCCAGGGGCAGGTGGCTCACGGCGCGGCCCTGTTGGGTGCGTACTCGTTGGGCCTCGGGGTCCCATTCCTGGCCACCGGGCTGGCGGCAGGGCGCCTGAGCGGCGCATTCGCCTGGGTCAGGCGGCACTTTGCCGCCATCACCCTGACCTCCGCGGCGCTGATGGCGGCCTTCGGGGTCCTACTGGCACTGGACCGGTTCTCCGTGGTGACCGTCGGGCTCAACTCGGTCTTCAGCGCTCTCGGCCTGGGCCGCCTCAACGGTCTGGGCTAGATCGCTCCCAATTAGGCTCTGGTCTCGTGACGACCGTCGTGCTGGGTGCGGAGCCAGCGGAACTGGAGCAGCTGATCGCGCGCCGCCGGGCGCGCGGCCAGGACCTCTTCGACGAGGT
This sequence comes from Acidimicrobiales bacterium, assembly GCA_050744225.1. Lineage (GTDB taxonomy): Bacteria > Actinomycetota > Acidimicrobiia > Acidimicrobiales > JAJPHD01 > JAVKSL01. The sequence goes on along the minus strand of JBOGGT010000025.1, from coordinate 2,370 downwards.
CTGGGAAGGGGTGTACCACATGGCCAATGCACCGCACTTTCGTCACGGCTACCTGGACGATGCCATCACTCGTCTCCTCGGGCCATACGCCGCTGGCGCCGGGCTGGTCGGGACCGGACCGTTCAATCTGGGGACCAAGGACGACTTCCGGGTCCCCGACCACGGCTACCATCGCAGCTTCTCCGACGAGTCCTGGCTGTCAAGCGCGGTGGTGGTGGTCGAGGTGGTCTCGCCCGACGACGAAACCTACCAGAAGTTCGACTTCTACGCCGCCCACGAGGTCGACGAGCTGATCGTGGCTGACCCGCGGACCCAGAGGATCAGCTGCTACCGGCGCGACGGGGACCACTACCTGGAGTCGCCCCGCAGCGAGGCGCTCGGGGTGAGCGCCGCCGAGCTGACCGAGAGCATCGACTGGATGTAGGGGATCCGGCCCCGCCCCGGACTGAGTCGTCGGGCGTGCCCATGCTGACCAACCGGGCGTGCCCACCCTGGCCAGCGGGGCGTGCCCATGTTGACCACTCGAAATGACCCCAACGGGCCATACGACGCCATCGTGCGCGTGCCGAAATACAGAGCACCGGGTTCAGTCGTCACCCCCTTACGGAAGGAACGCGCTCAATGAGGTCAGTAAACGGAAAGCGGGTCGCCGGTATGCTGTCCGCCCTCGCAGTCACAGCCGGCTCGCTCAGCGCGGGGGCGATACTCCAGGCGGGGACGGCGGGCGCCACCACCTCGACAACCGGGGGGACCACCAGTACCACCACCGGGGCTGCAGTATGTGCCTCAGTAGCCCGGCTGGCCGGAGCTGACCGCATCGCCACCGCGATCGCCACCTCCCAGGGCGCCTACCCCACCGCAGGATCCGCCAAGGCGGTCGTGCTGGCCCAGGATGTGGACTTCCCCGACGCCCTGGCGGGCGGACCCTTGGCGGCCGACGTGGGAGGCCCTCTGCTGCTGACCGCCCCGGACCAGCTCAGCGCCACCACCCTGGCCGAGATCCAGCGCCTGCTCCCGGCCAAGGGCACGGTCATCCTGCTGGGCGGCACCTCCGCGCTGAGCGCCGCGGTCACCAATGCCCTGACCACTGCCGGGTTTACCACCACCCGGCTCGCCGGTGACAACCGCTTCGCCACCGCGGTCGCAATCGCTAATGCAATCAATCCGACCACCGTCTTCGAGGCCACCGGGCTCGACTACCCCGACGCCCTGTCCGCGGGTCCCGCTGCGGTAGCGAACCACGCGGCGATCCTGTTGACCAACGGGAGCACCCAGGCCCCAGAGACCGCCGCCTACCTGTCGGCGCACACCTCCGACACCCGCGATGGCATCGGTGGGCCGGCCGCCATGGCCGACCCCACGGCCACTTCGTTTGTCGGGACCGACCGCTACGCCACCTCGGCCATGGTGGCAACCGAGCTATTCAACCGGCCAAAGGCGGTCGGCGTGGCCTCGGGGCTCGCGTTTCCTGACGCCCTCACCGCAGTCCCGCTGCTCGGCCCGGCTGACGTACCCATGCTGCTGGTCGCTCCGTCCGGGGCACTGCCGGCGTCGGTGAGCAGTTACCTCACCTCCAACGCCTCCACGATCGAGGGGATTGTCGCTTTTGGCGGGACCACCGCACTTGCGGACTCGGTCCTGTCTGAGATGACCGCCCTCATCCCCGCCTTCGCCAACTCGGCCTCGACCGGCTGCACCACGGGCTCGACCACCTCGACGACCACCATGGGCTCGACCACCTCGACGACCACCATGGCCTCGACCACCTCGACGACCACCATGGCCTCGACCACCACGGGGTCCGCGGCCGGGGCGGGTGGAGTCCTAGGCGGCGGCCTGAGCGGCATCCTCTCCCTGTTGACAGGCGGTACGTCAGGTAGCGGGCTCGGAGGGATCACCTCGCTGCTCAGCGGCCTCGGCGGTGGCAGCGGTGGCAGCGGGACCTCCTCTATCCTGAGCGGCCTCCTCAGCGGACTGACCGGGAGCGGCCTGACTTCCGGCCTGAGCAGCCTCAGCGGAGGCGGGACGGGCGGCCTCCCCATAGTGAGCAGCCTCACCGGCGGGTCCTCGCCCCTCAGCTCGATCACCTCGATCCTGAGCGGCCTCACCGGCGGCGGGACCGGCGGCCTCCCCATAGTCAGCAGTCTCTAGTCCCGGGGGCACGGCCGTCGCGTCCAGCGGCCTGAATAGGGTCAGTTGCTGGGCCGCGGACCCTAAGGGACTCTTTCGGCACCAGCCGAGCTGAACTGACGGGTGAATAGCCCCTCGGCACTCCACCGACGCCCGCACCACCGAGCGGGTTTGGGGGGCGCAGCCCGCTTCGGGGCGCAGCCCCCTTCGGGGCGCAGCCCCCTTCGGGGCGCAGCCCCG
>JBOGGT010000024.1:0-24247 GCA_050744225.1 Acidimicrobiales bacterium | reverse complement strand
CTACAGCGTCAGCCTCCAAAGCGCTGCTTGAGAGCTTCGGGGCTGCGCCCCGAAGGGGGCTGCGCCCCCCAAACCCGCTCGGTGGTGCGGGCGTCGGTGGAGTGCCGAGGGGCTATTCACCCGTCAGGTATGGCCGAAGAACAGCCGGGCCAGTCCGTTCTGGAACCCTGAGCCGCTAGCCGGTCTGGTGGCCGGCCGTCTACCGTCGCCCCATGGACCCGAAGCAGGCTCCAGTGACCAGGGCTGGCCCGCCGGCTTCCGTTTAGGAAGGCTGCGTGACGAGCTGTACCCCGTGGGCTCAGGAGTGGGCTTGCGCCCGCCCAGCACCCTTGCTGCCGTCCAGGCGAGCAGCGCGGCGGCGCCGATGGCTTCCGAGGCGATCGCAACCCCTCCGGCGTAGGAGATGTACTGCTCGGTAAACAGGAAGATGCCCTTCGGCAGCACCAGGGCGAGCACGTACCCGCCGAGAGTGGCCAGGGCAAACAGTGCCGCGACCACTGCCACCAGGGCCTTGGGGTAGGCGATCATCACCAGGGCCAGGACCCAGGCGAAGATCAAGGTGAACAGGAACAGTGGCCCGATGGTCGGTATGCGGTGGTAAAAGCCGAGCCAGAGCTCCAGGTGGGCGGCCCCGATTCCCAACAGGCCGAGGACGCCCAGCCCCCTTAGGGCCTTGTTGTCCGGTTTGGTCAGTGTTTTGACGGTTCGAGATCTGTTTGCCACGCCAGGTATACGTCGCCGGAGGGCTCGGGGGATTCATTCGCGGGGCGGCTCGCCGCTACGGTGGCGGGCGTGCAATCCGGCGATGCCTCCCCGACAGGCGATGCCTCCCCGACAGGCGATGCCTCCCCGACATGCGGTACTTCCCCGACAGGCAATGCTTCCCCGACGGTGAGCTGCGATTGGCTTCTCGGGCACCTGGACAGCCCGGACGTGCGGGTGGTCCAGGTAGACGACGACGGGCTGGCCTTCGAGGTCGGCCACGTGCCCGGTGCGGCATTCTTGTGCTGGCACGCCGATCTGGGGTCCAGGGCCAGCCGGGACCTGCTGGATGCCGTCGGGTTCGCCGACCTCATGGACCGCCTCGGGATCGCCTTCGACACCACCGTGGTCCTCTACGGCGACCAGATGAACCTGTGGGCCGCCTATGCCTGGTGGGTGATGCGGCTGTGGGGCCACCCGGACGTTCGCCTGCTGGACGGCGGTTATGCGGCTTGGGCCAGGGCCGGCCTGCCTATGGTGGGGGGAGCGCCCGGCGCCGGTCCGCCCGTGCCATCTGGCGCCGGTCCGCTCGCACCGTCGCGCCGGGACTCTTCGGACCCGGCGGGCCTGCCACACCTCGCCTATCCGGTTCCGAGGGAGCCTCGCCGAGGCCTTCGGGCCTTCCGGGCCGATGTGGAGCGAGCCCTGGCCACGGGGGAGGTGACGGTGGTGGACGTCCGCAGCCCGGCTGGTTACCAGGGGGAGGTCGTCCTGGGTGGCCTGACCCCACCGCTGATCGGCGCGATCCGGGGTGGTCACATTCCGGGGGCACTGAGCCTGCCCTGGGTCAGCTTGTTGGACCCGGAGACCGGCCTGTTGTTGGGTCTCGATGAGCTGCGCCGGTCCAGTGTAGCGGCGGGGGTGCGTTTTGACCGTCCGGTAATCGTGTACTGCGAACTGGGCGCATCTTCTGGGCTGGTCTGCTTGGTCCTGGGGGAGATCCTCGGCCATCCATCGGTGGCCAACTACGACGGCTCCTGGCTTGAATGGGCCGCTGCGATCGGCGCCCCAGTGAGTACGGTTTGACCGTCCCCTGGGCACCCTCGGGCGGACCGCAAGCTCCGGGCGGACCGCCTCCCCCTACCGGACAGCCACCCCCTGTCGGACCGCCGCCCCCTGTCGGACCGCCGCCCCCTGCCGGGCAGCCACCCCCTGCCGACGCGAGCTTGCGCCAGCTCCTCGAGCGCCAGGCCGCCCGCTACGGGTCGCGCCGCTTCCTGAGCCTTCCGGATGGACAGCTCAGCTTCGCCGAGACCGACGAGCTGGCGAACCGGATGGCGTGGGTGCTGAGCTCGCACGGCATCGGCCCCGGCGACGTGGTGATGGCCCGGTGCGCCAACCGCCAGGCGATGGTGGGCACCTGGCTCGGGTGCGCCAAGCTCGGTTCCATCTATATGCCGGTCAACAGCCTCTTGACCGGCCCCTCGCTGCGCTCGGTGATGTCCCTGGCCGGGGCTTCATTGGTGGTGTGCGACGCCGACCTGTACCCCGGGCTGGCGCCCGTGCTGGGCGACTTGCCCCATATGCGTCACGTGCTCGTCTCCGGAGGGTCAGCCAACCGGCGAGGCCGGTCGCTGGAGGCCATGTTGGAGGAGGCGCCTGGCGTTGCGCCGCCCCCGTTGGCGGACGACCCGGGCGCGCCGGCGAAGCTGATGTGCACCTCGGGCACCACCGGGACGCCCAAGGGGGTGGTGTGGAGCCGGGCTTGCGAGGCCACCTGGGCCACCGCCTACGGGGACGAGATGCTGCCCATCTCTGAGGACGAGGGGCTCTACTCCTGCCTCCCGCTGTTCCACATCACCTGCCAGGGGACGCTGTTGGCTGCGCTGCGCCGGGGTGGGCGCATGACCATCGACGGGCGCTTCGACCCCTTCGGGTTCTGGGGTCGGGTGCGCCGCTCGGAGGCAGTCGGCTTCACCTTCGTGGGGACCCTGCTGGCGGTGCTTGCCCGCCGCCCCCCCCAGCCCGACGACGCAGACAACCAGGTCCGTTGGATACTGGGCTCCGCGGCGCCGGTGCAGGAGTGGCGAGAGATCGAGGCACGCTTCGGCGTGAGCATCATCGAAACCTGGGGCCAGACCGAGACCGCCTCATGCTGGAGCGCGCCGGTCTGCCTTCCTCAGGTCCCGGGCACCGTCGGGCGGCCCAGCTCTCGCTGCGAGATCCGCATCGTCGGGCCTGGCGGCGAGGAGCTTGGGCCTGGCGAGGCAGGAGAGATGCACATCCGGCCGCTCCGCCCGCACGTCATGTTCGAGGGCTACCTTGCCCGCACGGCCGACCCTGCCAGCATCGCCGACCCTGCCAGCACGGCCGACTCTGCCAGCACGGCCGACTCTGCCAGCATCGCCGACCCAGCCAGCATCGCCGACCCAGCCGGCACGGCCGACCCAGTCGGGAGTCGGCTCCGTCTGAGTCGTGAAAGCTGGACTGACGAAGGTTGGTATCGCACCGGTGACCTGATGATTCGTAATCCGAGCGGGGACCTTTGCTTCGCGGGGCGGTTGCGTGAGTCGATCAGGCGGCGCGGGGAGATCCTACCGGCCGCGCTCATCGAGGCAGCGGCCCTCCGCCACGAGTCCGTCGACGAGGCCGCGGCCGTCGGTGTACCGGACGACGAAGGTGTCGAACAGGAGGTGAAGCTGTGCGTGGTCGTCCACCCGGGCGCGCGGCTCGGAGCGGGGGAGCTGTACGAGTTCTTACGGGAGCAGCTTCCTAAGTTCATGGTGCCGCGCTACCTGGACTTTCGTGACGAGTTGCCCAAGACACCGACCACCCGGGTCCAGAAGGTGGCGCTGTCCGAGTCGGGCGTCGGGCACTGCTGGGACTCCCGACGCAGCTGGAATCGCGCTCCTCTCCCGTAGCGAGAGGTTTGGGCCGCTCCTGGCGTGGGGAAATTGCTAAAGGATTGGTCTTCGGGTGTCGAAGTAACAGCCAGGATCAAACGATCAAAGATCAAATGGAGGCCATCTCATGTCGATGTCGAGACAAGAAGCAGTGGGAACCGGCAGAGGGCGCCGGAGCATGCACAAGATCGCCCCGGCCACCCCGGATGCAGACCTGGAGCAGGCAAAGCGGCCCAAGGAGTGGAGCGCCTGGACCTACCGGGCAGGGCTCAGCGTTTTCGCCTCCGCCTTCGTCGGTGTGGCGATCGCAATCACCACCGGAGACCAGACGCTGGTCATCGCCTTCATTACTGCTGCGGCGGCGGGCGGGGTGGTGGCCGCATTCGAGCTGTGCCGGATGATGCGCAACGATTTGCGCCTGTTTAGCGGCGAAGAGTCCCACGATGACGACGACGATGGCGGCGGAGGCGGCGGATGGGGCAGGCCAACTGAGCCCGAGGTGACGCCGCCCCAGCCCGAGGGCCTGTTGCCCGAGTTGGACGAGCCAGCCTGGTGGCCTGCATTCGAGCTGGCGTTGAACAACTGGGTGCCCGATACCTCCGACGCCTCCGGAGCCTGAGCCTCACCACCCTTTCGGAACCTTTGGGTTCCCGGACCCCGAGCCCCCCGACCCGTCCGACCCAACCCCCCTCAGGGCCGGCGGGCGGGGAGCTTCGGCAGGCTGCGCGATTGGCGTCGTTCCAGGTCAGGCAGCGGCGGAGCGTGCGACCCAAGTGCAGCTACGACCAGTTGGATCGCCTGATCCAGCTGAGGGTCGCGATTTGCGGCGTGATCCTCCGGTCGGATCACCACCTCGACATCAGGGTCGGCTCCGTGGTTCTCCACCTCCCATCCCACGTCCGAGAACCAGAAGGCATACTCAGGCTGGGTGGTCAGGCTCCCGTCCACCAGGGCGTGGCTGGGGCTGATCCCGATCACCCCGCCCCAGGTCCGGGTGCCGACTACCGGCCCCAGCCCGAGCATCTTGAAACCGTGGCTGAAGATGTCGCCGTCGGATCCCGCGTGCTCGTTGGTCAAACAGACCATCGGCCCGCCGACAGACTCTGGCGGATAGGGCTCCATGGGACCCCAGCGAGAGACGTCCCACCCGAGCCTGCGGCGCGCCAGCTTTTCCAGTAGCAAGGCCGAGACGTGGCCCCCCCGGTTGAACCTGGCATCCACGATCAGGGCGCCCCGATCTGCCTCGGGACCAAAATTCCGATGGAACTCGGCGAATCCCACCGGACCCATGTCGGGTATGTGCACATAACCCGCCCGACCACCGGTCGCTTCAAGGACCTGGGCACGGTTGGCCGAGACCCACTCCCGGTACCACAGGGGACGGTCGTCTGCCAGGGCCACCACCAGGACCCGACGCCCGCCCGACTCCGCCGGACCACCAGCTGGCGCACCCACCGCTGGGAGCGTGGCGCGCGAGGGTGGGTCCTCCACCAACAGCTCAACCGTCTGGCCCGACTGGTTGGCCAGCAGCTGGTTGGGTCCCCACTCGGCGGTCACCGGCTGGTCGTTCACTGCCACGAGGGCAGCGCCGACGCCCACTCCGACCCCTGGGGCATCGAGCGGTGAGGCCTCACGCGGGTCCCAGCTGGTCCCGGTGGCGACCTTCGAGACCCGCCACCGCCCGGTCTCCGGGTCCCAGGCAAAGTGTGCGCCCAGATGGCCCAGGCCCCAGTCCGGGGGTGGCCGGTAGTCCCCGCCCAGCTCGTAGGCGTGAGAGGTGCCCAGCTCGCCCTGCATCTCCCACATCAGATCCGAGAACTCCGACCGGGTGGCGACCAGTTCCACCAGGGGCAGGTAGCGCTCCAGGACCTGGTCCCAGTCGACCCCAGACATGTCCGCAACCCAGAAGTGCTCCCGCTGGAGGCGCCACGCTTCGCGCAGCATCTGGGCCCACTCCGCACCGGGGTCGACGGCCAGGCGAATCCTGCCCAGGTCGACCCACCCGCTGGCCCGGCCGGGGGAGTCGTCGTGGTCCTCCGGGGGCTTGGCGCCCGCGGGTATGACCCGGAGCTGGACGCTCCCGTCGTCCCCGTGGGCCAGGTAGGCCAGCTTGGTTCCATCCCCGCTCAAACCGAATGCACTCACGCCCTCCACCAGGGCCTCGTGCTTTGCCTCGGCCTGGTCGTAGCACTCGATGGAGCCGGTGGCGTGGGCGCCGGTGGCGAGGATGTCCCGCCCCAGCGCACCCTCGATCGGGTGGGACAGCCACAGCGCTTTGCTGGCGAGCAAGTGCAGCGATTCGTAGCGCCCTTCGGGGACCGGGAAGGCGACCGCTCGCCCCGCGATCCCCTCCAGGTCTATCCGCACTGGCTTGGTTGGTGAAATTTCGTCCGCTTCCCTGTCCCCGCCGTGCCCACTCTCGCGACCTGCCGCCCCTGCCGCGCTGCTGTGCGCGTCTGCCAGCTCCTCCGGTCGGACAAGGAATGGCGAAGGGTCTTCAGCGTGAAGGGTGACCAGGTAGGGCTTGGCCGCCCTGGGGAACCCCAGGTCGAAGACCACGCTGTCGTAGACCGGGTCGAAGCTGCGGTGCGAAAGGAAGCACAGCCAGCGGCCCTCGGGATCGAAGGCTGGGGACCAGTCCTGGAATTCCGCCGCGGTGACGTCGTAGAGGGCCGGCGCCGCGCTCGGTTCGTCGGAGTCGCTCGGGCCGGAGTCGCTCGGCTCGTCGTCGCTTCGGCCGGCGTCCTCCCCGTCCCCGGCGGACCCGTCCACGCTGGCCAGGCGGATGAGCCGGGTGTGTTGGCTGGCGGGAAAGCTGTAAGCCAGCCACCGGCCATCGGGCGACCAGGCGGGCTCGGTGGGGCGCCCAAAGCGGGAGTGGTCGATGACCCGCGCTGCGGCCCCGTCGGGTACCGGCCCGCCGGGTGCGGTCACGCTCAGGTCGACGACGAGTAGCTGGTTGCGATGGTTGGTGACTGCCGCTCGGCGCCCGTCCGGCGAGGGGACCAACTCCACCACGCGGCCCAGCTCGGGGATGTCCAAGCGCCGCCGGCCTGACCTTTGCGCCTCGAAACTGGCATCCCCGGCCGAACTTTGTACAATAAACGCGCCCTGAACGCGTTCTTTGTACAAAGTTTCCGCGCCACCCGCGCCCGGCCCGCCAGCGCGGCTTGTAGGTGCGGAGGGTCCCGGCGAGTAGACCTCCAAGCCCTCCTCGCCGCCTTCGTCACTGACCACCACGACGGAGCCGGTGTCGCCCAGCCATCGACCGAGGCGGTAGCGAACACCCTGGGCCCGCCCGTGCTGGCGGACGGCGCGCTCCCAGTTCACCATGGTGACGAGCTTGCCTCGTACGTCCATCACCAGGCGTTCGCCCTTGTGATCGAGCTCTGCGTCGCCAAAGAAGCGATCTGCGTGTACAAAGCGCACCTGGCGTTGGGTCTGGGGGCTGCGCACCTCCACCTCGATCTGCCTGGAGGTGTCGTCGGTGGGATCGTGCAGCCACAGCTGGGCTGCCACCTGGTATACGATCCGTCGCCCGTCGCTCGATGCCCAGCGGGCATAGTGCTCACCGTGATCGGTGTGGCGCCTTAGGCCAGCGCCGTCCGGTGCAATCGAGTAGAGGTTGGCGATCCCTTCGTGGTCCGAGAGGAACCAGATCCGACCCCCGATCCACATTGGACAAGCCAGGTTGCCGGGAAATGCAGCCGCGCCGCCCGAACCAGCCGCGCCCGAACCAGCCAGGGTCTCGGCGCTCAGCAAGGGTCGCCAGGTCCCGCTACCTTCAGGGTCGATCCACAAGGCCCCGGCGGTGCCACCCCGGTAGCGCTTCCACCGGGCTGGGTCCGCAGTGTTCCGACCGGTCACCACGCCAGCACCTTGCGGGGCGAATGAGACCGCGCTGATCGGTCCGTATCCGAGGCGCTCCCACCCAGCCCCTGGTGTAGGGGTGGGGGAGATGGCGTACGCGAACGCCAGCGAGGAGAAGGGCTGCCCAGTGGCACTGGCCACCACCACCCGGCCATCGGGCGTCCAGCCGAGGACCGACGCTTGTCCCAGCCAGGTCAGCCGCTGGGACGGGCCGCCGAGCGCGGGCATGACGTGGACGTCAGGCTGGCCCTGTGACTTGCTGGCGAAGGCGACCAGCTCGCCATCGGGAGAGATGGCCGGCCGGCCGATCTCAACCAGGTCAGAGGTCAGTCGCCTGGCCACGCCGCCGGATGTATCCACGCTCCACAGGTCGTCCTCGGTCACGAAGACCACTTGTTCGGAGTGGATCGAGGGTAGGCGAAGATAGGCGGCGGTTGAGCTCATCGGCTCACCTTAGGGTGGGTGGTATGGCACAGCGAGCGCTGATCTTGTCTGGCTCGCTCGGCATGGGACACGACGTGCTCGCGGCGGCGTGTACCGAAGTGCTGTTCAGGCATGGGTGGGAGGCTCGCACCGTCTCCAGCATGGCCCTTCTCGGGCCGGTCAGGGGCGATCTCGGTGAGCGGGCCTTCCGTAAGCTGATCTCGTTCCCCGGCCTCTACGACGGGTTGCACTTTGCTGGCCTGCGCCCCGGAACCCGGGTAGCTACGGCCATGGACCGGGCGGCCAAGCACCGGCTGGTCCCGGCGCTGCGCGCGGAGCTGGAGAGGTATCGGCCAGACCTCCTGTTGGCGGTCTTCGCGGCCGGTGCTTCGGCGGTGGCCGAGCTGGGCCACTCCATCCCCGACCGGCATACCGTGGTGCTCTGCAACGACGTGACCCTGCACAGACTCTGGGTCTGGGAGGGCATCGACCTGTTCTGCGTGACCTCACCTGCCGCGATGGCTTCGGTGAGGCGGTTCTTGCCCCGCGCTCAGGTGGCGGTCATTCCCCCGCCGGTCAGAGCCCAGTTCGGTACGGCCCATCCCCAGGCCGAGGCCCGCCGGTCCTTCGATGTCCCACAAGATGTATCGTGCGTGATCCTGATCGGCGGGGGCTGGGGACTGGGTCCCCTCGCCGAGACCGCCGAAAAGCTGGCGACTGAAGGGGTCCACGTCCTTGCCGTCGCCGGGCACAACCGGGCGTTGGAGGCTCAGTTGCGAGCGTTGGCCGCCCGTCGGGGTCCGCAGCAGGCCTTGATCCACCCTTTCGGGTTCTCGGACCGGATCCCGGAGCTGATGGCGGCCGCCGACCTGGTGATCGCTCATGCAGGGGCCTCGACCTGCGCCGAGGCCCGCGCGGTGCGGCGACCGCTGCTGATCCTGGACGTGATCCCCGGTCACGGGCGGGAAAACCTGCTCCACGAGCTGGAGCTCGGTGGGGCCGACGCCTGCAACGCCAAGCCCGCCGAGATCGTGGCTTGTGCCCTGGCGATCCTGGACCGGGTGCCGCGACCGGCGCCACTGGCTCTGCCGAGTCCGCAGTGGGGTGCCGAGCTGGTTGGTGCCCTCAGCTCGATCGGGGTGAAGATCGGGCGTTAGCCTCGGCCAAGAGTGATCCTCAGAAGATGCTGTTGATGATGTCCTCGCCCAGTCCGATGCCGGCCCCCATCTCCATCGCCCGGGCGAAACCACTGCCCCGGAAGCGGCTGAACATCCCACCGCCCCCATAGCCCTGCTGGTAGCCACCCTGCTGGTAACCGTAGCCCGGCGGGGGCGGGTAGGGGGCCTGTGTTGGAGCGGGCTGCTGCAGCTGGTTGCTTACGTACCCGTGCATTGCCTGGAGCAGGGAGGTTGTCTGAACCTGCTCGTCCTTGACCTGGAGCGCCACCTGCTTGAGGTCGAGTAGCCAGTCCCTGGCGCCTGGGTCACCGGCCTTGACCGCGGCTTGCAGCTTGCCGGCGAGTGCCTGGAACGCCTTGGTGACCTCGGTGAACTCCGTCTGCAGCTGGGAGTACTCCCGGTCGATGGTGTCTATGTCCACGATGCCCTCCTTGACGAGCCCACTAACCAGCATAGGGCTTGGCTGAGGTGGCGGACCTCCGACCAGACGGGGCGGTCATCAGGTGTCATGGCAGGCGCTTAGGCAAAGCTCAGCTTCCGGCGTTGCCGGACGCCATGAAGGCGTGGGTGGTCTGCACCGCGACCAAGCATTTGGCTGGGACACCGACCGAAGCATCCACCGGGACCGACACGGTCCAAGGGCCGCCCCCCATCGGGAATGGCTTCTCGGAACCCAGCTCGGCATCCTGGTAGCTCTGTTCCCCTACGGCCGGTATTGGGGCGGTGTAGCCATACAGCTCAACCACACTGCCGACGCGTACATACTCCTCGGGCGCAAACCCGCCTTTGAAGGTGCCCATGGCGGTGAGGGTGCCATCTTTCAGGCTGCACGAGGACGGGAGGAGGATCGAGCCGTCCCCGCCGGAGGACAGCTGGTTGCTGACGGAAATGGGAAGAGCGGTGACCGTCGGCTTGGGACTCGGTGTTGCCGTCGCCGTCGTCGTCGTCGTCGCCGTCGTCGCCGTCGTCGTCGTCGTCGCCGCCGTCGCGTCACCGGAGACTGTCTCGGATCCGCACGCGGCCAGGCTGATCGTCAGGATCACCCCGACGGCTGGCAACCACGCTCGCACCTCCCCATTCAATCACGAGTGGGCTCGGTCGCACAAGCGACGGCTCCCAGGGAGGATGGGTCACACCGACGCAGGGCGTCCGTCTTGCCCGGGCAGGCACTGACGGCCTCGGAGCAGGGCTCAGCCGAATCGACCCGGCGATCAGCGGTCGAGGACCCTGCCGCCCGACCTCGTCATGTGCGAGGTGCCCGGCTGGGCCGATTAGGCTATCCGCCTGACCGTGAAGCGGGTCCCGTGAGGCCCGCACGGACAGGAGGATTTTGGCAGGTGGCAGAGCGAGAGCGCAGGTGGGTGCCCCCCCTCAAGGGTGCCTTCGTTCCCCGAGTCCAGGTGATGGGCGCAGACGATGTAAGTAGAGCGCTCACCCGGATCGCCCACGAGATCCTGGAGCGCAACCACGGACTCGACGGGGTGGCGCTCGTGGGATTGCAGACCGGGGGGATAGGCCTGGCGGAGCGCCTCGGGGCCATCCTCGGGGAGGTGTCAGGGCTGGGTCCGCCGCTGGGTGCACTCGACGTGGCCTTCTACCGGGACGACATCGGGCTGCGCCCCGGCCTTCCGGAGGCGGTCACCGACGTGAGTTTTGACCTCACCGGCCTGACGGTGGTGCTGGTGGACGACGTGTTGTTCACCGGCCGGACGGTGCGCGCCGCGCTCAACGCTCTCGGTGACTATGGCCGGGCCAGGGCGGTGCAGCTGGCGGTGATGGTGGACCGGGGGCATCGCGAGCTGCCGATCAGGGCCGACTACGTGGGTAAGAACCTCCCCACCGCGATGGCCGAGATGGTCGATGTCGGACCCGACGGGGTGTGGCTCGGGGGTGTGGTGGCGTCATGACGCCCGCGGCCGTCGCAGCCACCTCCCCTCAGGGGATCGGTCCCGTCAGGCACCTGCTTTCGGTTGATGACCTCGGTCGCGACGGGATCACTCAGATCCTGGATCTGGCGGACTCCTTCGTCGAGGTGAGCGCCCGGGCGATCCCCAAGGTGCCGGCCTTGCGGGGGCGCACGATGGCATTGGCCTTCTTCGAGGACTCCACTCGGACCAGGCTCTCCTTCGAGACCGCGGCGCGGCGCCTGTCCGCGGACACGATGACCTTCTCGGTGTCGAGCTCCTCGGTGAACAAGGGGGAGTCGTTGCGCGACACCGTCGAGACCATCGACGCGATGGGGGTGGATGCGCTGGTGGTGCGCCACCGCATGGCCGGAGTTCCCTGGCAGGTGGCCCGATGGACCACTGCTTCGGTAATCAACGCCGGCGACGGCACCCACGAGCACCCCACCCAGGCCCTGCTCGACTGCTACACCATCCGCCAAGCCGCCAACCGAGGCCGCCCCGGCTGGGCGGGCCGTGGAGGCGAGACCGGACTGGACGGGCTGTCGATCGTCATGGTCGGAGACGTGGAGCACTCACGAGTGGCGCGCTCGTGCGTGAAGGCATTCGCCACCCTCGGTGCGACCGTCACCCTGGTGGCCCCGCGAACCCTGCTGCCAGCGAGCCTGGCGGCCTGGCCGGTTACCGTCTCGCACAACCTGGACTCGGCGATAGCGAGAGCCGATGTGGTCTACGTGCTGAGGGTGCAGGCTGAACGAATCCACGAGGCGTTGTTCCCCACCCTGCGGGAGTACACCGCCACCTACGGCCTGACCAGGGACCGGGCGCGGTTGTTGTGTGAGGGTGCCATGGTGATGCACCCCGGGCCGATGAACCGCGGGGTGGAGATTGCCGCTGAGGTTGCCGACCTGCCGGCCTGCTGGGTGACCCGGCAGGTGGCCAACGGCGTGGCGGTGCGCATGGCGGTCCTGTTCAAGCTGCTCGGCACCTCGGGTCGTCTGGCGTGAGCGCTTCGGAACCGGCGCCGTCCGACCCGACCCGGCGCGGGCGGCTGGTCATCCGGGGGGGCACGGTGGTGGACGCCACCGGGTCCCGGAGGGCGGACGTGGAGGTAACCGATGGCCTGGTGAGCGAGGTCGGCCCAGACTTGCCCATCCCGGCGGGGGCCAGCGTGCTCGATGCCGGGGGTTGCATTGTGGCCCCTGGCCTGGTAGACCTTCATGCTCACCTGCGCGAACCCGGCAACGAGGAGACCGAGACAGTGGAGACCGGGGCCCGTGCCGCGGCGCTGGGTGGGTATACCGCCATCGTCTGCATGCCGAACACCGACCCCCCGATCGACTCGGCCGCGGTGGTGCGCCAGGTTCAGGCCCTCGGCCGCGATGCGATGGTCGAGGTGGCGGTGGCCGGGGCGATCACGCTCGGTCGCCGCGGTGAGCGGCTGGCGCCGATGGCCGAGATGCGCTCTCTCGGCGTGAGCCTGTTCACCGACGACGGCACCGGAGTGCAAGACCCCCGGCTCATGCGCAGGGCCTTCGAGTACGCCTCGGGCCTCGGGGCCACCCTTGGCGAGCACTGTGAGGATGCTCGCCTGGCCCTGGGAGGGCATATGAACGAGGGCGCCTGGTCGGCGCGCCTGGGCATAGGGGGCATTCCCGCCGAGGCAGAGGAGCTCATGGTGGCCCGGGATCTGGCCCTGGGCCGGCTGACCGGCGGTCGACTGCACCTGTTGCACCTTTCCACCGCGGGCTCGGTGGCCCTGGTTCGTGCAGCCAAGGCCGCGGGGGGAGTGGCGGTGAGCGCGGAAGCGGCCCCCCATCACCTGTGCCTCACCGAGCACGAGGTGGCGGGCTACGACCCAGTGTTCAAGGTCAACCCGCCCTTGCGGACGGCCGAGGACGTGGCAGCGGTGCGCGCGGGCTTGGCGGACGGGACCATCGACGCCATCGCCACCGACCACGCCCCTCACTCCCAACAGGCCAAAGAGGAGCCCTTCGAGGCTGCCCCGCCCGGGATGATCGGCTTGGAGACCGCGCTCGCGGTCGCGCTGACCAGCCTGTGCTCCCAGATGAGTCCCCCCCAGATGACTATCGCCGACGTGCTGGGGTGCATGTCGTGGCGCCCAGCGGCGATTGCCGGGTTGGGACCCCGCCACGGTGGCCCGATCGCTCCCGGTCGGCAGGCAAACCTGTGCGTGGTCGACCCGGGGGCCACCTGGGTGGTGGACCCGTCCAGATCGGCGAGCCGGAGTCGCAACACCCCATTTGCGGGCCGGAGCCTCACCGGCCGGGTCCGTCACACGGTCCACGCCGGAGAGCCGGTGGTGGTCGAATACGAGGCCCAGCGTTGAGCGTGCCCACGGCCCCGATTCAGCCGCCCGCAACCGAGCGGCCCCCGGACGAGCGGCCTGCCGCCAGGGACGAGCGACCCGCCGCCCTGCTGGTGCTGGCAGACGGCACCACCTTCGAAGGGGAAGCCATAGGCGCCCTCATGGCCCAGGGATCCGGGGCACCGGCCACCGGGGAGGTGGTGTTCAACACGGTGATGACCGGCTACCAGGAGGTCCTGACTGATCCGTCCTACTCCGGACAGATCATCGCCTTCACCTACCCCCACATCGGAAACTACGGGGTCACGCCAACCGACGACGAGAGTCCGGTGCCGCACTGCCGGGGCGTGGTGGTCCGGGACCTCCCGCCCCGCCCGAGCAGCTGGCGCTGCGCGGAGGACCTCGAATCATTCCTGGTTCGCCACCGGATCCCGGGCATCGCCGGGGTCGATACACGGCGCCTAACCCGCCGCCTCCGATCCCAGGGCTCGCTGGCCGGAGCGATGGGGGTGGTCGAAGGCCCTGACGCCACCACCCCCGCAGCGCTGCGGGCTGCGGCGGCGGGTGAGGCCGGCACCGAGGGCCTCGACCTGGTGAGCGCGCTCAGCACGAACAGTGCCTACCAGCGCCCCAGCGACGCGCCGGGTGCGCTCTGTGTGGTCGCCTTTGACTATGGGCTCAAGTCCAGCCAGCTGCGCTACCTGCGCCGGTGGGCGGCGGTCGACGTGGTGCCCGCTCGAACTCCCGCCAGCGAGGTGCTCGCCCTGCGACCGGACGGTGTGTTCCTCTCCAACGGGCCGGGCGACCCGGCCGGGCTCCCCTGGGCGGTGCGCACGGTGCGGGACCTGCTCGGTGAGGTCCCCGTCTTCGGTATCTGCCTCGGCCACCAGATCCTGGCCACCGCGCTCGGGGCACGGACCTACAAGCTGGCTTTCGGCCACCACGGCGGAAACCACCCGGTTCGGGCTGCCGGTGACGGCCACATCGAGATCACCAGTCACAACCACAATTACGCGGTGGCGCCGGACTCTTTCGACACTGCCCTCCTCAGCGTCACCCACACCGACCTGAACGACGGGGTGATCGAAGGCCTGCGCAGCAGTGAGTTTCCCGCATTCAGCGTCCAGTACCACCCAGAAGCCGGTCCAGGCCCGCACGACGCGGCGCACCTGTTCGCCGGGTTCAAGGATCTGATCGCCGAATTCAGGGAGGTCCGCTGATGCCGCGGCGCGACGACCTGGGAACCATCTTGGTGATCGGGTCGGGTCCGATCGTCATCGGTCAGGCCTGCGAGTTCGACTACTCGGGCACCCAGGGGTGCCGGGTGCTGCGCGAGGAGGGCTACCGGGTGGTGCTCGCCAACTCCAACCCGGCGACCATCATGACCGACCCGGATTTCGCCGATGCCACTTACATCGAACCGCTGGTCCCCGAGGTGCTCGAAGCGATCATCGAGCGCGAGCGGCCCGACGCACTGCTGGCCACGCTCGGGGGCCAGACCGCGCTCAACCTGGCGATATCACTGCACAATTCGGGTGTGCTCGAACGCAACGGCGTCGAGCTGATCGGGGCAAATGCACAGGCCATCCGGACCGCCGAGGACCGCCAGGCCTTCAAGGCGGCGATGATGGAGATTGGCCTCTCGGTTCCCGCATCGGGGATCGCCCACAGCCTGGAAGAGGCGGTCGCCATCGCGGAGGAGATATCCGAACCGCTGATGCTGCGTCCATCGTTCATCCTCGGGGGAGCGGGCACGGGTATTGCGGCGGATAGAGCTCAATTAATCGAAATGGCGGACGCCGCGCTGCGGGCGAGCCCCATAAACGAAGTCCTCATCGAACGGTCTATCGCCGGCTGGAAAGAATACGAGCTGGAGGTCATGCGGGACTGTGCCGACAATGCGGTCGTGGTCTGCTCGATCGAGAACCTGGACCCGATGGGGGTGCACACCGGGGACTCGATAACCGTCGCCCCGGCGCAGACCCTGTCGGATGTCGAGTACCAGGTGATGCGCGACGCCGCTTTTGCCTGCATTCGCCGGGTGGGGGTGGAGACTGGTGGGTCCAATATCCAGTTCGCGCTGAACCCGGCGACCGGGGAGATGGTGGTGATCGAGATGAACCCGCGGGTCTCTCGCTCGTCTGCCCTGGCGTCGAAGGCCACCGGCTTCCCGATTGCCAAGATCGCCGCCCGCCTCGCGGTGGGCTACCGGCTGGACGAGATCGCCAACGACATCACCCGCCGGACGCCGGCGTGTTTCGAGCCGACCATCGACTACGTGGTCACCAAGGTCCCCCGCTGGGCCTTCGAGAAGTTCCCCGAGACCGCGGGCGTGCTGGGCACCCAGATGCAGTCGGTCGGGGAGGCGATGGCGATCGGGAGGACATTTCCCGAATCCTTGCAAAAGGCGCTGCGTTCCCTGGAACACGGCAGGGCCGGCCTCAACTGTGACCGGGCCGAGGCGTCGCTTAACTCCCTTTCTGAAATTGAGCTCATCCGCCGGGCCGCGGTGCCCACCCCCGACCGGCCGTTCCACCTGGAGGCGGCTCTGCGCCGGGGGGTGAGCGTGGAGGAGTTGGTGGCCCGCACCGGGGTGGACCCGTGGTTCTTGGACCAGATCGGCCTGATAGTGGCCGAACGGGAGCGTCTGGCCGGCCTGGGGAGCCTGGAGGCGCTGGCGCGCTCGGATTTCCGGCGGGCGAAGCGGTTGGGGTTCGCTGACGCCCAACTGGGATACGTGTTGGGCGCAGGCGAGGCCGAGGTACGCCGCGCTCGGCTGGCCGCAGGGATCCGGCCGAGCTTCAAGACGGTCGACACCTGCGGGGCGGAGTTCGATGCCGAGACTCCTTACCACTACTCGACCTGGGAGGACGAGAACGAGGTATCTCCGTCGTCGAAGCGCCGGGTGATCATCCTGGGCTCTGGGCCGAACAGGATCGGTCAGGGAATCGAGTTCGACTACTGCTGCGTGCACACCAGCTTTGCGCTGCGCGCGGCAGGTTATGAGACCGTGATGGTGAACTGCAATCCGGAGACCGTGTCGACCGATTACGACACCAGTGACCGGCTTTACTTCGAGCCGATCACCGAGGAGGACGTGCTCGCGATCATCGACGCGGAGATCGAGGCTTCGGTGGGCGAGGGGGCGCTGGTGGGGGTGATCGTCTCGATGGGGGGACAGACCCCTCTCAAGCTGGCGGGCAGGCTCCCTGCGGAGCTCGTGCTCGGCACCAGCCCGGACTCCATCGACCTGGCCGAGGACCGCGAGCGCTGGTCGGCGCTCTGCGCTGGGTTGGGGATCGCCCAGCCCGAAGGGGGTGTGGCACGCAGCATCTCCGAGGCCCGGGCGGTGATCGACCGTATCGGCTGGCCGGCCCTGGTGCGACCCAGCTACGTGCTCGGTGGGCGGGCGATGGAGATCGTCTACGACGACTCCGGGCTTGCCCGAGCATTTGCAGAGTTGGTCGGCTACGGGTCAGTGGGGCGCGAGGGGGGCCTGGCGGCCGAGCGGCCGGTGCTCGTGGACCACTTCCTGGAAGACGCCATCGAGGTGGATGTGGACGCGGTGCGGGATTCTGCGGGTGATGTGCTGATCGGCGCGGTGATGGAGCACGTGGAGGAGGCGGGGGTCCACTCCGGGGACTCGGCTTGCGTGATCCCGCCGCCCACCCTGGCCGCCTCGGTGGTGGCACGGATCGAGGCTCATACCAGGGCAATTGCGGGGGCGCTGGGGGTCTGCGGGCTGTTGAACGTCCAGTACGCGGTGAAGGCCGGGGAGGTCTTCGTCATCGAGGCCAACCCCAGGGCGAGTAGGACGGTGCCATTCGTGGCCAAGGCCACCGGGGTGCCGCTGGCCAAGCTGGCGGCCAGGGTGATGGTGGGGGAGACCTTGGCTGGGCTGCGTGCCTCGGGGCTGATCCCGAGCGGGTTTGGTGCTGCCGGGTCCGGCCCGGGTCGGGTCGGGACCCACGTGAGCGTCAAGGAGGCGATCCTGCCCTTTGCCCGGTTCCCCGGAGCCGACAGCCTGCTTGGCCCCGAGATGAGGGCGACCGGTGAGGTGATGGGGGTGGACGCCAGCTTCGGCCTGGCTTTCGCCAAGAGCCAGCTGGCCGCCGGCCTGGCGCTCCCTGCGGCCGGCAAGGTCCTGTTCTCCCTCGCCGACCGGGACAAGGAGGCGGGCTTGGAGGTGGCGCGAGGGTTTGGGTCGTTGGGGTTCGGTCTGTTGGCCACCTCCGGGACCGCCGCGTTCCTGGTCGAGCGCGGTCTTGGCGTGGCCGGGGTGGTGGCGAAGGTCGGTGAGGTCGGTGCCGGGGTCGACGCGGTGGAGCTGATTGCGGCGGGCGAGGTGCAACTGGTGGTGAACACCCCCCGTGGGCGAGGCACCCGGGCGGACGGCGCCCAGATCCGCGCCGCGGCCTCGGTGCACCGAGTGCCGTGCCTGACCACCATCGCCGCCGCCCGTGCCGCGGCTGGCGGTATCGCCGACCAGGTGGGCCACGCCCTTTCGGTGCGAAGTTTGCAAGATCTTCATGCTGGGTTGTGACCTGGCAACCCGGGTTGGCTCCGTGGGGTTGCCCAATCCGGTGATGTGCGCATCGGGCACCGCCGGACATGGCGACGAATTGGCTGCTTACATGGACCTGGGCGCACTCGGGGCGGTGGTGGTGAAGTCTCTGGCGGCGTACCCCTGGGCGGGGAACCCCGCTCCTCGCATCACATCCGGCACCGGTGGAATGCTCAACAGCGTCGGCCTCCAGGGCCCAGGGGTGCAGGCCTGGCTGGTCCAGGACCTCCCCGGGCTGCTGGCAACCGGCGCACGGGTGGTGGCGAGCATCTGGGGCCACACAGTGGGTGACTACGCCCGGGCGGCTGCGATGCTGGCTTCGGCGCCGGCGGGCGTGGTCGCCGTGGAGGTGAACGTGAGCTGCCCGAACCTGGAAGACCACCGCCGGATGTTCGCTCACTCGGCCGCCGCCACCGCCGAGGTGATCGCGGTGACCGAGGCGTGCGGGCGGCCCCGGTGGGCCAAGCTCAGCCCGAACGTGGCCGACATCGCCTCGATTGCGGCCGCCGCCCTGGGCGCCGGAGCGGAGGCGGTCACGCTGGTCAATACCCTGGCTGGCCAGGTGATCGATCCCGAGACCCGCGCCCCCCGCCTGGCAGGAGGCGGTGGCGGCCTGTCCGGTCCGGCACTGCACCCGGTGGCGGTGCGGGCGGTGTTCGACGTCAGGGCGGCCCTTGGGGATGTGGCTATCGTCGGAGTGGGGGGCATCGGCAGCGGCACGGATGCCCTGGAGATGCTGATGGCTGGAGCCAGCGCGATCCAGGTTGGAAGCGCCACCTTCGCCGACCCGCGTGCTCCGGAGCGGGTATCTGCGGAGATGGCCAGGTGGTGTCGGGGCCACGGGGTGAGCGCTCTGTCCGAGCTGATTGGCGCAGCGCACCGCTGATCGGCGAAGCGCACCGCTGATCAGGCCTGAGTCGCCGGCCTGTTCGGTGCGGGGGCGGTTACTGCAGGGATGGCATCATGGCCTGCAGCGCGCTATGGTTCGGGTCATGCCCTTGCCCCCTCCGTTGTCAGACGATCAACGCCGTGCCGCTCTTGAGAAGGCCTCAATCGCCCGCCGCCAGCGTGCCGAGTTGAAGGAACAGCTCAAGATGGGCTCCATCACCCTCCCCGAGCTGCTCAGCAAGGCCGGCGAGGACGAGATGATCGGCAAGATGAAGGTCCTTGTAGTGCTGGAATCCCTGCCCGGTCTGGGCAAGGTCAAGGCCCGCCGCTTGATGGAGAGCGTCGGGATCAGCGAGACCCGTCGCATCCAGGGCCTCGGGGTCAACCAACGAGAGTCCCTGCTCCAGCAGGTCTCCGAGGTCGGCCGCCGCTGATCTTTGTCGTCTCGGGTCCGGGCGGGGTCGGCAAAGGGACCCTGGTCTCCCGGCTGGTGGCCCAGGTTCCGCGCCTGTGGCTGAGCCGCTCGTGGACCACCCGCGCCCGCCGGCCTGGCGAGGCGGAGGGCGCCTACGTCTATGTAGACCTGCCGAGGTTCGAGGCGGAGGTGGCCAAGGGTGGCCTGTTGGAGTGGGCCAGCTTTTTGGGCAACCTCTACGGGACGCCAATTCCAACTCCACCTCCCGGCCACGACGTGGTTCTGGAGATCGACGTGCAAGGGGCACGACAGGTGCTCGCTCGCCAGCCCGATGCGGTGCTGGTGGTGGTGGTGGCTCCGTCGGCAGAAGTCCAGGCGGAGCGGCTGCGTGCTCGCGGCGAATCCGAGTCCGATCTCGTCCGCCGGGTGGAGATTGGTGACGCCGAGGTGCGAGCAGGGATCGACCTGCATGCCCACATCCTGGTAAACGACGACCTGGAGCGGGCAACCGCTGAGCTGGTGGGTATAGTCGAGTCGTACCGCGTCGGGCCGGTCCACCGCTCGGCGTGACGACCGCAGGTCCGACCGCTAAAAGATTCGAGGGAGAGCCACCATGGCCGATCGCAGCACGATGATGGATCCGCCGATCGAGGACCTCCTGGACCGGGTCGACTCCAAGTTCACCCTGGTGACCCTCGCCGCGAGGCGCGGCCGGCAAATTAACACCTACTTCAACAGTCTCGGCGAGGGCCTGGGCGCGATCGTGCCCCCTCAGGTGACCAGCCTGGCCCGCAAGCCGCTTTCGATTGCCCTGGAAGAAGTGGCGGCGGGCAAGATCGGATTCCTTCGCCCGGGGGGCGATGACGGGGATGCCGGCAACTCCGCTGGTGACCTGTCGCCAGCCGGTGGTGGCGGTCCAGCGATCCTGGCCGTTACGACTGCCGAGCCCGCAGGCGAGTAGCCTGCTCTCCGGCTAAGTGGTCTGGGACCTCCAGTCGCGACTGCTGCGCACGACCAATCCCGACTGCGGCGCACGACCGGCCCCGACCGCGGCACACGACCATTCCGACTGCGGCACGGCCGGGCGATGAACGAGCTTGAAGCTTTGGCGGGTCGACGGGTGGTGCTGGGAGTCACCGGTGGGATTGCCGCGTACAAGGCGGTTGAGGTCTGCCGCGCCTTGGTGAGCGCAGGCGCTTGGGTGACCCCCGTGCTGACCGTTGGCGCGACGCGTTTCATCGGAGCAGCCACCTTTTCAGCCGTAGGGTCTGAGCCCGCACTGGACTCGCTGTGGGAGCGTCGGCCGGGCCAGGGTCCCATCGCACACACCTCCCTCGGCCGGCGCGCCGAGTTGGTGGTGGTGGCTCCCGCCACTGCCAGCTTTATGGCTCGGCTGGCGGTCGGGTTGGCAGATGACCTGCTGACGGCGATCCTGCTGGCCACCCGCGCGCCCGTGCTGCTGGCTCCGGCGATGCACACCGAGATGTGGGAGCACCCCGCCACCCAGCACAACGTCGGGCTACTGGTTGAGCGGGGCGTGGCCCTTGTAGGGCCGGTGGCTGGTGCTCTCGCGGGGGGCGACAAGGGGATAGGCCGCCTCGCCGATCCGGTTGACATCGTGGCGGCTGCCGCGCGCCTCCTCGAGTCGGCGGTCGGGTCGGCGTCGGCGGTCGGGTCGGCGTCGGCGGGCGCGTCGGCGTCGGCGGGCGCGTCGGCGTCGGCGGTCGGGTCGGGGTCGGCGGTCGGGTCGGCGTCGGCGGTCGGGTCGGCGTCGGCGGTCGGGTCGGCGTCGGCGGTCGGGTCGGCAGGCGCGATGCCTCCTGCCGGTGACTTGTGTGGCGTTCGGGTCCTGGTCAGCGCGGGTGGTACGCGTGAACCGCTGGATCCGGTGCGCTTTATAGGGAACCGATCATCGGGTAAGCAGGGCCACGCGATTGCTGCCGATGCGGCCGCGAGGGGCGCAGAGGTCACCCTGATAACCACGGCCGACCAACCGGTCCCCCCAGGGGTGAGCGTCATCAGGGTAGAGACCGCCGCCCAGATGGAGCAGGAGGTGCTGGCTCGCGTGCCTGGCACGGATGTTTCGGTGCTGGCGGCGGCGGTGGCTGACTGGCGCCCGGTGCAGGTGAGCACGACCAAGCTCAGCCGGAGCGGAGTGCCCCCAGAGGTCGTTCTGGAGGCCGTACCGGACATCGCTGCGGCGGCGGCCGGGATCCGCCGGGCAGGCCAGCTGGTGGTGGGCTTTGCAGCGGAGATCCCCGAGCTTCCAGAGGATCTGGTCGGGTTGGCCCGGCGCAAGCTGGCTGCCAAGGGCCTGGATCTGATCGTGGCCAACGACCTCTCAGAGCCTGGAGCCGGTTTTGACCACGATACAAACTCGGTTACCATCGTGGGCTCCGACGGCGCGGTCGTGCGCGTACCGCTGACTCACAAGGCCGGTGTGGCGAGGGCGGTCCTGGACGAGGTGGTGTCCAGGCTGGCGCATTGACCGATTCAGGCGGGAGTGCCGCGCCTGGCCTTCGGGCGGTGCGGGTCCTGCCGAACCTGCCGGCGCTGGACCGGCCGTTCGATTACGTGGTGCCGCCGGGCTGGGCCAGGGAAGTGGTGGTCGGCACTCGCGTCCGGGTAGCGCTCGGTCCGCGGCGAGTGGGCGGTTGGGTCATAGAAGTTGACGTGGTGGCCGCGGACGGCGTGGTTCTACGGCCGATGTCCACCCACAGCGGCCTGGGGCCATCCCCTGAACTAATGGATCTGGCGAGTTGGGCGGCGTGGCGTTGGGCGGGGAGCCGAGCGCGCTTCCTGGTCACCGCATCGCCCGAGTCCGTGGTCCGCAGCCTGCCGTCACCCGGCCCCGGCCTGCGCCGCCAAGTACCCGCCGCCGCCGGACTCGCCGCCGCGGCACCGGCCGGACTGGGCGCTGTGTCGCCCGGGATCGTGGGTGAGGCCCTGGCTCTCGGCAGGGCGGTGCTTCGCCTCGCCCCGGCAATTGACCCCCTGCCCCTCCTCGAAGACGTGCTCAGCGTGTTGTTGGTCCCTGATCGCTCGGTGCTGGTGTTGGCGCCCTCGCATTCCGGTGCCACCTCACTGGCTTCTCGGCTGCAAGTCGCAGGCTGGCCGGTGGCGCTGATGCCGAGCGCATGGGGGGCTGCGGCCGCGGGTGGAAGGGTGGTGGTGGGGACTCGCGCTGGGGCCTGGGCGCCAGCGCCGAGCCTGGCAGGAGTCGTGGTCCTCGATGCCCACGACGACGCGTACCGGGGCGAGTCCACGCCGTCCTGGGTTGCTTGGCGAATCGCCGCCGAGCGAGCGGCTCGGGAAGACTCGCCCTGCCTGCTGGTCACACCGTGCCCGACTCAGGAGGTCCTGAGTTGGGGACGGCTGGTCACAGACTCGCGCAGTGCCGAGCGCCGGGGTTGGGCCGCCCTGGAGGTCATCGACCGGCGGGGCGAGGACCCGCGCTCCGGCCTCTTCTCGGACCGGCTCGTTGCGGTACTCAAAACGGCCAGGGGGGAGCCAGGCGGACAGGTGGTCTGTGTCCTGAATCGCAAGGGCCGCGCCCGGCTGCTGGCCTGTGGCACTTGCGGCGAGCTGATCCGTTGCGAGCACTGTGCTGGCCCGATGCACCAGCTCGCCACCCAAGCCGAGGGGCCCGCCGTTCTAACCTGCCGGCTCTGCGGGAGGGAACGGCCAGAGGTGTGCGGTACCTGCGGCTCGATCAGGATGAAGGCGCTCAGGCTCGGGGTTTCCAGGGTGCGTGAGGAGCTGAGTGCCCTCACTGAGCTCGAGGTATCCGAGGTGAGCGGTCCCCCCAAGCGTTTGGGGGCAGGCTTCCCCGAGGGAGCGGTCCCGGACGGCAGCGCTCAGTCTGCGGGGATGATCGCGCCGATTGTCGTGGGTACGGAGGCGGTGCTCCACCGGATCCCCAAAGCCAGAGCTGCCGCCTTCTTGGACATGGACCAGGAGCTGCTGTTTCCCGGCTTTCGCGCCGGGGAGTCCGCGCTCGCCCTCCTGGCTCGGGCTTCGCGTATGGTCGGCGGGCGGGAGACAGGTGGCCGCGTGGTGGTACAGACTCGCCTCCCACGCCACGAGGTCATCTCTGCTGCGATGCACGCGGATCCCGACAGGTTGGCCCGGGTCGAAGCTGGGCGACGACGTGCGCTGAAGTTCCCGCCGTTCGCTGCGCTGGCGTTGATCTCGGGACCCATGGCCGAGGGCTATGTAGCCGAGCTCCGGTCCGCGCCCGGGGGCACCGCGATCCAGATTCGGGGGCCGGAGCGGGGTTCGTGGTTGGTGCGCGCCCCGAGCCACCAGGTTCTGTGCGATGCGCTGGCCGCAACCCCACGGCCGCGGGGCAGGCTCCGAGTGGAGGTAGACCCGATCCGGCTGTAGCGGCGGCTCGCAGTCGGTGCCCCGAGCTGGTGGAGCGCAAGGATCGAGCGGCCCACGGCGAGCTCCGCACGCGGCGGCTCATTATTCAAAGCTTCGATGCCAGAACCAAGCTGGCCGAGACAGCAAAGCCGTACGTCAGTGTCCGACCCGGCGGCGACTCACTCCCAGCCGTGGTCGGCGTACGTTACGCAGTCCCACTCGGGGAGGTCCGTCGTGTAGGCCCCCCATCCCATGTGCTCGTAGTACTTGGTCATGGCCTCGAAGTGGCTCCGCCCCTCAACGGTCCAAACCAGGAGGGCAGTCGGCCCGAGGAGGCTCCTGGCGGCGTCGCCCATCGGACCCGCGAGGCAGAAGGTCTGCTCGCCGGGCGTCTCGACCCAAAGCTCCTGCTGCACGGCGACACCTTACTCAGCTTGCTCGTAGGATCATCGGCATAATGTCTGCTGGGCCGGCGGTTCCCGACTGTTCGTTCGGCGCCCATGTTCTCGATGCCGACTCCCCGCTTGTGAGTTGGGGACTCTTTCGGCATCAGCCGAGCCGAACTGAGGAGTTCTACCCGAACTGACGGGTGAATAGCCCCTCGGCACTCCACCGACGCCCGCACCACCGAGCGGGTTTGGGGGGCGCAGCCCGCTTCGGGGCGCAGCCCCCTTCGGGGCGCAGCCCCCTTCGGGGCGCAGCCCCG
>JBOGGT010000023.1:0-17232 GCA_050744225.1 Acidimicrobiales bacterium | reverse complement strand
AGTGGTACCTGCACCCACTCCTTGCGAACAGCGCGGAGCCCACCAGCGGTCGTGCGAACTGACGAAAAAAAGGGTGGAGTCGCACACCTGTTCGTGGACCGGAAAATCCACTGCATATGTCCCCCGCAAACTACAAGGATAGCTTTTCAGGCCTTCGCTCGGTGAGCATTCCGGCGAACGCCGCCAACTCGGGCGTCGCTTGCAGTACAACCGCATCGCTGGTAGCATCAGGCCCGCCTGCGGTCTCGATGCCGTGGCGGGAGAGGTGTGATGAACCGCGCTGTGATGAGCAAGCTGGGGGGGGGGCCTAGCCGCAGCGATAGCTGCGCTGCTGGTCGCGGTCGGAGCCCCGGCAACGGCATCACCGGTGTCGACAGCCCCCGTCACTGACGCTGGCCCCGCGGTGGGCCATTCCACGTTGGCACCAGCGCCAACCTCCCGGGTCGCCCGACCTAAGGCACCCGCACCTTCGAGCACCCTCCAGGCAATGTCGTTGCCGGTTAGCTCAGCCAGTCCCAACCCGGCGATCTTGAGCCCAGCACTGAGGACCAGCGCGCTGGCCAAGAGTGCGAGGAGTCCGGCTTCGAAGCCGCCGCCGGCACCCCCTAAGCCAGGCCTCCTCGGTTCGCCGCCCCAACCAAGCCCGGCCCCCTCCAGCGCGCTTTCCCCGCTGGCCTCGCCTGCCCCAACCAGTGCTGCATCGAGCACTTCCCCACCACCTTCGGGCTACAGCGCCTACTCGCACTGGGTCACTAACGCCAACGGGTCCACCACCGTGCAGCTCTATGCCAATCGGACCTTCTATCGGGCATCCAATGGCTCATGGCATCCGATCGAGCTGTCCTTGGTGCCCGCTGGCAATGCCGGCTGGCTCACCGCAAGTGCGGACCCGGGCTCTGCACGCATCGCAAGCCGCTCTGGCGGAGCTCTGGTGGATGTGCCCACCCCAGCTGGGACGATCACGCTGTCGCACCCCAGTGCGGCCAAGGCGGCAGCGACCCTTGGCTCTGGGCCCCTCTCCGGTGCGCTCCACTCGCTTGCCTCTTCGAGTGCAGCCGGCCTGGCCAAAGCGGGCCTGCCAGCTTCGTCGGTTGCGACTTATCCGGGTGCGCTCGCCTCGGGCGGGCTCTCCGAAGCCCTGACCGTCGATGGCTTCGAGGAGTCGGTGAGCCTGACGAGCGCTGCCGCCTCGCCCGCCTACACCGAGTCGCTGTCGCTGCCGACCGGTGCTAGCGCCACCCAGGATGGTCCCGGAGCCATCGCCATAGACAGTTCCAGCGGTACTCCCATAGCCACCTACGGCGCAGGGATCGCCACCGACGCATCCGGCGCCGAGCAGTCCCTCGACGTCACCTTGTTGGGCGAGCGGGCTGGGGCGGCCTCGATCCGGGTCAGCGTCGCTTCGTCCTGGCTCACCGACCCCACCCGGGTCTTCCCCGTGAGCCTGGACCCGAGTTTCATCTCCGATGCGGCGAACAGCGCGGGAACCTTCGACACCTACGTGAACTCCGACAACTGCTTCGGTGCTTATGACGGCCAGGACCAGTTGCGCACCGGATTCCCTCTCACCCACCAGCACGACACCTGCCCAGTGCCGACGACGCTTCCCAACACGACGCGCACCATCTTGTACTTTCCGGCCGTGTGTCCCGCTGCAGTGGTGTGCTCGCCTGGCACTTACCACGTCGATGCGGGAGCGACGCTTCGGCTCTACAACTACAACGTAAATAGCAACCCGGTCGCCCCCACATCCCTATACGGGCTGGCTTCGCTGCCACCGGACGCCCTGACCGACTGGGCCAACCAGCCAGGACTTGCCAGCGATACCCCATATTCGGTAACCAGCTTCGCCGAAGCCAATCATTTCGTGTCCTGGAACGCCACTGCCCTGGTGCAGCACTGGTTGGACCAAACTGGCCCAAGCTCGCCTAGCGACCTCAACAACGGTGCCGAGCTTCGAGCCGGAGCAACCGTGGGCACAGACGGAGATCCCTCCAACCCCGAGTACGCGACCACGGGCGGTCGCTACTACCGATCAGGCGCCTACGGGGCGGTCAACGGTACTATCTACGGCCCCACCCTGTCCTTCACCTACGAGACTACCCCCGAACAGCCCGGCTCACCCAGCGCCACACCGGCCAACTCGGCCGCCCAGGTCAGCTGGACTGCCCCGGCCAGCAACGGAGGCTCGGCGATCACGAGCTACAGCGTCGACGCCTATACCAACGCCACCGGGGCTCTGGCGGCCAGCGCAGCTGCTTGTGCCACATGCACCTCTGGGACAGTCAGCGGGCTGAGCAACGGAACCAACTACGACATAGTGATCTACGCCAACAACGCCCAGGGTGCCAGCTATGGGGCGCATGCCAACGCCGTGACCCCCCTGGCGGTACCAGGCGCCCCGACCAATGCGGTGGCCACCTCGGCCAACCAGAACGTGGCTGGCACCTGGTCGGCCCCCACCTCCGACGGGGGTGGCCCAATCACGGGCTATGAGGCCCAGGCCTATACCTCGACCGGCTCGCCTGCTTCGTCGATCCTGTCCTGCAATGCAACCTGTCGCTCGATCGCGTTCAACGGGGTTCCCGACGCTGGGAGCTACGAGGTGGTCATAGTCGCGGACAACGCTGCGGGCCGCTCGGCACCGGCGATCTCCAACGTCGTGTCCACGCCGCTGTTGCCCCTGGGCTCGCTCCTGGCCCCGACGACGGTGGCAGCCATCGCGGAGGACGACTCGGCCAATGTGAGCTGGGTGGCCCCCACCACCGGTGGGCTCATCCTTCCCATCGTGTCCTACGCCGTGGCAGCCTATCAAGACTCCAACGCAGCGCTGATCTCCACCACCTCTGCGGGCAGTGCCACCTCGATCACGGTCAGTGGGCTCACCAACGGGGTGGGGGTGTATTTCATCGTCACAGCCTCAACACTCGGCCTCTTGGATGGGACCTCGATCGCATCGAACACGGTGGTGCCACTCGGGGCGCCCTTCGCCCCGGCAAACGTCACTGCAAGCCCAGGTGACACCCAAGCGAGCATCGACTGGGTCCCCCCGCCCACCCAGGCCAACGGGGCCCCCGGCGACAACGGCTCGCCGATCACCTCCTATGTTGTGCTCTCGAGTGGGGGCCAGTCCATAACCACTGGTCCCAGCGCCACCTCTGCCACCATCACTGGGCTCACCAACGCCAGCGCCTATGACTTCGCTGTCTATGCGACCAATGCTGCTGGGCCGCCGGGCACACTGTCGGCCCCAAGCGCCGTGGTCACCCCCGCAGGAGCGCCCTTCACCCCAGTGCAGGTCCAGGCCGTGGCAGCCGACAGCTCTGCGGCCGTTGTCTGGCAGCCCGCGCCCAGGCGCGCGGACGGTACCCCTGGTGACAACGGACGCGCGCTCACCTCCCACGTCGTTACCGCCAGCCCGGGAGGCAAGAACGCCAGCGTGTCGGGCAGCGCCAACTCTGCGGAGGTTACCGGGCTCACCAACGGCACCTCCTACACCTTCAGCGTGACAGCCTCCAACGCAGTTGGGACCAGCCCGTCCTCGTCGGACTCCAACGCCGTGGTCCCAGCCGGGCTACCAAGTGCACCCCAAAACGTCACGGCCAGGGTCACCGGCCCCACCTCGATCCGGGTGGACTGGGACCAGCCCTTCGCCAACGGTTCGGACGTGCTTGGCTATGTCGTCACCGCGTCGAGCGGCCAAAGTGTCATCGTTGTGCCAGGCGGCACCACGTTCGCAAGCTTCACCGGATTGAGCACCGGGAGCGCCTACACCTTTACCGTGGCGGCCTACAACTCGGTGGGCCTCGGTCCTTCGGCCACCTCCAACTCCGCGATCCCCTCAAACCCACCGAGCGCACCTACGAACGTCACCGCCACCCCGGGCAACAACGGGATCGCATCCGTTGCCTGGGGTGCCCCGAGCAGCGGCGGGGGCCTCATCACCGCATACACCGTGGTGGCCACCGACATCACCGACGCCTCCAACGGCCACCAGAGCGTCACTGTCACCGGATCGCCGCCAGCCACCACCGCGACCGTCACTCACCTCATCGACGGCGACTCCTACACCTTTACCGTGACAGCTGCCGACGGCGACCTCATGGGCCCGGCCTCGGCTTCCTCTCCCCCCATCACCATGGGGGTGCCTACATCGGCCACATTGGTGACCAACGTCGAGGTCCAAGCCGGCGACGCCAAGGCGCTTGTTACCTGGATGGCCCCCACCGGTCCTGGGGCGTCGTCCCTCACCGGCTACCAGCTCAACCTCAGCCCAGCGTGTGCCTCGTGCATTGGGCAAGTAGTGACGGGTAGTCCTCCTACTACGCATACCTTCATCTACGGGCTGACCAACGGAACGAATTACCAACTCACCGTGGCGCCAGTCAACTCGTTTGGCACCGGAAGCCCATCCTCTCCTGCTTTCACAGATCCCATCTCCTTGCCCAATGATCAACTGGTCGGCCTTGGCGATTCCTACACCTCAGGCCAGGGCAACCCCCCCTTCAATGAAGTTCCCTGCGACGTCTCCAGCTCGTCAAATTACCCACTCATCGCCGCGAACACCCTCGGTCTCACTGAGCTCAACGACGCATGCAGCGGCGCTAGTCCCGCGGATGTCAGCACGAAAGCCCAGTACAGTAGCGGCTTCAACACGGAGCCTCAAATCAGCTACCTTTTTGGTAGTGAAGATGACATAGCGCTCACGCTAGGGATCGACGGCTTGCAGTGCTCGGGAGCGGTGCCAGCATGCACTCTTAAGAGCATTCTTAGCAACTGTGTCAATATACCCTTTCTATTTCATTCTAGACCACCATGTCAGCCGGTTTACGACGTAGATCACGGGTCCCAGGTAACAGACGCTATCAATGCAACCGAGCCCAAGTTGGTTGACACATTCCTTGCCATCCACGCACGGTCCCCCACGGCAGAGATCTATGTTCTCGGCTACCCAACCCTCTTCTCTCCAGGTGTGACCAATGCCTGTGACTACATTCGGGCGGGCGACGTCCGTTGGCTATCGGCCAAGGAGGCACAGGCCAACTCTGTTATTTCTCAAGCCGCGGCGCTTGCTTCAGCGGATGCCTATGGTCTGATCCACTTTGTCGACCTCTCGCAGGCCTTTAATGGCCACGAAATTTGCTCAGGTGGGGTTGAGTGGTTCAACAGTTTAGGTGCACCCTCAGCCGCCGAGGCCTTCGTAAATGGGACGAACAACTATTTCTTTCATCCCAATGCGCTCGGGCAGACGCAAATGGCCAACTATCTCGTCGCTGCGATCAGGGCTACAACGCCGCCAGGGTGAAACGGCGGGGGGAGGATAACACACCATTGGCAAGAGGGAACGAACATACCCGACACGTCAAGGACCACTCGCGCGGCATGTCTTCGTTCCTTGTCGTTCGATGATTAGCCGGCTTAGACAGGAGTGGCTGCGTGCTGGGCCGATAACTGTTATGTTGGCGCTGACTTATTTGGTTATCCTCGATATCGTCGGTTTCACGACTCGGCCAGCCGCCCCTTTGGGCTGCGTGTTGGTCCCGCAGAGTGCGTCTACGGATGCCGGCTTAGCCTTAGGCCTCGGAGGTGTGGGTATCCCGGTGGTGGCTATAATCATATGTGTAGTCACTAAGTGCCCATTCTGGCCCAATCGGATAACTTGGCGCGTGTTCGCTCTCACCATTGTCGCTGCGGCGTTGATAATGGTGGCCTCGTTCTTTTCCGCGTCCTATATCTGCGGCTCGTACTAGAGGGGCAGGCCTACGTGATTTGCGGAAATGGGCGTTTGGAGCCGAGTGGCTGTGTTCGGCAAGTCGTGGGCCTGTCATGGGTGCAGGAGAATGTCTCGTCACGCACCCGAATCGCCAACTCGTCAAGATAGTCGAGGATTAGTCTGGCAGGTGCCTCGGTGGCAGCCGCCTCATTCAACATGTGACGGGGATCGAGCCTGAAGGACCTTGGGAAGCGGAGCACGGCCCTGTCCGACTCAGGCAGCGGGGAGAGAATTTGGGATTTGGGGCGAGTGCTCCAAGGATACAGCCTGCTCAGGCGGCTGGTAGCCATAGGTCTGTGATGGCTACCTCGTAGAACAAGTTGGCACGACTCCCCCTGATACGAGACGACCGCGCGGGCCCGCCAACGTCGAGGGCGCGTGCGGTATTGTATCGAGTCCCCCCTCCGACACACGCGTTAACCCCACGGCCCAGGTCCACCTTGAAGGTGGCCTGGCGCATCGTGGGGTCAAAGCGAACCTGCAGCTCGGCGGCTTCGAAGATGGCACGTTGTTCGGCGATGGTGAGCCGGTCTGCGATAGCGACAAGGCCGCCGAGGCGCTTCAACAGGTCACTAATTGCCTGCGGGTCGAGCGTGCCGGCTGCCCCTTGGGCGGCGGCGATGACGGCCTTGGCTTGGTCGCGGCGCTCGCGGTGCCGGCGGAGGCGCTCGGCGACCTCCTCGACAGCCAGGGTTTCGTTCTCGATGGCGTCGGCAAGACGGGCGATCCGGGTCTCAGCCTCCTTGAGGTCTCGGACTGCGCTCGTTAGCTCCAAGTTGGGGACTTCGCTGGCTGCTGCAATCTGACCCATGACCCTGGTGAAGCTTTCGGGGGCGAACACCTCTGATAGCCAGTCGAAGGTGACCGCCCTAAGGGCCTGTGGCACAATAACGTGAGCGGTCATGGAGGGGCAATCGTATAGTTCCATTCGCCGTGCCAGTCGTGTCTGCGGATTGGAATCGCTTCAAGCTCTTCGTCGCTGGCCTTCATGCCTATGGGGTAGGTGCCAGTATCGAGGTCAGCTTGGACGATCAGCCCGGCCCTTGTGGTCGTGGCGGCGATGAGCTCGACAACGGTACGGAAGGTCGTGAGGGGCTTAGCCCTCCAGTTGATGGAGATGAAGCTGAACAGCCGATGCTCAATCTTGTTCCACTTCGAGGTGCCGGGCGGCATGTGGCACACGGTGATGATCAGCCCTATGGTCGCGGCGAGCTTGGCCAGCTCGACCTTGAACACCCGGGAGCGGTACGCATTTGATCCGCCCGCATCGGCGGTGATCATCAAGGAGGTGGCGTCGGGGTAGCGGACCCGCCCCATACGTTCCCACCACCTGGCGATCGATGCGACAGCGAAGGCCGGGGTGTCATGGTCGTTGCCCACATTGACCCAGCCCTCGTTCGCTGCGACGTCCAAGACCCCATAGGGGATGGCCTTGCCGAGCTCGGGATCGGGGAAGTCATGTACGTTGGTGCGGGTGGGTTCGCCCTTCGGTTCCCACTCCACACCATCGTTGGCATAGTTGCCTACCAGCTCCTTCTTCTTGCAATCGATGCTGATCACGGGCTGGTCGGCGGCGAGGTGCTCCTTGGCGCGGTCATTGATATAGGCGAACTGGGCATCTCGGTCGGCGTGCTGGGCGCCCTCGGCGACCTTGGCATTGGCTTGGAGGCTGTAGCCAAGATCGCCCAACAGGTCTCCTACCAGATTGGCTCCTACCTTGTGTCCAAGGCGAGTCAGCTCTGCGGCGAGTACCCGAGTGGATTTTAGGGTCCAGCGCAACGGGCTCATTGGGTCTCCCCGAGACTCAGGTTCCACGAGGGACTCCAGCGCTGCCAGCAACTCGGGATCGAGATCGATCGCCCGCTTCGGCCCGGCTCCGGGCCGACGCACCCGAGCCGACAGTGTGGGCCCCTCCGCAAGGTCCTTGGCGCCAGCGATCAAGGTGTTGCGACTCATGCCGCTCGCTTCCGCCACCCGGGCTTGGCCGCCTCGACCCAGCACTTCGACCATCGACGCCGCCAGCAATCGACGCTGACGCTCATCGAGAAAGGGCGTGGTCAACGAGAAGAACCGTGACAGGCCCGGCTCGCTGAGTTCCACCTCCGAAGTCTACATCGCGCGCCTAACCAACGCGCGGACCCTAACTGTCTCCGTTCTGAGCAAAGTGGCGGAAACGCGATTTGGCCACTGGGCCAAGGCCTGTCGAAGTGCCTGCGACTCCGGCTCGGCCACGATCAGCTTGACGAACGCGGAAGAATCGACGTACGCCAAGCTGTCCGGCACCGGCTCTAGACCTCCTCGGAGCGCAGCTCACCCAACGATTGCGAAGGCAGACGGTCTCCGAGCGGGGGAGCCGGCAGCAACAACTGGTCAGCAAGGTCTAATAGCTCACCTTCTGCGGAGCTGGCTCGACCCTCGACGATCAGCTGATCCAACATTCCCCCCCTGATGGGGACAATTCGGGCGATCGGGTGGCCATGCACGGTTACCTCAACGACTTGGCCGGCCACCACGCGTCTCAGGACTGCGCTTGCCTGTTGTCGAAGCTCTCGTACACCAACAGTATGGTCCATTGGCACTACAGGGTAGCACAACTTCGGAGCTGGCCCCTCAGGCTCGCTGGCGCTGTTCCATGAGCCTCAGGATGAGCGGGGTGAAGATGAGCTGCATGGCCAGCTCCATCTTGCCCCCGGGCACCACGATGATGTTGGGTCGGGACATGAACGAATCGTGCAGCATCGACAGCAGGTACATAAAGTCGATGCCCTTCGGCTTGGCGAACCGGATAGCCACGAAACTCTCGTCAGCGGTTGGTATAGACCGTGCGATGAATGGGTCGGAGGTGTCCACCGTGGGCACCCGCTGAAAGTTGATGTGTGTGCGTGAGAACTGCGGGCAGATGCAGTTCACGTAGTCCGGCATGCGCCGCAATATCGTGTCCATCACCGCCTCGCTCGAGTAACCCCGCTCGGTCTTGTCCCGGTGGGCCTTTTGGATCCACTCCAAGTTGATGATCGGGACCACCCCGACCAGCAGGTCGACATGCCGGGCGACGTTGACCTCGGGGGTCACCACCGCGCCGTGAAGACCCTCGTAGAACAACATGTCGCTGCCTGCCTCGATGTCCTCCCAGCCGGTGAAGGTGCCCGGCTGGGCGTCGTAGGCCTCCGCCTCCTCGTCGTTGTGCAGGTAGTGGCGCACCCGCCCCGTGCCGGAGGCGCCGTAGCCGGAGAACAGCCCCTCAAGCTCCTCCAGCAGGTTTGCCTCGGGGCTGAAGTGGCAGAAGTGATGGTTGGCCACCGCGTCTGCCTCAGCCGTGGCGACCTTCATGCCTGCCCGGTCGTAGCGGTGGAAGGAGTCGCCCTCCACCAGCGCAGGGGTGATGGACTCGCGCCGGAAGATGTGCTGTACCGTCCGCGTCACCGACGAGGTGCCCGCGCCGGAGGACCCAGTGATAGCCATGACGGGGTGCTTGGCCGACATTACAGACTGACCGGTACGGACGCAGTAGCTACCGACATGGGCTCAGCTCCGGAACAGGGATCGGGTGTTGAACAGGGAGGCGTCGAAGTCGTGTAGGTCGTAACCGGCGCCGGAGGAGAGCTCGCGGTGGTAGCCCTCGATGCGCTCCACCTCGGCTCGGGAACCGAAGATGAGCGGTACCCGCTGGTGCAGGCTCTCAGGCTGCAGCGCCATCACCCTCTCACTCCCGGTGCTGGCGAGACCACCAGCTTGTTCGATGATGAAAGCAACCGGGTTGGCCTCGTACATCAGGCGCAGCTTGCCCGCGCGGTCGGGGTCCTTGGAGTCGTTGGGATACAAGAACACCCCGCCGCGGGTGAGGATGCGGAACGCTTCAGCCACCAGGGAGGCTACCCAGCGAGTGTTGAAGTCCTTGCCGCGCGGGCCGGTCGAGCCCTCCAGGCACTCGCTCACATAACGGCGCACCGGCGGCTCCCAGAAGCGCTGGTTGGAGGCGTTGATGGCGAACTCATCGGTCTCTGCCGGGATGCGCATCTGTGGGTGGGTGAGGATGAATGCCCCGATGTCCCGATCCAGGGTGAAGCCGTCGACGCCGCTGCCGGTGGTGAGCACGAGCATCGTGGACGGGCCGTAGAGGGCGAAGCCCGCGCATACTTGGGCGGTTCCAGGCTGCAAGAATGCCTCGGCGCCCACCGCTGCGCCTGGGTTTGGGCAGCGCAGGATCGAAAAGACCGTGCCCACCGCCACGTTCACGTCGATGTTGGACGAGCCGTCGAGCGGGTCGAACATCAGCAGGTACTTGCCCCGCCGGTAAGGGGGAGGGATGGCGTAGACGTCGGCCATCTCCTCCGATGCCATTGCGGCAAGGTGCCCGGCCCACTCGGTCTGCGCGATCATGATGTTGTTGGTGATCACGTCGAGAGTCTTTTGCACCTCTCCTTGGACGTTTTGTTCCCCGGCGCTGCCGAGGGTGCCCAGCAGGGCCCCCTTGTTGACCTGGTTGGAGATGATCTTGGCAGCTGTTGCCACCGTGTTCAGCAGGCTGGAGAAGTCCCCGGTCGGCCCCTTTTCCACGCTCTCGTGCTCGCGCTCGATGGTGAAGCGGGTGAGTGTCTTGCGCCGCTCATCTGCGCGTTCACCCATGCGGGCGGACGCTAGCACCCCGGCGTATATCGCCCAGCAGCAAGGCGATGCTCCACCCAGCGGCCCCCTGGTCGAGCACTCCCAGCATGGTCTCCGCATACTTCTTTGGAATCTCCACTATCCCGCCCAGGAACTGGTGCCCACTCCCGTCAAACGCCGCTTGCGCGAAGATCACCTCGCCGGCGTCCGGCTTGGCCGCCGGGTAGCGGTGGCTGGCGACCACGGTCTGGTCGGTACGCAGGTCGCGGGCGGTCAGTCGTCCATCGGAGGCGACCTTGACCACCTCGTAGAGCGATCGTGGCTCGCCCGCCCAGCGCTTCACCAGCGCCACCTCGTCCGCCGGCAGCAGGGAGGCGCGCTGTTCCAGGAACTCGCGCACCGCGCCGTCGTGGAACAACACCATCGAGACCGCGACCTCGACATCCATCTCCGCCCGGGCAAGGTCTTCGTCCTCACCGGCGGCCAGGACCACTGCGGTCTCGTAGATCTCTGGAAGCCTGCCGGTTCGCGCCAGCCACCAGCTGAGCTTGTCCCAGATCCACCAGGTGCGTGCGGGCAGGGGAGTGGCGGTGCCCTGGTTGGCGCTGGCCAGGCAGCAGTGCTTGAACTTGCGTCCCGAGCCGCACGGGCACGGTGCGTTCCGTCCCGCCCCGCCCCGGTTGGCCTTTTCGGGGCTGAAGTGGCGCAGCAACCGGATGCGCCGCTCGTCGAGGTCGTCGGGCTCGCGGCGCAACAGGTAGCGCAAAGCGGTGGCAGCATCACCGCTGTCGCTGGCGTACCAGGCGGTGTCTTCCAGTGCTCCGGGATGGGTCGGGTCGGCCAGCAATGCGGAGCGCAGGCATGCCACTGCCCGTTCGTGCTGGTGGTCAGCGCCACCTACCACGGATTCGGTCCAAGCCACGCTGGCTCGCTGTGCCGTCTTGGCCAGCTCTCGCACCTGGGTCAAGAATCCCAGCGTCGCGGTCACACAGTGCGTGGCGGAGACGGTGGCGGCGAAGGCCTCGGCCAGCTCGTGGTCCTGGAGTGCTTGCGCCACCACGCCCGCAAAGTCCCGACCCAGCTCCTTGAGTGTCCCCAGCTGGTAAGAGCGGTTGAGCCGGCAGATTGCGATAAAGGCCTGGGAGGTGTCCCGGTCCAGGTCGTGCTCGGCGGCCATCAGTGCGACTTCGTGGAGCCACTCGAAGGCTTCCCAGTCGGTTCCGGGGCGGCCGGCGTGGCCTCGGCGTTCCTCCAGGCCGGCGTCGAGGAGCAGTGTGGTGATTGGAGCCCAGACGGTGCCCGCCAGGATGGGCGCGTCCGCTGCCAGCTGGCAGCACAAGTAGTCCACCCTGGCGGGCACGCCGTTGCCGTCGCCAAAGCGCGCGAGGCTCGCGGCGAGCTGCGCGCCGAGACCCTCCGGTATCGAGGGCTCGCCGGGGTTTGCGAGGACCTCCAAAGTCGCTATGCAACCCATCGCGTCCCGCCTGTCTGCGTCGAGCAGGTTCAGCTTCATTCCGACCAGCTGGCCTTCGGTGGCTCCGCCCAGCCATCCGTTGGAAGCCCCCAGCTCGGTCCCGGCCCCGATCCGAAGGTCGTCGGTGTCGGAGGAAAGAAATGCCCGCTCGCCATCCGGCAGGTGCAAGTGGCTGTAGCTGCAAACTCCCCGGAGGATCGGCGCGGTATCGCTGCTCAGCACGAGAACCTGTTCGTCCACCTCGTGGGCGCTGAGGCGGTGGGTGAACACCGTCCCGCCCAGTAGGGCCAGCGCCGACGCGATCCGCTGGTCAGCCAGTTCTACCACCAGCGGGTTCTTGGCAAGGTCCTCGATGTCGTGCTTGTCCACCCCGAGGCACTGCGCCGCTCCATCCATGGAAAGA
The DNA here is from genome assembly GCA_050744225.1 of Acidimicrobiales bacterium. Lineage (GTDB taxonomy): Bacteria > Actinomycetota > Acidimicrobiia > Acidimicrobiales > JAJPHD01 > JAVKSL01. Next base: position 4,977 of record JBOGGT010000023.1, on the reverse strand, counting down.
GGTCCGTGCTCAGCCAAGATCGCCAGCAGCTCCGGTAGGGTTTCATTGTCCAACTCGTCGAGTCGGTCGTTCAGATGCACCTCAACAAGCTATCGAGTGTCTTGGGTGCACACCACAGCCGACGGAAGGAGTCCAGCATCGAGCCGCCCCGTGGGGCCCTGGAGGTCGCCATCCACGCCTTCACGGTGGTGACCGGGGCGGCTACCGCGGCCCAGCTCGTGCCGGCGCCGTCCACGTCCTGCTGCCACCGGTGGAGAAGGCCCCAGAGGTGTTCGACCCGAGTCGTAGCTGGGCGCTGATCGAGGAGGCCTACGAGACCACCAGAGCCTGGCTCGGGTCCTAATGGAGTGGCGACCCGAGGGTGGTATCGAGGGCAAGGGTGAGGCAACGGCAGCCGCCCCCGGCCTTTTGGAACTCACCGACGGGTGCCACCGCCACCGTGAAGCCCCAGGCCTCCAGCTGGTGTCCCACGCGGGTCGGGCATGCGGGCATGACGATGTTGTGATCGACCACCACCGAGTTGGCGACAAAGGCCAGCGCTTCGGGGTCCTCCAAGACCAACAGCTCGGGCACGAGGGCCTTGATGACCCTCAAGCCGTAGGAGTCCAGACCCAGCGGGGCTACCATGGCCCGGCGTCCGTCCAGGGGGCAAAACACCAGGTCGAGGTGGTAAAGGCGCTCGTCCACGAGCTCGACGGAGCGGACAGGCGCCCCGACCAACCCCGATAGCGGACCGTGCGAGGCGGCATCGCTGCGCAGCCGGTAGCCGGAGACGAGCACGGGACCCCTCACCTCTGCGCCGCGGCCGCCCTCGCTTGCCGCACTCGCGAATCTAGGTCTGAGCTGGTCGGGGTCGGCTTCGAAAGGCAGGGCGTCGCCCGCACCTTCGTGCCGGAGGCCCGTGGGCAGGTAGTCGACCTTCCAGCCGCGATCCCTGAACCAGGCGACGTCGTGGGGGGTCTCTGCTCGTCGCTGAGGGTGGCGGAAGCTGGCCGGTACGAACTGGTGCCCGTTGACGATCCCCGCGTTGGCGGTAAAAACCAAGTCGGGTACGCCCTCGACCGGATCCTGGAACTGGATCTGCGCCCCCGCGGCACCGAGGGTGGCCACCAGGTGGTCGAACTGGTCTCGGGCCAAGTCGAGGTCGGGGTGCACCTCCGCGTGCATCCAGGGGTTGATCTCATAAGCCACCCCGAAGTGCTCGGGTCGGCACATGAGCAGCCGCCGCCCCCAGCTCAGCCCGCTCACTTGTCTATCGTGAGCGCCGCTGCCAGCTGGTCCACGAACAGGCCCACGTCGGTGACGATGCCCATGGCCTGATGGCTGCCCCGGTCGGCCAGCTTGGTCACAACCGCCTGGTTGATGTCGACGCAGAATGTCTCCACCCGGGCGGACAGCAGGTTACCGGTGGCGATGGCGTGAAGGGTCGAGGCCAGGATGAGAGCGGCCCCGACGCCAGGGAGGGTGCGGCGCATGGCGTCGGCGGCCTCCACCACGTCGGTGAGCACGTCGGGCAGTGGACCGTCGTCGCGCACGGACCCACCCAGCACGAACGGGATCGCCTTGCGTACGCACTCGAACATCACCCCGCCCGTCACGTAGCCAGCTGCGACGGCGTCGGCGATGGAGCCGTGCCGGCGGACCTCGTTGATCAACCTCAAATGGTTGGAATGGCCACCCTCGGACGCAGCGCCACCGCGTACCGGGACGCCGAGCGAGGTACCGAGCACGTGGGACTCCATGTCGTGGGCGGCAAAGCCGTTGCCAGCGAAGAGCGCATCCACCCACCCTTCTCGCACCAACGACCCAAGGGCAGGCCCGGCTCCGGTGTGGACCACAGCCGGCCCGGCGACAACCAAGATGCGGCCCCCGCTGGCCTTGACCTGGCGCAACCGCTCGGCAACCGTCGCTACGACCAGGGCTTTCGGCTTCTCTGAGGAGACGTCTGAGTCCATGAACTCAAACTGCGCCCCGACGCGGGGGCGTTCCATGGCCCTGACCCTCACCCCTTCTGCGGAGATCACCACCTTGTCCCCAGAGCGCACTCGGTGCATCGGGACGTTGAGCACCCGGTCGCCGCCTGGGGGGACCACCAGGGCGCAATCCATCTCCTCCGGCTCCGCCGGTGCCCAGTGCCCGGCGAGTCGTACCGAGGTGGGCAGGTTGGTGGTCGAGTAGAATCCCGCTGGCAGCACCCCGTCGGCCTCGCAGTCGGCGGTCTGGGCGTCTCCTTGGCTTACGCGGTTGGCCCCGTGGGCGTGAAGCTCGGCGAGGAGAGCCGTGAGTGTGGCTTCGTCTGGGGCGCTGACCTCCACCAGCGCACGGCTGGGGTCCCGGCTGGAGCGCCCTACCTCCACCTCCAAGGTCTTGTAGTCACAGCCTGCAGCCAGTATCAGGTCCAGCACCTTGGCCAGGATGAGCGAGTCGATGATATGGCCCGACACCTCGACCACCTCTGCCTCCACCGTCACGAAGATACCGTCTGAGCTGACCGGGGACTACCGATGGCAGCGCTCTGCTGTGGGAGTGGTATGGGTGGATCCTGGCTTTGGTGGGCAATGCGCACGTGTTTCGTTTGAGGCCTTGCGCACGAACAGCTTGAAGCGATTCGGGCGACACACGTGGCATTGCCAGGCCGGGCACCAGTCCCGGGTTCCAAGGCTCAGAACAGCCCTGCCTGGCCGAGCGGTTTGGTGCCCAGCGGCCCAGTTCCCGGCGGCCCAGTTCCCGGCGGCCCGGCTTGGGGCGGGCCGGCTTTGGGCGGGACCCAGCGCCATTTTCCCGGGCCTCCCTCCAAGCGATAGCCCTGGTATGTCTTGAGCCCGTGATGCGCATGGCAGAGCCGGCATAGATTAGCCAGACACGTCGGTCCCAGGTCGGCCACGTCGAGTCGCCAGTGGTCGATCTCCAGTCCGTAGGCCACATCGCAGCCCGGGACCACACAGGTGGTGTCGCGCTCTTCGAGGGCGGTTCTCAGGTGAGCGTTGATGGTTCGGCCCATGTGCCAAACGGTTGCGATGTCCACCCCGTCGGTGATCACCAAGCGAACCCAGGCATCGCCCAGGACAGCTCGTGCGGTTGCTACAGGGACCGGGCCGACCCCTGGGATCTCACAGGTCTCGTCGCCCTCCACATAGCCACGGCGCAGCGCGCTGGCATCGACTCGGATGCTGACCTGGGCCGGGGGCCGGGTGTGGGACCCGCCCGCCCGCTCAGTGCCGAGCGCACCCTCGCTCCGGGGTCCACCGTCGGTCCGGGGTCCACCGTCGGTGTAGAGCCCGTCTGCCGTGCCAGGCCTGGGGGCAGCGTCGGGCGCCTCCGTTGTGCCGGGCGCCTCCAGCATGTCAGACCCGCCGGCCCCGTTCACCGTGCCGGGCGCCGCCGTTGTGCCGGCCCCGTTCACCGTGCCGGCCCCGTTCACCGTGCCGGCCCCGTTCACCGTGCCGGGCGCCGCCGTTGTGCCGGGCGCCGCCGTTTTGCCGGCCCCGTGCAGCGTGCTGGGCGTTGGGGCACCGCCGCCCACGATGGCCACCAGCGCGTCGGCGGCATATGCGTGGTGGGGCTCGGCTATGCCACGACCTTGCGCAGCATCGAAGATGGCCTTGGCGACAGACTCGATGCCGGCTAGCACCTTGGCCCCGTCATCGGGGGTCAGTCTGGCGTCCAGTCGGAATGCCCCCTCGTGATCTGAGTAGTGGCGCAAGTAACGCCCCCGGTGTACGGCTCGATATCGTGCGGCCTCGGCCTCGGCTGATCCTGCCCCACCAGCCTTGGCCTGTTCACAGCGATCGCGCAGGGTACGCATCGAGGCCCCGCCCTTGGCCAGGTCCACCAGGTCTGCCTCTGTTTTGGGGTTTGCTGATGCAGCCTGGCCCACTTGGGCTGCACGACAGGGGGATAGCTCGCCGGCTCGAAGCGCTTGGCCAAGGTGTGCCAGGCCCTGGGCCGCGTGGCCCACCGACAGGGTCTCTGCGGCTCGCCCCACGCTGTCACCGGTGCGGCCCGCCAGCCAGGTGGCCGCGTTGGTATGTCCTTGGGCCTTGTGCATGTTGGCTGTCGTGGCGCGATTCGCGCACAGGGCCTTGCCCGTGGCGCACAGGCGCTCACCTTTGGCGAAGACCTCCATCACCGCCACCGCATCAGGCCCAGACAGACAGCCCGCCTCGAAGTCACGAAGCGCTGCCTTGATGCGAGCCACCGAGGTTGTGACCACCTGGGTGGCCTCATCCATGCCCATGGGGGCCGGCAGTGTCTCATCACTCAACATGGCCACCATGATATCCACGGGGTGTGACACTCACTTGGGGGGCCTAACAGCCCCGGGAAGCGCTGGTCAGGCGCTGTGTCAACCCTGCCGCTTGCACACTCTGGGGAGCGTCGATATGGTATGAGACGTGGTGCTGAGATGCCTTCGCCGGGGGTGTTGGGTGTTGGGTTGGCTGGGCCTGTGCGTGATCGCCGCCTCGTGTGGCACCGCCACGCCAGCACCGCCCGGGGCAACGGTGCCCGACTCGGTCCTCGGCCAGCCACCGCCATCGCCCTACGCGGTCCCAAAGGTCATCACCAAGGCGTATGTGACCAAGGTCCTGGCCGCCCTCGAGGCGGTCGAGTCTGAGGCAACGGCGAACATCGTTGCCCACCATGGGTTTACCCCCACTGCGGCTGCCTTGATCCGCTCGGTCACCACCGAGTCAGAGTTCACCGCCGAACGACAGATCTGGCTGAATGACGCAACGTCAGGCTTGCGCAACATCCCCAAGCACCCCCGCCCGATCGTAGATGCCGTGCAGCGGGTGTTTCCGAGCACACCAAGCTGCATCTTTGTCTCTGCAATCCGCAACGCTCATGCTGCTGTGATAGATCCGCCTCCCCGCCACGTCAGCTACTTCGTTCTCCATGCCGGGACCACCTCCAGTCCCAACCCGACTCCGTGGTTGATCGACAAGGTCGGATACAATCCAACGGGGCCGCCGCCGG
>JBOGGT010000022.1:0-17388 GCA_050744225.1 Acidimicrobiales bacterium | reverse complement strand
CCCCCCCCCCCCCCCCCCCCCCCCCCCCCCCCCCCCCCCCCCCCCCCCCCCCCCCCCCCCCCCCCCCCCCCCCCCCCCCCCCGGTGCCGGCCTACCCCCACCGAAAACTTCCCCCACCCCCCGGTTTTCAGGGAGTTGGGCACGCGGTGGGCCAGGCGTAGATGGCCGCTGGACGCACCTCGACGGTGCACGGTTGGCCTGGCGTCAGCCCGCTGTCGCCCAAGGTCCGGGAAGCCAGCTCCAAGCCTCCGGCGAGGCGAACCATGACCTCGGTTTGCCCGCCCAGGTCGGTGACCTCCAACACCACTGCCGGGTAGGTCGCCTCTTTGGGCCCGTCGTTCACCCGCGGGTACACCGCTTCGGTCTGCTGCCCGTCCAGCCGTCGGCCGACGCGCACTTCTTCGGATCGAACGCACCAGTTGAGCGCTGTTCCGGTTTCGGCCGCCGAGTCGGGCACTCTTAGCTGGGTCCCGTCGCTCAGGAGCAGGCCGGGGCCCAGCAGGCGACCGGTCCGCAAGTTGTCGATCCCGAGTAGCCGGGCGACCTCGGCGGAGGCGGGACGGGTGAAGACCTCTCTCCGGGTTCCCGACTGCAGCGCGCGTCCGGCGCTGAGGACGACGAGCTCGTCGGAGAGCATGGCAGCTTCGGTTGGGTCGTGGGTCACCAAGACGGTGGTGATCCCGACCTCGGCCTGAAGTCGGCGCAGCACCCGGCGCAGGTCGTCCCTGACCGGGCGGTCCAGCGAAGAGAAGGGCTCGTCCAGCAGCAACAAGTCGGGTGCCCGTGCCAGCGCCCGCGCCAGGGCCACCCGTTGGCGCTGACCCCCGGAGAGCTGGCTCGGCAGTCTGTCCTCCAACCCCGAAAGGCCGAGCCGATCGAGCCAGTATGCGGCCAGGGAGGCATCGGTCCCGATCCCGAAGGTGACTTGACGCCAGACGCTCAGGTGGGGGAACAGGGCGGCGTCCTGAGGTACCCAGCCGATCCGGCGTCGCTCCGGCGGAAGCCCGCCCAGGTCCCGGGTTCCGAGGGTTACCCGCCCCACGCCGTCACCCCCCAGCCCAGCCAGGCAGCGCAGGGTAAAGGATTTTCCTGCTCCGGATGGTCCCAGGATGGCGAGTCGGGGGGCGCCAGCCCGGTGAGCGAGGCAGAGCTCGAAGGTCCCGAGACGGGCGTCCAGGGCGAAGGCCAGCAACTCGCCGGCGGCCCCCACCGCGCGGTCGGCGCCCGGGGCCCCCACCGCGCGGTCCGCGCCCGGGGCCCCCACCGCGCGGTCGGCGCCGGGGGCAGCTGTTGCACTTGTCCACATTTCCGGTGGATAACTGCAACAGTTGGCCCCCGCCCCTGCCCCCCTGCCCCCCCAGCGAGCCCAGGCCCAGCGCAATGGCTGCCACCGGGCTAAGCCCAGGACCACGACGGCGGTCAGGATGGCCGCCCCGGTCGGAGCGAGGGTCGCCTGCAGCCCCGTGGCGTCGAACTGCACGAAGGTGAAGACCGGCAGCGAGTACGGGTGGTACGCCAGGATCTCGGTGGCTCCGAACTCGCCGAACGCTCGTAGCCAGGTCAACAACAGGCCGGCCCGGATCCCAGGAGCGGCTAGGGGCAGGCTGACCCGCCAGAATCTCGACCAGCTCCGGTGCCCGAGCGTGGCAGCCATGTCGGTGAGCCCCGGGTCGATGGCGGTGAAGGCAGAGCGAGCCGCGATCACACAGAAGGGCGAGGCCACGAAGGTCTGGGCCAGGACGATCCCCGCCAGGGAGTTGACCAGCCGTCCACCGAACAGCTGCCCGACGACAGAGTAAGGCCCGACCAGCTCGACTAACAGGATCCCACTCATCAACGGCGGCAGCGCCAAGGGGAGCTGGACGGCGATCCCCACAAGCTCCCAGACCCGGCCCCGGGCTTGGGAGAGGGTCCAGGCGAGCGGGACGCCCAGGGCGGCCACGATGGCCACGGAGATCGAGGCGCTCAGGAAGGAGACGCCGAGCGCGGAGCCCAACCCGGCGGTCGGTTCGTTCGGGCCCAGGTTGGAGGCCACCCTGAACAGCTGTGCGGCGATAGGGACCAGCAGGTAGAGGGCGAGCAGAGCGCCGAGCCAGGGGAGCGGGCTGCGCCTCAGCCGGCCCGCCGAGCCCTGCCCTCCCGCCGAGCCCTCCCCGCCCGCCCGGCGCAGGTCCGGTTCAGGGCGAGACGTGAAGAATTGAGTCAAGTGCGCCCGGCACGCCGGTACCCCTCACGGTCGGCGGGGTGACCACCGAGAGATCCAGCTTGCTGAGCAAGGCCTGGCCCTGTGTCCCGAGCAGGAAGTTGACGAAGGCGTCCGCCCCGGCTGGATGGGGGGCGCGTGCCAGCACGGTGATGGTGTAGGGGGAGGCCACCTTCAGCGGGGCTAGCCCCACGGTTTGCACCCTGGCCGCAGTCGCCTCCACGGTATAGAAGAAGCCCGCGTCGAGCTGGCCGGACTGCAGCTCACCCACCAGGGCGGTCTCTGCGAACTGGTCGTTCTTGAGCTTGGCCGCCTCGGCCAGGGCAGGTTGGTGGTACTTGGTGGCCGCCTGGTTGAGCGTGCTCACCGCCAGCATGCCCTTGGGGTCGGTGGCGGGGTCGGTGAAGCCCAGCCGGAAGCCGGGTTGGCCCACCACCTCATACCAGGGCGTAGTCTTCAGCTGGCCGGCGAACTTGGACTTCGGGTTGTACCCGAGGACCAGGTTGGTGCTGGCGAAGGTGGCGTACCACGACACCCAGGCCCCGTTGGCGGAGCCCTCCAGGCTGGTGTCGGCAGAGGGCGAGGCGCTGACGAACACATCGCCCTGCTTGACTCGACCCCTGATGTCGCTCGCCAGCGCGGTCGAGCCGTCGCTGTAGCCCACGAAGGTGTACCCGGTGGCCTTCTCGAACGCCGGTCCAACAGTGTTGGTCATCACGTCGACCAGCGAGCCGGCGTAGAGCACGTCCACCTGGCTGCTCGACCTGGGGACGGTGCCGAGGCTGCCAGTACCGGTCTTGGCGCTGCAGGCTGCGACTACCAGGGCCAGGAGTAACGCGCCGGCAACCGTGGCGATACGGCCGGACATGTCCCCCCTTTAGGCCTTCGGAAGCTCGACTATGACGTTGGTGGACTTGATCGCTGCGACGGCCAGGACGCCCGGAGCCAGTCCCAGCTCGTCGGCGGCTTCACGGCTCATCAGTGAGACAATCCGGTGCGGTCCGGCCTGGATCTCCACCTGGGCCATGACCACATCGGCGACCACCCTGGTGACGATCCCGGTGAAGCGGTTGCGCGCCGACTCCGCGGTCACCGCGGGGACCTGGATCGCGCCTGCCTGAGCGACAGCGAACGCGGCGAGTGCGGCTCCGTCGATCACCCGGTGCCCCCCGGCACTCTTGTGCATCTCCAGGCGCCCGTCATCCCCCCATCGACGGACCGTGTCGGCACTGACTCCGAGCAGCTCCGCCGCCTGGCTTATCCCGAAGTTCGGCACCCCGCAAGCATACCTCGCAAATACGGGCTAATCACATCTCAAGGACCGCAGATTAGATAATTTGGCCCACTTCGGCATCGCTTGTGCGCTCGAGATCGACCGAGGCCACGACCCCGGCCCCCGAACGTCTGGGCCTCATGGCACCGCTCGAGTGCGTGGACAGGCTGAGGGCAACGATCCCGGCCGCCATGGTCAGGAATGTCACCGCCTCCAACACGATGTCAGCCCTCGAGGACGCCAGGTGGTCACCGAAGAGGGCGACGCCGATCAACACGCTCACCACCGGGTCGGTGATGGTGAGGGCGGGTTGCGACGCGGTGAGCGGACCGGCCTGGAAGGCGTTCTCGGCGAAGAACAGCGCCGCCAGCCCACTCAGGATCAGCGCGTAAGGGGGCCACTGGGCCAGCGCAGCGCCGAGGCCATTACTTGTGATGGAGTCGGTGAAGACTTTGATGATCGCCGCAGTGAGGCCAAAGGTAGCCCCGGCCGCGATCCCGAAAAGTGCGGCCCGGCTGGCTCTACCTGCCCGCCCAGCTGTGCCCGCCCGGCTGGCTCTGCCCACCCGGCGAGATGCCACGATGGCGGATGCCACCAGCACGGCCACTCCCAACCCGGTCGCCCCCATTTCGGCCAGTGAGGGCTTGACCTGCCCACCGGAAGGGTGCGACACCGCCAGGAACCCGCCCAGGCCGACGACCGTCAGCACCGCCCCGCCCCACTCCAGCCGGCCGATCCGGATGTGGAACCCCACCGCCAGGATCGCCAGGACAAACAGCAGCTCCATGATCAGGATCGGCTGGACCTCCGAAAGCGTGCCCTCTCCCAGCGCCGCGGCCTGGCTCACAAAGGCGAGGATCATCGCCGCCAGCCCGCCGAGCCAGGCCGGGCGTCGCAAGAGGTAGGTGACGAGCCGCAGTCGGAGGGAGGCCTCGTCCGGCGCCCCGCGGGCCGCCACGCGCTGCAGCACCGAGGATGCAGCGTTGAACATCGCTGCTGCCAAGGCCAGGAGAACAACTATCACCGCAACCCCTTCTCGCTTGATCCCAGCCTAAGCGCCCTCTTATTAATTTTGGCCAGTTCTCGCGTGCCGCCGTGCCCGCTCCCGACCCGCGATTGGACACCTGCGCACTACAGTGCTGTAGTTACATAGCTGGGACATTCAGGGGAGGAGAGGATTGCCGATGGAGTCGTTTTTGGAGGACCTGGTGTGCCAGGAGCAGGCATGGCACCAGCGCGCCAACTGCATGGGGGTGGATCCCGAGCTGTTCTTCCCCCAGCGGGGTGGCTCGACCCGGGAGGCCAAGGAGGTCTGCAGGGGCTGTGTGGTGCGGAAGGACTGCTTGGAGTACGCGATCAGCTACGGCGAGAAGTTCGGGATCTGGGGGGGGATGTCGGAGCGAGAGCGCCGGCGCCTGCGCCGGTCCCGGATCATTGCCGCGGAGGCTGACCAGCAAGCCTCTGCCAGCTAAGGGCCTGGCCCGGCCCAGTCAGGGCCTAACCTGTTCGTGCGAGGCGCACCTCGATCGTGCGGTCCTGGCTCAGGTCCAGCTGCGCCCAGCGGGATCGGGGTATGGCGGCCAGCGTCGAGGCTGGGATCAGCCCCACCAGTTCGGCGCGAGCGATCGGGGCGAGCGTGGCCACCGCATCGTAGGCCTGGGCCGGGCCGAATAGATCCGGTGCAACCAGGTTGCACGACACCTGGACCTGGTCTCCCATCTTCATTGCCAGCACTCTCAGCTCCGAATGGCGGATCCTGTTCGCCACACCGCGCGCCCGGGCAATGTCCGGCTCGGCGAGCCACAGGTTGTATGCCACCAGGGCAGGGCGTGCCCCGACGCACGTAGCTCCCGCGCTCGGGTGGGGGATGGCGGGGCCGAAGTCGGGCCGTAGGGTGCGGAAGGCGTTGCGGCGTATGTCGGGAAGGGTCGCTTCGGGGCCGTACAAGAAGCAGGGCAGTCCCAGCTCGTCGGCTGCCCATCGGGCGAAGCTGTCCCTGGCGGCTATCGCCCCGGCCAGGGAGCCGCCGGCCAGGGGAGCAAACGGCACCACATCGAGGGCGCCAAGGCGAGGGTGGACGCCGTGATGAGTGTGGATATCCACCAGCTCGATGGTGCGCATCGCCAGGTCGCGCGTCGCTTGTCCAAGTGTGGAGCCAGCAAGGGTGAACACCGATCGGTGGTGATCGGGGTCCCGGTGCAGGTCAATCAGGGCAGGTCCGACGCTGCTGGCGAGCGACTCCAGCGTGGCGCCCGAGCGCCCTTCGGCCACGTTTATAACGCATTCAAGCGAACTCTGGTAGATTTGGGCCTCTAAATGGGCCAAATCTACCAGAGTTCGGCAGTTGGCCCCAGAGCGCCGCCCCGGGTGGCGGTTGTGGCGGGGTACCTCAGGTACCGGTGACTCCGGCTCCGGAAGCCCCGGCTCCGGAAGCCCCGGCTCCGGAAGGCCCGGATCCGGCGCCGGCGGATGCTCCCGCGGCGGCCAAGCGCCTGCGGCGGGCGATCCGACGGCGTTCGCGTTCGGAGCAGCCGCCCCATACCCCGTGATCGATGCGGTTCGCCAGCGCATACTCCAAGCACGGTTCGCGAACTGCGCAGTCCGCGCAGATCCGGCGGGCCACATCGACCCCCACCCCGTCGCTGGGAAAGAACATCGACGGGGGAAGGTCTCGACACTTGCCCTCTGCCATCCATTCCGTATCCATGAGAACCTCCACGTTTCCGCCGACACCGCCGCTCGCCCAAGTGCGGGCCAGCCGGTCCCGGCAATTTCTGTCCGGATCTACCAGTGTCGGCGGATCGACCTGGGAGCTGTAGCTGGCACCGCAAAGCTTAGCCGATCTCCCCACCGCGTAGGCTGATGCCCATGTCGACACCGCCCGAGGTCGTGGAGCAGGCCCAACCGCCACGCGGCCAGGTGAGGATCGTCTATCTGGGGCCGGTGGCACCGCACTGGGAAGTCCAGCCGGTTTTCGGTGATCGGATACTCACCGAACAGTTCCGGGAGCGGGTCCTGGCCCGCCTGGTCCTGCTACCCCCCCATGACCCTCAGTTCCGTCGCAACCGGGAGCGGGTAGTAAGGGATGGCGAGCGCGAGAACCTAATCGTGGACTGGGATCTCGGGATCCCTGACTACGACTCCGACTGAGGACCTTCGGTGTGGGACCCGGGTTCGGGCTCGGTTTCGCCGGGCGCGGGCTCGGGTTCGCCGGGGAGGCTGATGCGGGCCAGCCACAGGCCTGGAGCGCCTATCTCGGCTGGTGTGGGCAGGTTTGACGCCTGCTCCCACAGGTGAGCCAGGCTGGCGGGCCCAGCTCGCTCGACTACCCCGCGCACGAAGGCGGCCCCGCGGTCATAGCTGGCCTGACTCAACTCCAGGCCAAGCATCTGGCCGACCATTGCCTCGCCTGCGTCGCCGTCCACCCGCTGCCGCCGCAGGGCTTCGGTGAGTGAGGGATAGGTCTGGATTAGTCGCGCTCCGACCTGGTCCATTATGTGGTCAACGTAGCCTTCGATCGCCAAGACGATCGCTTCGAGCTGGTCTGCCGCCACCCGCTGTTCAGGCGTGGCCCGCTCGCCCAGCAACGCACTGGGATCGCCCATTGCCGCCTGTATCGAGGAGGGGTCGGTGGGGTCCAAACCGGCCAGCATCTCGTCCAGGGCGGTTGTATTCGGGCGGAAGCCGCCCACATAAGCAGACAGGAGTTCCTCCATCCGCACCCGCAGGTGTGGGGTTCCGAGCACCGCATGATGGGCAAGCTCGCTCAGGCAGACCCAGAGCCGGACATCGTCTGGGGGCAGGCTCCAGTCGGCGGCGAAGCTGGTTATATTGGAGGGGACCAGTGCCAGGACGTCCGAGCTCGGCCAGGGGATCGGCAGGACGTAGTTGCCCATGGCACGACGGGCCAGGTGTCCGAGGGCAGACCCGACCTGGAGTCCGAGCAGGGTGGGTCCCATGACCTGGCTGAGCGAGCCCATCAGCTCGGCAAATCCCGTCCCCCCCAGCTCGGCAAGGTTCGCCAACGCGGCCCCGTCGCCCTGGGGCGGGCGGCTGAGCGAGCTGGCCAGCAGCTCGAGCAGCGGTCGCCACGCATCCAGGGCACGCGCGGCCCACTCGGATCGGCTGAGAGCAGCGACGCTCAGCAGCCCGCCGGTGGTGGATGTGCTCAGCCCGGTGACATCGCTCACGTGCAAGTCCGCCACCCTGGCAAGCTCCTCCAGCCGGATCCGTTCGAGCGGGTCCACGTTGGTCTCTTCCTGACCGTCGGTGGACACGGAGTGGGCGAGCTGGCGAGCGAGGTCCCACTGCACCGGATCCTTGGTGGACATGAGTTTGAGCAGGTCTCCGAGGAGATGCTCCATGGGGTTGTTCCCGCCCCCGAAAGGATCATTTCCTCCAAATGGCGGCGGAAAGCTCACTTGCCCCAGCGTATGCCCTCAGGGGCGCCTGGGCGTCAACTCCGGTGGCCGGGGATCAAGATCCGGGCGCCGGGGGTGAAGAACCGGGTCCAGGCTGGCCTTCAAGGGTCGCGGCCACATCGAGCGAGGACCCGGCCCGGTCCAGTCCGAGCAGAACCGTGACTCCGGGCTGAAGGTCTCCCACTTCAGCATCGAGGGTGGCCATCGAGGTGATCGGTTGGTTGTCTATGGATGTCACGATGTCGCCTGGGCGGATCCCGGCAGTCGCGGCGGGGCTCGCCGCGGCCACCGCGGTCACCACCGCCTGACCGTTCGCCTGGCCGCCGGCGACGCCAAGCCAGGCGTGGACGACCTCTTGACCGGCCATCAAGCTTCCGGCCGCCTCCCAGACCGTGCTGATCGGTGTTGCTATCCCCTGTGTGACGCCGTTCGCGCTGGTCACAGATTGCAAGATCCCTGCGACCCTGCCCTGGTCGTCGAACACGAAGCCACCCGCGGCGTCCAAAGGGGTGGCGCTGGTGACGATAGCGTCCAGGATCGACGCAGTTCTGTCCAGGCCCACCTGCTTGTCCACTCCAGAAAAGAGCCCGACTGAGGCTTGGAATGGGCCGCCTGCCTGGCGGCTCGCGCAGATCACCAACGCGAGCTGGCCCTCGGTCACCTCGCCCTGGGAGTCTGTGGGCAAGACGGTGAGCCCGCTGGTCGGGACGCTGATCACCGCGGTACCAGTGGCGGGGTCCGTCCCCACCAGGCTGGCGTTCCACTCTTGTCCGTCCCAGGCAGTAACGGTAATGGTCGTGGCGCTGGCGACCAGGGCGCTGGTGGTCAGGACCATCCCGTCGGGGCGCAGTACCAGCCCCGTTCCCTGTTGGTCCCCACCCGCTCCTGCGACATCCACCGCGACGATGCCCGGCAGGAGCCCGTCGATGATCGAAGACAAGCGGGCATCCACTTGGCCCGCCTGAGCATCGGCGGCAGAGCCGGCTTGAGCGGTCACGAAAGCAGTGGTCGAGGTCTGGGGGGCAGGCGAGGCCAGGATGGGTGAGGACGTGGAGACCGGTAGCCCGACCTCGGGGTGCCTCGGGGCCATAAGTGTGTTAAACGCCAGGACCACAGCCGCCCCGGCTACTCCGGCCAGCATGACCGCTCCCGTGAGTTGACGCCCAGCCCTTGTCCTCCGGTCGCCATTGGGTTGGCTGCCCCGACGGTGCTTGGCTTGGCTGTTCGGATGGCTGGGCAACTCCGAAGGGTGCCGCCAGAGCCGATCGTCGGGGTCTGGGGCAGGTCGCGTCGGGCCTTCGCGCCCATCTTCATTGAAGTCGAACCCCTCACCAACCGGCACCCTCCCGACTTTACCGACGCTGCTCGCCAAGTTGGTGTCGCGGCCGGAAGCCCGCCGAACATCTACGATGATGATGTGCTTCGGTCGCCATTGGAGACCTACGATGACTGGATAGGGCTGACTGACGAGCCGCTTCCTTTATCGGAGGTCGGGAGCTGGGTGGTCAAGGCCGGCTGCGGCGGGGTGGTGACCTTCGTCGGAACGGTCCGCGACAACTCCGATGGCCGCTCGGGGGTGGAGAGCCTGGAGTACGAGGCTTACAGCGGCCAGGTTGAGTCAAGGCTGGCCGCTCTGGCGGCCGACGCCCGGAGTCTCTGGCCGGGTCTCGGACGTGTGGCGCTCTTGCATCGGGTCGGGTTGATGGGGGTTGGCGAAGCATCGGTGCTGGTGGCGGTGTCCGCCCCGCACCGGGGACAAGCTTTCGAGGCGGCGCGTTGGTGCATCGACACGCTCAAATCCACGGTGCCGATATGGAAGCGTGAGACCTGGTCGGGCGGCTCCGACTGGGCCGGCGGGGCCACCGAGATCCAGGAGGTCGGGTTCGCTCACGACAGGTCTGGCTGTGACTAGGGACCTGGCCATCGACCTTGGGACCGCCAACACCTTGGTTTACGTGCGGGGTCGCGGGATAGTGCTCAACGAGCCGACGGTCATTGCCCTCAACACGCGGACTCAGGAGGTCCTGGCCATGGGCCAGGACGCCTGGAAGATGATAGGTCGTACGCCCGGATACATCGTCGCAGTACGGCCGCTGCGCAAAGGGGCGATCACCGACTTCGAGATCACCCAGCGAATGATCCGGCTGCTGCTGGAGCGGGTGGGCGTTTCAAGGTTCAACCGTCCGCGCGTCTTGATCTGCGTGCCCTCCGCGATCACCGAGGTCGAGCGCCGCGCGGTGGAGGAGGCCGCCAAGCGCGCGGGTGCCTCGGATGTCTACCTCCTTGAGCAGCCGCTCGCCGCTGCCATCGGGGCTGGTCTGCCGATCCAGGAACCGCTCGGGAACATGGTCGTCGACGTAGGCGGGGGGACCAGCGAGACCGCGGTCATATCGATGGGAGGCGTGGTCGCCCTCCAGGCGATCCGGATAGGTGGGTTCGAGCTGGATGCAGCCATCCAGGTCCACCTGCGAAGGGCCCATGGGATCGCGATCGGGGATCGCACAGCCGAAGAGATCAAGCTGGCCGTCGGCTCTGCGTGGCCCCAGGCGGACGGGGCCAGGGTTGAGGTGCGCGGCCGGGATCTCATGTCCGGACTGCCAAAGACCGTGATCCTGACCCCGTCGGAGGTGCGCGAGGCCATTGAGGACCCCGTCTCGTCGATAATCGACTCGGTGGTTCGATGCCTGGGGCATGCACCCCCTGAGCTGTCACAGGACCTGATCGTCCAGGGGGTCCACCTGGTGGGCGGGGGTGGCCTCCTCCGCGGGTTCGACGCCCGGCTGGCCCAGGCGGCGGACTTGCCGGTCCGTCTGGTAAGCGCGCCGCTGGAGTGTGTCGTCTTGGGCGCAGGACGGTGCCTGGACTCCTTTGACTCCCTCAAGGCGATGTTCGTGGGCGCCATCAAGTAGCTGCGGCAGTCAGGTCGAGCCTACGGTTTCCAGCTCTCCCGGTCTAATCAGGTCCTCAGCAGCCTGTCGCACCTGCCAGTCCCGGTCGTCCAGGGCCGCCTTCAGGGCTTGGCTGACCCGGGGACCTTCGAAGGCGGCGAGGGCGAGCACCGCTCGACGCCTGATAGCGGGCCGGTCGTTCAGCGCCTCGAGGATGGCCAGGAGTGCTTCCTCCTCGCCTCTGCCCTCTGACTCGCCCGCACCGCCGGCCTCCCCCGCCCCGCCTGCCTCCCCCGCGCCGCCGGCCTCCCCCGCGCCGCCGGCCTCCCCCGTCGCCGCACGGATTGCCCCCAGTGCTGCGACAGCAGCTTCGCGGCACAGCGGTTCGGTGTGGTTGCGGGCGGTGTCGGCCAGGGAGGTGACGGCGTCCCGGCTGCCGAGCTCGCCGAGCGCCCATGCGGCCATCTCCGCCACCTCTCCCGCTGGGTCGTCCAGCATGGGCCGAAGGTCGGGGGTGGGCAACTGTGCTGACGGCCGCGTACGACCCACCAACTCCACTGCTCGCCGACGTACGACGGGTTCGCGATCCAAGACCGCGCCCGCCAGGTCTGCGCTGTTCAGTGCGCCCATGCGGCCCAGCGCTCCCAGCCCGGTTGCCCGTACGTCCGGGTGTTCGTCGGCCAGCGCCATACGGGCCGCCCTCTCGTCGCCGCAGTGACCGGCCAGGGCCGCCGCCCTGCGCCGGACTCCGAGGCGAGCACCATCCTCCGGTACTGGCTTGGGGGTCACCCGCCACCAAGGGCGGCTAAGGCAATGGCGAAGACCAGCACCGTCAACAGTGCGAAAAGGATTCCAACGCCTACAGAAAGCCCCAAAAGGTAGGCGGCCGAACGTCCAGTCTCTACGTCCGACAGAGGACGCGGCAGGTCGGCGAAACTCTTGGAGAGGAAGCCACGTGGGCTCAGTCCCGAGTTGGGAAGGTATCTCCCGAAGCTGGAAGAGGTGGGGAGACCCCCGGTGGGGGCCCAGCCGGACGCGGACGGTGCCCAAGATTCGTAGGTGGTGTCGGTCGGAGCCTGGGGAGAGGCTTCCTGCCCATATGGCTGCCCGTGGGGTGGCGCGCCGATGCCGAACCTATCGAAGCCTGCCTCGTCAGACGGTGCCTCCTGGCTCTCGCCTCCTGGTTTGAGCGGCTCGCTTGTGGACCGGCTGGCCCACCACTGCTGGTCCTCGGGCCGGGTGCCGAGCGATTCCGACCTGGGATATTCAGAATCAGGGTCGTAGGGGGCAGTCACGAGGGCCGGCCTTTGCGTAACATGAGGTTCATGATGCTCGGGAGTCGACGGCTTCGCCTGCGCGGACGGAGCCATTCGGGACGAGCGGAGATCGACAGGGCCACAGGGCCACCAATCCTACAGCACGACTCGCACCCTTCGGGGACACCGCCCGGCCAGAGCGATCAGAGCGATCAGAGCGAGCCTCGTAGGCGCCGTCGCAACCGCCGAAGCCTGGTGGTGTCCGGCGTGGTCCTGGGCCTGGCCCTGGCGGGCGTGTTCACCGCCAACTCCATAACCCTCGATTCCTACGTGCTGAGCCCCGGACTGGCTCAGCCCGTCGCGCCGCTAATCACGATCCCGTCCCATCCGTCGCGGGCGACATCGGGAATGTCGAACAGCCAAGTCCTCCTAACCGACGTGTATGAGACCCGGTTGAGGGCCCTGCAGTGGCCCTTCTACGCGCTGGACTCCAACGACGCAATCTACAGCTCCACCGCGCTCTTCGGCCCTTCGGTGTCGCCCAGCCAGGCGCACACCGGTGAGGTGCTGCAGATGGTTAGCTCCAGCCAGTTGGCCCGGGTAGTGGCGTTGCGCCAGCTCGGCTACGCCGTCCCCGAGCGCACTGGCGCCGTGGTGGCGCAGGTGCTCCCAAAGTCGCCAGCGGCCGAGCTGGGAAACCTGGCGGCAGGCGACGCGATAACCGCGATCGACGGCACACCCACGCCCACCGCCGCCAAGCTGGTGTCCCTCCTCGGTCAGGACCACCCCGGCGAGGGGGTCACCCTCTCGGTCACCCACGTAAGCGGTGCCAGTGGTCACGAGTCCTTGACACTCGGTGCCGACCCGAAGGACTCGTCCAAGGCATATGTGGGCATCGGAGTGGTGACCACCAGCTACTTCGAGCTTCCGTTCGAGGTGGACATCAACTCTGACGGGATCGAGGGGCCTTCAGCTGGGCTCGCCTTTACGCTTGGGATCATCGACAAGCTGAGTGGAGGGAACCTGACCGGAGGCCACAAGGTCGCGGCCACCGGGACGGTCGCCCTTGGTGGTGGGGTGGGTCCGGTTGGTGGTGTCGCCCAGAAGGCGATTGCAGTGCGCAATGCCGGCGCCACCGTGTTCCTGGTACCGGACTCTGACCACAACTACCGCCAGGCACTCTCCAAGGCCGGCTCCCACCTCCGTGTCATTCCGGTGAGCTCGGTGGCCCAGGCGCTGGCTGCCCTCAAGTCCCTCGGAGGTCACGTGCCAAACCCCCCTGCCGCCAAGCCGTCGGGCACCGCCAAGCCGTGAGCAGTTCTCGATGACCTCGCCAGCTCCCGTCCAAGTCCAGTTCGCGGTACAATTCGCGTCCTTCGTCGTCGCTGCCGGTGGTTTCGCCCTGGTGTTACTGCGCGCCCAGTACCTGGGGCGCCGGCTACGGGACGAGGTTTGCCTGGCCATAGGTTTCACCGCACTGGGGGTCGTGGCATTCTTGCACGGAGCGCTCCTGGTGAGTGCAGAGTTCACCCCGGGGGTTGTGGTCCAGGCTGTGGGGCTGGCCTTGGTCTTCGTGGGCGGTGTGGCCGACGGTGGGTTGCGACCTTCGGCCACAGTTCTCAGTGTCAGGAGACCAGGGAGGGCCAGGAGGGCGGGGAAACCGGGCGGAGCCACCTCCACCACAAGTAGGGGGCTTCTCTTTGCGGGAGTGGTGGCCCAGGCCGCCTCTCTAGCCACCCAGGCAATCTCACCACTGGTCTCGGCGGTCCTGCTGGCGGCGGCCGCCCTTGCCATCGGGGCGGCTCTGGTGGTCTCAAGCCGACGATCGATCGCCGGACGGGTGGCGGCCAGCGCAGGGTTCACCTTGCTCGCCCTGGTCCTGGTGCTTTCGGTGGCGCTATCCGCGGTGCTGACCGCGACCGTGAAGAACCAGGCGATAAGGAGCCTGGACTCGCAGGCCGCCGGAGAGGTGAGCCAGATCCGCCAGCTGAGCGAGGCAACCCTGCCAGCCCAGGCGCGCCTGCTGTCCGGCACGGTCGAGGGAAATCTGGAGGACCCAGCTCAGTGTTCAGCTCCCTCACCGAGCTGCATCGTGAAGTTCTTTCCCACGGTTTCCACATATTTCTCGGGGGTCAACCTGATCTGGGTTGGTCCTGGTGTTACTCCACTCAGCACGCCTTCTGTGGTGGCTTCCTCGCCCGGCACGGGCACCGCCATCGGAGTGTCCACCGCTTCGGATCTCGCTGGCTCAACCGTGGTGGCTGAGGCGATCAGCTCTCGCAAGCCGGCCAGCTCGGTGCTGTCACTGAACGGCACCGCCCTCGCTGTAGCTGTTTGGCCCGACCTGGTGGCCTACGGTAGCGCAAGCGCGCCCAAGCATCTGGTAGGCGTGGCGGTGACGGTAATGCCCCTCAACCAGGCCTATCTTGCGGCACAGGCCAACCCGCTCGGAGGGTCCGTATCCTTCGGCCTGACGAGCGCCGCCGGGTTGATCGACCACTCCGGGCAGCTCCCAAGCCAAGCCGGCCTGAGGAGCCTGGCGTCGTCGGTCCTTGTTGAGGGCGGTGCACACGGAGCACACGGGGAGGTGGGTGACCAGTTTGTCTCTATCCTCCCCGTCCCTGGCCCCTCGGCGACTCGGGTCGCACTGGTTGCCGCCACGTCCAGCAGCACGGTCGAGGTATCTCAGCGGCCGTTGTTCCGGACCCTGTTTCTCATCGCCTTGGGAGGCACTCTGCTGGCGCTCCTGCTTGCATCTGCCATCGGTGACCGCATCGGGGCCGGGCTCCGCCGCCTGACGGTGGCCGCGGATGCCATCAGGGGTGGTGGTCGAGGTGTGCGGGCCGGCGTCGACACCGGCGATGAGGTGGGCGAGCTCGGGGTGGCTTTTGACTCCATGGCCACGTCGATCGATGACAAGACCTCGGCGCTCCGGCGGGCAGCTGATGGCGAGGCGGCGCTGCGCAGCCGCCTGGAGGCGGTGGTGGCGGGCATGGGTGAAGCCCTCTTGGCGGTCAGCGAAGTCGGTCTCATTACCGACTTCAACCAAGCCGCCGAGGAGCTGATCGGAGTCAGCGCCACCGCCGTCGTGGGTGAGCCGGTGGACGAGGTGGTGGTCTTGTCCGACGAGGACGGGAGGGACATCTCTGCCCAGCTCCGCACCCCTCCAGGCGTCCGCTGGAGCGTGGAGGGGCTGCTCCTGCGGCGGGGAGTGGCTGGTCCGGGGGGCCGCCAGCTGGGAAGCGCGATTCCGGTATCGGTATCGGCCGGCGACGTGAAGGGCAAAGGGACCAAGGGTGCCGGGGCGGTCTTCGTCATCCGAGACCTGCGTATCGAGCGCGAGATCGAGCAAATGAAGTCTGAGTTCCTCTCGCGTGTGGGCCACGAACTAAGGACTCCGCTCACCGGAATCATGGGATTCTCAGAGTTGCTTTCGCGCGCAGACGTGTCCGCGGAGCGGGCGCGGGAGTGGCACCAGGAGATACTCGGGCAATCCAAGCGGCTCCTGCGCACAGTGGAGATGCTGGAGTTCTTCGCCTCCAGTGGTGCTGGGAGGGTTTCGTTGCGGCGCGAGGTGCTGGATCCGCGCAAGCTGGTTGACGAGGTTGCCCAGAGCTGGCTTGCCAGGACCAACGGGTCCCAACGGGTACTGAAGCGGGTTGCTCGGCGGCTTCCCCCGCTGGGCGGCGACCGCCGGTGGATGTCGCTGGCCCTGGACGAGTTGGTGGACAACGCGGTCAAGTTCTCGCCCGAAGGCGGGCAGGTAATCCTGAGCGTGGACCCTGGCGGCCAAGGACGTTTTGTAGAGTTCTCCGTTATCGACCAGGGGAAGGGAATGTCCAACGCAGAGGCCTCTCAGGCCTTCAACGACTTTGTCCAGGGGGATGGGTCCGATACCCGCTCCTACGGCGGCCTGGGCCTGGGTCTCTCGCTGGTCCAGCGGGTGGCGGAGGCGCACGGAGGTCGGGTGCTGTGCGAGTCGACTCCCGGGGTCGGTTCCCGCTTCTCGATAGTGCTTCCAGCCTCCCTGGAGGGACAGTCTTGACAAGTCTTTCGTCCTGGGTGGACCGTGTCGTAGGCTTGGCCAGATGAACGGGGGGGTCCTGCGGCCGAGCGAGGTATCGGAGCAGAGCTTTGACCTGGTTCGCAAGGGCTACGATCCGGTCGCGGTCAAGGCGTTTCTTCAGAGGCTTCGGGGCCAGATCGAGGCACACACCTCTCGGGAGGAGGACCTCGAAAGGCGCTTGGCGGAGGCGGAGAGGCGAGCCGATAACCCTGAGCTGGACCACGATACCCTCACCAAAGGGCTTGGTCACGAGATGGCCCAGGTACTTGGCGCCGCCCAGGAGGCTGGCCGCGCCGTGCTGGCGAGAGCCGAGGCGGAGGCGGAAGGCCTTGTGGAGCTGGCGCGGGCCGAGGCCAGCCGGCTGACCGGGTTGGCAGGCTCGGTTCTCGACGACCGTACCAGGGAGGCCGAGGGCGCCGCCCGAGTACTCATCGAAAAGGCCGAGTCGAGGGCGGGGGGCTTACTTGAGGTTGCCCGGACGGAGGCCGCCGCGATCGTCGAGGCAGCCTCAGCGAAGGCGGCGACCCGCGACGGTGCTGCCAAGGCAGCGGCCGCGGCTGTGGTGGAGGCGGCCAGGCGCGAGGGTGGCGAGATGATAGCCGAGGCTCGGGAGCTGCGGACCAGGGTTCTTACCGACCTGGCCAAGCGACGGAGGCTCTTGCACTTGCAGGTCGAGCGACTCAGGGCGGCGCGCGAGAGCTTGACGGAGGTTGTCCGGTCCTCCCGGGTCACCTTTGGGGCGCTCGACGAGGGGCTCGCGCGCGCAGAGGGCGACGCCCGGTTGGCGGCCGAGGCCGCGGTGCGCCAAGTGGCCACTGAGTCCGAACCCGAGGTGGTCGCTGAGCTAGAGAGTGCGCTCGTGCTCGCCCGCCACGCGGACTTGGTCGGCACAACCGCCGCGGCCAGACGCCAGCGCCGCCTCGACCAGCCTGCGCCCGCCGCGCCCGTCGCCCCCGAACCCGAACCCGCTGCCGCCGCCCCCGAACCCGAGCCCGAACCCGCCGCCGCCGCCGCGCCCGAACCCGCTGGACCCGAACCCGCCGCCGCCGCCGCGCCCGAACCCGCAGCGGGGGTTGCCGATGCTGTCGAAGTGGTCCGGCCGGTGGACACGTTGTTCGCGCGGTTGCGGGCCGAGCGTTCGAGGGCACGGAGCGATGGCGGCACGGAGCAAGATTCCAATGAGGAGGCGCCGGACACTGAGCCGGCCGGGCTGCCTGATCCCATTGAGGCCGAGTCGGCCTTGCAGGTCCGCGACGCCGCCATCGAACGGGTGGTCAGTGC
>JBOGGT010000021.1:0-12718 GCA_050744225.1 Acidimicrobiales bacterium | reverse complement strand
GTGGCCACGGCGACCTTCGAGGACAGCCAGGGTGCGCTGAGCTGGGCCTCTACGGTTCCCTTCGGAACGACGGTGAAATGCGACAAGTGCTTCTCGACCGCGACCAACAGGCGGCTGCTGTCTGAGGTGGCGGCGGCAATCAGCCCTTGAGTCTGGCTGGCGGTGGGTGTGACCCCCAAGACCGCCCCATAGATCGTCTCGGTCTGGCCGTCCACCTTGTGCTTCGCGGCAAAGACAAGGTCTCCGGTGGTCACCGACCCGGTCTTGATCCCGATGACCCCGTGGCTTCCGAGCAAGGTGTTGTAGTTGGTGAACACACCGGCCCCAGGCAGGTCCACCTGAGTCATGCCCACGGTGGCCGCAAGGACCGGCTCTGCCATTGCGAGAGGAGCCAGGATCAACTGATCGGCCGGAGTGCTCTTGGTGGTCGAGGAGAGCCCGCTGGCGTCGGCGTAGTGGGTGTGAGTCATGCCCAGCGCGGTCGCGGTGGAGTTCATCCTGGCCACGAAGGCCGACTCGTCACCGTTCGAGTCCCAGTTGGCCAGGAGATCGGAGATGTTATCCCCGGAGGGGATCAAGAGCGCCTGCAGCGCCTCAAGCTCGGTGAGGCTCTGGCCGGCGGTTACGGACACCACCGAATCGCCCTGGGCCAGGTCGGACTGGTAGACCGAAACATCGGCCGCGGTAATCGGGATGGACGGGCCCTGCTCGGTCCTGCTCAACGGATGATCCTTCAGGATCAAGTAAGCAGTCATGATCTTGGCCACGCTGCCCACGGGGATCTCGCTCTGTCCCCCACTCGATCCGAGGGTGCCCACGCCGGAGACGGCCACCTCAGATTCGGCCATTGCCGGCCAGGGCAGCGAGGGCGGCTTTCCAGGGATCACGAGAAGAGGGCGAACTGCGAGCTGGAGGATGGGCCGGGGCACCGGCCGCACCAGTTGAACCACCACGTACACCACGCCCAGGAGGAGCACGACCACCAGCGCAGCAAATCCCTTGCGCCACCCGGAAAACATGCTCGGGGTGTCCCACGAAGGCGATTTGCGCTCCCGCCCCGAAGTACTCGGGTGCGCCACTGACCTCGTGAGACCGCGCTTGGAGGACAAGGCACTCAGGCGCCGCATCCCTCCATCGGCCCCGCCCAACGACTCGCCCCTGCCAAGCGGATCGGCCCCGCCCAACGGCTCGCCCCCGCCCAACGGGCCGCCTCCGCCGAGCACGTCGCCCCCGCCGAGCACGTCTCCCCCGCCAAGCGGGCGGCCTCCGCCAAGCGAGTCGCCTCCCGTGGCAGAACAGATCACCCTGGAGATCCTGGCCCCGCCGGCCCCGCCGGCCCCGCCGGCCTCACCAGGGTCACCGCCCGGGTAATCGCCAGATTGGCTCTCGGATCCAGAGGGAACTACCTTGCGGACGGTGCCCGAGCCCTGGCGTTCGGGGCTGGGCGCCCTGGGCGCCCTGGGTGCCACCGGAGCGCTGGAGCGGACTGGACGCACCCCGCTGCCCGGGTAGCTCTCGACCACCCGGAACGCACGCACGTCGGCAAGAGGAGCCTGCTCGCCACTCTCGCCGAGGCGCTGCGCCGTCGCGGCTCGACCAAGAGCCGCCAAGCCGGGTATCGAGCTCGGAGATCGACGGGCCTGCGCCTCCTCCACCGGAACCCCCCCTGGAAGGCGCTGCCTCGCACCCACGGCCCTCGCCGCCGCGGCACTTCGAGCGGCCGAGTCAGTAGGGTCCTTGCCGCGGCGCCACTTAGAGGGCAGCCTGGCTCGATCCGGCGGTCCTGCCCGGCGGGCCTCGGAGTACGGGTCACCAACGGGCTCACCGCCGGGCTCGCCGCCCAACCCCGCCGGTCCGGCGGCATCGGGTGTATCGGGTGGAAGCGTCACTGCTGGTCAAACTCCTCGAGTGTCATCAAAACTGCCCGCGCCTTGGACCCTTCGGAGGGTCCTACCACCCCCCTGCGCTCGAGCAGGTCCATCAGACGCCCCGCCCGAGCAAATCCTACCCGTAGCTTGCGCTGGAGCATCGACGTGGAACCAAGCTGGGATCGTACCACCAGCTCCATCGCCTGGGCGAGCAGGTCGTCGTCGTCCTCGGAGGCCCCTCCCCCGCCCCCGGTGGGCGTGTCCTCGCCCTCGACGCCCGCGACGTAGGAGGGCTCGCTCAGCCGGCGCCAGTGGGCCACCACCGCCCGCACCTCGGCCTCGCTGACCCAGGGACCCTGGATGCGCCGGGGCGTCGAGGAAGTCGAGGTCAGCAGCAGCATGTCCCCCTTGCCCACCAGCCTCTCCGCCCCCGGCTGGTCCAGGATGACCCGGCTGTCGGCCAGGGACGAGACCGAGAAGGCCAGCCTGGAGGGGACGTTCGCCTTGATCACCCCGGTGATCACGTCCACCGACGGGCGCTGGGTGGCGATCACCAGGTGGATCCCCACTGCTCGCGCCATCTGGGCGATCCGGCAGATCGAGTCCTCCACGTCCCGTGCGGCCACCATCATCAGGTCGTTCAGCTCGTCCACCACCACCAGGATGAAAGGCAGCCTCTCCAGCACCGCCTCCTCCACCCCCCCACGCCCCGCCCGCCCGGACGCAGCGACCGACGCAGCAGCCGACTCCGCAGCCAAGGTTTCCGCCGCCAGCTGGTTGTAGCCGGTGATGTCGCGCACCCCGATCTCGGCCAGCAGGTCGTAGCGCCGCTCCATCTCGCGCACCGCCCAGGCCAGCGCGTTGGCCGCTCGCTTGGGGTTCACCACCACCTGGGTGAGCAGGTGCGGCAGGCCGTTGTACTGGCCCAGCTCCACCCGCTTCGGGTCGACCAGGATCAGGCGCACCTGGTCGGGGGTGGCACGCATCAGGATAGAGGTCAGCAGGGAGTTGATGCAGGAGGACTTGCCCGCACCGGTCGCCCCGGCAATCAGGATGTGGGGCATCTCCGCCAGGTTGGACATCACCGAGCGCCCGGCGATGTCGCAGCCCATGGCCACCTCCAGGGGGTGGGTCGCCCGGCGGGCCTCCTCGGAGCCCAGTATGTCAGCCAGCGCCACCAGTTGGCGGTTGCGGTTGGGCACCTCAACCCCGATGGCCGATCGCCCAGGGATCGGGGCCAGGATGCGCACGTCCGGCGAAGCCATGGCGTAGGCGATGTCCTTGGAGAGGCTGGTCACCCTGGCCACCTTGACCCCCGCCCCCAGCTCCAGCTCGAATCGGGTCACCGTGGGCCCCACGGTCATACCCACCAGCCGGGTCTCCACTCCGTGGGCCGCCAGCGCCCGCTCGAGGACCTGGCCGTCCGCCGCCAGGGACTTGCGGTCCACCGCGGTGTGCCTGCTCTGCTTCAAAAGGCTCGGCGACGGCAACCGCCAAGGTGGGTTCGGAACCCCTTTGAATAATTGAGCCTGTTCCCCTTCACCCGCAGTGTCCACCCCCGACCCGCCCGCCCCGCCGCCCTCGCCAAGCCCACCCTCGACCGGCCCGCCCTCGCCTTCCCCGTCCAGGCCCCTGCCCACGATGGGCACCGCTCCGCATTCGGAGGCCGTCCCGACCCCCGCCGTTACGCCAACGTCCACCGACCCGACGCCGTCGGCGCGTGACCCGCCCGCTATCTCTCCGCCGGTCTCGCCCGGACTCCCGCGCGCTCGGCCACTGATCGCCAACCGTTTCGAGCGCGAGCCAGCATTGGATCGCGCTCCGGCAGCGATCCGTGACGCCGCCCGACCAGCAGCCCGGGCACCGTTGCGGGTTGCCCGCCCGCCGGCTCGCCAGGTCACCCCCGCCCCAGCCACGGCCTGGCGAAGGCTCAGCCTTGCGAGGAGGGCCAGGCCGATCACCATCAGCACCGCCAGGACCACGCCGGTGCCGGCCACCCCGATGAGCCCCTCCCCCGGCTGGGCCAAGCCCGCCCCGACCAGGCCCCCCGCTCCGCGCAGCCGGGCCAGGGACGAGCCGAGGTGCGGGTCTCCCCCGGCCAGCGCCAGCAGCCCGGCCAGGGCGACACAGGCCAGGACCAGACCGAGGATCAGCCGACCCGCGCCATATCGCTCCGGCGACTCAGGGAGAGCCTCGCCCCGCCCCAGCGAGGGCGACCCGGCGGTGGTCGCCGCGTCCCCATCCTGGCTGGCTTCGGAGGGACCGCGGTGGTGCCTGGCCACCGCCAGCACCAACCCGAGGGCCGCCAGTCCGGCGGGTATGAGCACCCGTGCCCAGCCAAAGACATCGCCCAGGACCGCGGTCGCCAGGTGGCCGACCGGGCCGAGGCCGGAGCTTCCGAAGGCGTCCGAGTAGATAGCGATACCTGCCAGCAGCCCGACCAGCAGGCAGAGCGCCCCCTGCACCTCCCGGCTGAGCCGGCCGAGCGAGCGCAGACTGGCTGCCCCCAGGCGCAACGGCCAGGGTGAGCGCCGCGGGGAGGTAGGAGGGGGGGCGGCCCTTGGAGCGCGTCGGTGCGGGGCTGGCCTGGGGGCGCGGGCGGGCGGGCGGGCGGCACTCGTCCGAGGCTTGGCGGGGGAGCGCTTGGCTTGAGTGGGCACGGGTCCGGAGGCGGAGAGGCTCAGTTAATCGGCTGGGTTTGAGTCACAACAGCCACAAGGCTAACACTGTCAACACCCCCAACGCGTTCTTTGAGGTAAACTGAGGGCGTGAGCTCTGCCGATCCGTTGGGCACGATGAGCCTTTCGGAGTACCTGGATTGGGAAGAGGCCGAGCCGGCCAGGCACGAGCTGGTGGGCGGACGGACCTACGCCATGAGCGGGGGCACCGAACGCCACGAGCTGATGGTGGCTTACCTGTTCTCGCTGGTTTCGCCGGTCGCCTACGCAGCTGGCTGCCGGCCGTTCGCCGAGGGACGCAAGCTCGAGGTGCCCTCGGGCGACCTCTATTACCCGGACCTGCTGGTGGTCTGCGGCCCGGCAGGCACGAACCTCTACGAGACCGACGCCAGCTTCATCGTCGAGGTGCTGTCCCCAAGCACCCGCGGGACCGACCGACGCGAGAGGCTGCGAGGGTACCAGGTGCTCGCCTCCATCCAGGCGTACGCCATGGTGGAGCCCGACATCCGCCGGATCGAGGTGGCGCGCTGGCGGGACGGGGAGGTCGCCTGGTCGTCTTACGGGCCCGGCGACATCATCGACACTCCCTACGGCACCTGGGCACTCGATGGCATCTACGACGCCATCGACTCCATGGCCACCTTCTGAACTGGCCGGAGGCCCCGGGGGCGAGTCGCCAGTGGCCCTGGGGCGAACCGGCAGCCTATGCCGTCGAGTTCCATACAACGCGAGTACCTTTTGCGCTCGCTGTCCGCATGCGTGACTTGGCCACTGGTCGCGATCGGAGGGCTCTCTTCGGTGCTCTCGACGACATCGTGGCAGGAGTGGTTTCTGATCCGCAGGATCGCGCTCAGGCCTCCAGGACGAGGGGGACGATCATCGGGCGGCGCCGGGTCCGGTCGCTGACGAAGCGGCCCATGGCACGGCGGATGTTGCGGCGCATGGTCTCCGCGTCGGTGGCACCCTTGGAGGCGGCCTCGTTCACCGCGGCGAGCACCACGGCGCGTGCCTCGCCGAGCATGGTCTCGGCCTCCGGGGCGTGCACCCACCCCCTGGTGATGATCTCCGGGCCGGTGACCACCTCGCCGGTGCGGGCGTCCAAGGCCACGACCACCACCACGACTCCCTCGGTGGCCAGGGCCTGGCGGTCACGCAACACACCGTGGCTTACGTCCCCCACGGTCCCGTCAACGAACAGGTAGCCCGCGGGGACCTCCCCGGCGAAGTTGATCCCGGAGTCGTCGAGGCAGATCACGTCACCGTCCTCGCACAGCAGGACGTTGCGTTCATCCACCCCCATCAGCACTGCCAGGCGGGTGTGGTTGAGCAGGTGGCGGAACTCGCCGTGCACCGGCACGAAGCAGTCCGGGCGGGCCACCGCCAGCATGGTCTTGAGCTCGTCGGCCTTGGCGTGGCCGCTGGCGTGGACCTCCGCGGTGCCGGTGTGGACCACCTCCGCCCCCCGGCGGTAAAGGCCGTCGATCACCCGGCTCACCGCGGACTCGTTGCCTGGGATGGCGTGGCTGGACATTATCACCACGTCGCTCGGGCCCACCTCCAGCCACTTGCTCTCGGCCGCCGCCATCAGGGCCAGGGCAGACATCGGTTCGCCCTGGGAGCCGGTCGAGATGACACAGACCCGCTCGGGAGCCAACTTGGAGATGTCCTCGATTGGGACCATGGCGGACTCTGGTATGGAAAGCAGGCCGAGACTGCGCGCCAGGGCCACGTTCTTGGCCATCGAGCGCCCGAGCGTCGCGACCTGGCGACCGGCCTCGATCGCCGCATCGGCGATCTGCTGGACCCGGTGGATGTGGGAGGCGAAGCAAGTTGCGACAATCCGCTGGCGGCGGTGGGTGACGAAGAGCTGGCGCAGGACCACACCCACCTGGGACTCCGACGAGGTTGCCCCCGGCTCCTCGGCGTTGGTGGAGTCCGAGAGCAACAGCCGGATACCCGGACCGCTGGCGATGGCGCCGATACGTGCCAGGTCGGTGAGGCGCCCGTCCACCGGGGTGAGGTCCAGCTTGAAGTCCCCGGTGTGCAGGATCACCCCATGGGGAGTGTGGAAGGCGGTGGCGAAGCCGTTGGGCACCGAGTGGGTGACCGGGATGAACTCGACATCGAAAGGCCCTATGCGGCGGCGCTCCCCGTCGTGGACCTCGACCATGGTGACCCGTTGCAGGAGCCCGGCTTCCTCCACCCGGTTGCGCGCCAGGCCCAAGGTGAGGCCCGACCCGTAGACGGTGAGGGACATGTCCCGCAGGAGGAAGGACAGACCGCCGGTGTGGTCCTCGTGGCCGTGGGTGAGGATCACTCCCTCGATGCGCTCTGCGTTGTCTCGCAGGTAGGTGAAGTCCGGCAGGACCAGGTCCACCCCAGGCATCTGCTCGTCGGGGAACATGAGCCCGCAGTCGAGCACCAGGATCCGGCCCTCGACCTCCACGCACGCGCAGTTCCGGCCGATCTCGCCGAGGCCGCCAAGAAAGACGATCCTTACTGGCTCAGGCACGTGCGACCTGGCTACCAGGCGAGTTGGCGGCGTCGGAGCTAGCGACGCGGAGAGCGGCGAGCACCGCGCGGGCGCGGTCTTCCAAGCCGTCGGGCTCGGGGCCCATCGGGGGCCGGCAGGCGCCACCGGGGAGGCCAAGGACCCTCAGCATCGCCTTGGTGGGGACCGGGTTGGGGGCCTCGTCGCAGGTCTCGAAGGCGTAGGACTCGACTAGGCGTGCGTTGGCTTTGCGGGCGGCCTCGGTGTCCCCCTTGGCGAAGCTGGCCAGCATCTCTTGCATCTCGGGTCCGGCCCAGTGTGTCGCCACCCCGATCACCCCGCAGGCGCCTATGGCAAGAAGGGGGAGGGTCATGGCGTCGTCACCGCTGTAGAGCTCGAAGCCCGGCGGGGCCTGCGCCAGGAGAGCAGCAGAAGCCGCCGGATTGCCGGCTGCGTCCTTCAACGCGACGATGTTGGGGCAGTGATGAGCCAAGCCTAGGAGGGTGGAGGTCGCCACCTTGCGCCCGGTGCGAACCGGGATGTCGTAGATGACCACCGGCAGCTCGGTCGACTCCGCGATGGCCGCGAAATGAGCGGCCATGCCCGCCTGGGAGGGACGGGAGTAGTATGGCGCCACCACCAAGGCACCGGCCGCGCCCGCCTCTTGGGCGAGGCGGGTCAGGCGGACCGACCGGGCGGTGTCGGCGGTGCCCGAGCCGGCCAGCACCGGGATGGTCACCGTCTCGGCGACTGCGCGCCACAGGGCTGAGCGTTCGTCGTCGGAGAGCGCCGCGGACTCCCCGGTGGACCCCGCCACCACCAGGCCATCGCTGCCGTTGGTAGCCAGCCAGCGGGCGAGGCTGGCCGCGCCGTCGAGATCGAGGGTCCCATCCGGGGCAAATGGAGTGGCCATCGCTGTCAGCACCGCCCCGAAACGCCCGGGCACCCCCATCAGAACGCTGGCGTTGTTGTGGCGGCGCGCCCCGCCGACCCGGGACGATGGCCGTGGCGCTCCATGACCGCTCAGGATACCGTCCTTTCAGCCCGGCGTTCCCCTGCCAGCCTCGGCGGTTCTGCGCAGGGTCCGGTTTGGCGACTGCGCACGATTCCAGAGGGGGGTGGGGTACGGTCGCCAAGGTGGGAGGGATCATGCCCGAGCGCGTGCGGCTGGTGCAGGTACCGCTCCCCACCACCCTCACCGCGGGGGAGGTGCTGCGGGCCGCGCAGGCCGATCCCCGCCCGTTTGCTCTCACCGGTCGCTGGGCCGGCGGTTGCGCGCTGGTCGGCTTCGGGCCGCTGGTGGTGCTGAGTGATGGCGACGACCCTTTCGACGCCCTCGACCTGCAGCCCGCGCTCATCGACGAGACCCCGAAAGGCGCGGTTGGTGGGGGCTGGATCGGTTACATGGGATACCAGCTGGCAACCGCTCTGGAACGGCTCCCGCCAAGTCCGCCCCCGGGACCGGTGGAAGCTGGGCGCGCCAGGCTCTGCTTCTACGACCACCTGCTGCGCCCTACGACCGGGCAGAGGGCGGGTGGCTCTTCGAGGCGCTGTGGTCTGAGGGCCAGTCGACGCGCCTGTGCGAAAGGCTGGACAACTGGGCTAGGCGCCTCGCCGGGTCCGCAGCGCCGAGGGGCGAGTACAGGTTCGGGGCCTTCAGCCCGCTCCCCCGCCCCGAAGCCCACCTGTTGGCGTTGGCCCGGGCGATCGAGCACATCCGTGCCGGGGACGCCTACCAGGTCAACGTCTGTCTCGGATTGTTGGCCTAGTTCTGCGGGGACCCACTCCAGCTGTGGTGCGACGGCTGCGAAACGCTGGCCCAGGCCTACGGCGCATACCTCGGGTACCCCGACCTGGCGGTGGCCAGCTTCTCCCCCGAGCTGTTCCTCCGCAGGGTTGCGTCTGGGGTCTCGACCTCCCCGATCAAAGGAACAGCGCCGGCGGTCGGCGGGCCTGGTGGCCCCTCCGCGTCAGCGGTCGGCATAGGCGGGTCGGACGGACTCTCGGCCTCGGCCAAGGACCGGGCCGAGAACGTGATGATTGTCGACCTGATGCGCAACGACCTCGGCCGGGTCTGCACGGCCGTCACGGTACCCGAGCTGTGCCGCACCGAGAGCCACCCGGGCGTTTGGCACCTGGTGTCGGACGTCACCGGTACCCTGCGCGAGGGGGTGACCAACGCCGACCTGCTGCGGGCCACCTTCCCACCGGGCTCGGTCACCGGCGCACCGAAGGTGGCTGCGATGGGGCTGATCGCCGAGCTGGAGGCTGTCGGGCGGGGGGTCTATACCGGCTGCATCGGGATCGCCAGCCCCGTCTCGGGACTTGAGCTGAGTGTGGCCATCCGGACCTTCGAGGTATCCGGGACCGTCGCCTGGCTGGGGGTGGGCGGGGGCGTGGTGGCCGACTCCGAGCCCCTCGCCGAGCTCTCCGAGTGCATTACCAAAGCCGCCCCCCTGGTCGCCGCCCTCGGCGGCCGGCTGGAGATGACCTCCTTCGAGGTCCGCTCGGCGCGTACCGCCGAAGCGGGCGCGGCCGGGGAAGCCCTCCGTCGAGGGCCGGCCGGGGCGCTGGATGGAGCGGGAGTGGCCCACCGGCGTGGGCTCACAGAAGCGCTGGATGGAGCGGGAGTGGCCCACCGGCGTGGGCTCACAGAAGCGCATCCTGGCCGGCACCACCCGAGCAGCTCTTCTGAGGCTTGCTGGTGGTGCCGGGATGGCGGTCGAGTGCCGGCCACTCGGCTTGGCGACCCTCGGGGTGGCCGACGAGGTTTTCCTCACGTCGTCGGTAGCCGGGGTGCTGCCCGCGGCCAGCCTGGTGCCGGCGGAAGGGTTCGTGCCGGGCGACAGGTTGGCTCAATTCGAGTGGCCAGCTCCAGGACTTCGAACCTCCGCCCTCGCGAGCCTGCTATGGAAACGCTGGCAGACCGGACTTGGCGTGATGAAGTCATCATAGACGTCTTCATCACGCCAAGTTCACCGGTCGAGCAAACCTGTTGACAGCAGCTACTTTGCGATGTAAAGTGCACTCATGACCAATGTTAACCCACTCGGTTGGGACGAAGCCCGCGACTGGTAATCCGACGTCGGGAGACTGCGACGCCGATCTCGCCTGGCCCGAGGGACGCCTTGGTTCCCGCTGCTGCTCTTCGGCGTGATCGTCCTGGCCTCGATCCCCCTCTACCTGCCGGGGAGCCCTTGCGGAACTCACCGCTCCTGCGTGTTCGAGCTGCCGCAGTTCTTTCCGGCTGGGGTACTCAGCGCCAGGCGCCGGGGTGTCACCCGATCAGTCAGGGCGTTCGTCGCCACCGGCGTGGGTCTGCTGGGGCTTCTGGTCGTCACGAGCCTGGCCGGGTTACTCCGCTTCAGTGACCTGACCGTGCGGGGCCTCACCCCGCTGATCACCATCGCCATCGCCCTGTTCGTGCTGGCTCGCCCTGAGCGCAGCTGGTCGCTTGCCGCCTTCGCCACTACCTTCCTTGCGCTGGTGCTGTTGGCGAACCTCTACGACATCGAGAACATGACCTACCGGATCGGGCGTGGCTCGTTCGGGGCAATGAACGTGGTCGTTGTTGGCGTCGCCCTGCTCCTCGGGGGGATCGGCTTCGGTCTCTCCGGCCTGTTAGCTGGGCGCAAAGGGACCCACGGCCGGGGAAAGCAGGTGACTTGACCCACCCGGTCCAAGGCCTTGACGAGACTGTCCACCAGCGAACCCGTCTCGGCATCCTGGCCGTGCTCTGCGAAGCCAGCCGGATCCAGTTCGGTTTCCTTCAAGAGGCCCTGGGACTCACCGACGGGAACCTGTCGCGACACCTCCAGACCCTGGAATCCGCCGGCTACGTAAAGATCGAGAAGGGCTACGAGAGCCGGCGCCCGAGAACCTGGGTGCACATCACCAAGCCGGGACGCCGGGCTCTCTCGGAGGAGGTCGCCCTGTTGAGACAGCTGATCGAGCGGTTGGACTCGAACGGCCAGGAAGTGCCACCTGGACCGTGATCGGCCGGAGTGGCTGGGATCGGCCGGAGTGGCTGGGATCGGCTCGGTCAGGACGCCTGGGCGGGCCAAACCGAGCCGATCGCGGCTCACACCTCGGTCAGTGATCCGGTCTTGTCGTCCCAGACGAAGCCCCGCACGCTGTCTTTGTTGGGGAGGAAGGGGCTGGCAGTGATCCGGGCCATCGACTGGCGCACGTCAGCCGCCGAGTCGGGGAACGCTTCGCCAGCCCACGGCGGGCGCACACCGGTGTCCTCCTGGATCTGGTTGGCGAAGTCGTCGCTCTTGAAGGTCCGCATACCACAGTCAGCGTGGTGGACCAGGATGACCTCCTGGGTGCCCAGCAGGCGCTGGGAGATGGCCAGGGACCGGATCACGTCGTCGGTCACCGCCCCTCCGGCGTTGCGGATCACGTGGCAGTCCCCCTCGGTCAGCCCGAAGATCCCGTAGGGGTTCAGCCGGGCGTCCATGCAGGCCACGATGGCGACGTGGCGCCCCGGGGGCATGGGAAGGTCACCCTTGTCAAAGCTGGAGGCGTATCCCTCGGCGTTGCTCAGAAGCTCGTCGGTGGCGGTCACAGGTAGTCCTTCCGTCCTCGTTTGTCGGCAATTGTTGACCACTTTACTCGGGAATCCGGAGGGACGCAAGGGCACCACTCTGTCCAGTTGCCTCCCCCATTTGGGGGATAGGTAGGGGGAGAAGCCCGAGTACTGGTGGTGTTTGCGTGGCTCAGCGCCACTCAAACACCACCGACCGGATCGGCGGGTAGCTACCGCGAGCCCGGAAGCCCGGTGAGCAGTGAGTCGATCCCCACTGTGAGCCCGGGACGGTCGGCCACGCATCGCACCGCGAGCAGGACGCCGGGCATGAACGATGTCCGGTCGTAGGAGTCGTGCCGGATGGTGAGGCTCTGGCCGGTGGTGCCCATCAGCACCTCTTGGTGGGCAACCAGGCCGCGCAGGCGGACCGAGTGGACCCTCACGCCACCCGGGCCCGCACCTCCCCGCGCCCCGGCGAGGACCTCGTGCCGGGTCGGGTCAGGGGCCAGCTCGCCCGCCGAGGCTGCCGCCCTGGCGTCCGCCACCCGCCGCGCCGTGTGCATCGCGGTGCCCGAGGGCGCGTCGATCTTGGCGTCGTGGTGCAGCTCGACCACCTCGATCGACTCCATATACGGCGCAGCCAACTCGGCGAAGCGCATCATCAGGACCGCCCCGATGGCGAAGTTGGAGGCCAGTATGCAGTTGGGTCCGCGCTGGTCGGGACCCTGGTCGGGGGTCCGGCCAGGACCCCGGCCCGAACCGAACCACCCAGCGATTTGCGCGATCGAAGCCTCGGACAGCCCTGATGTGCCCACCACTGCGTGGATCCCGTTGGCAGCACAGACGGCCAGGTTGGCCATGGCAGCCTCTGCGCGGGTGAAGTCCACGGCCACCTCTACCCCTGAGTCAGCCAGGGCGTCGGCGGCCTCGGCAATCACCAGCCCGCTCCCCTCCACCCCGGCCACCTCGTCGAGGCTGGACCCCGCCAGTCGGGGATCGACCGCGCAGACCAGCACCAGGTCGGGTGCATCGCTAACCGCCCGGCAAACCGCGATCCCCATCCGCCCCCCGGCCCCGAGCACCCCAACGCGCATTGCCGGAGGTTAGCGTCACCTGTATTCGACCCCTCCGCGGGGGGGGGGGGGGGGGG